>NZ_CP086610.1:3055000-3355000 GCF_020883495.1 Shinella zoogloeoides | reverse complement strand
CAAGCGCGAGCACGAATTCGCCTCCATCCGCGTCATCAATCTTTCGGTCTTGGCGCGCGATATCAACAAGCTGATCGTCAATCTCGACCACGAGATCAAATCGGCGGAAAGCGGCGAGCTTGCCGCCTGGGCCGGCGGGCTGGTTGCGACCTGCGAGGCGCATATCGCCGACAGCGTCTTCGACCTCGGCTCCATCGAGGGCCTGCGCGACCGCCTCGTCGTGCTGCGCGACCGCTCGCGCGACATCGCCTTCTCGATGGACTTCGGCTTCCTCTTCCGTCAGGAGCGCCGCCTTCTCTCCATCGGCTACCGCGTCGAGACGAACGAGCTGGACGAAGCCTGCTACGATCTGCTCGCCTCCGAGGCGCGTCTGACCAGCCTCTTCGCCATCGCCAAGGGCGACCTTCCGACCGAGCACTGGTACAAGCTCGGCCGTCCGGTCGTGCCGGTCGGCTCGCGCGGGGCGCTGGTTTCCTGGTCCGGCTCGATGTTCGAATATCTGATGCCCCCGCTCGTCATGCAGGAGCGTCAGGGCGGTATTCTCAACCAGACGAACAATCTCGTCGTGGTCGAGCAGATGAACCACGGCCGCCGCCTCGGCACGCCCTGGGGCATCTCGGAAGCGGCCTTCAACGCCCGCGACCATGAGCTGACCTACCAGTACACCAATTTCGGCGTGCCGACGCTCGGCCTCAAGCGCGGCCTCGGCCAGAACGCCGTCATCGCGCCCTATGCCTCGCTGCTGGCTGCCCAGTATGCGCCGAAGGAAGCGCTCGAAAACCTCGAGCGCCTGCGCAAGCTCGGCGCGCTCGGCGTCTACGGCTTCCACGACGCCGTCGACTTCACGCCGACCCGCGTGCCCGAGGGCAAGACCTGCGCCGTGGTGAAGAACTACATGGCGCACCATCACGGCATGTCCATCGCCGCCGTCGCCAATGTCGTCTTCAACGGGGCACTGCGCGAACGCTTCCATGCCGATCCGGTCATCGAGGCGGCCGAACTGCTGTTGCAGGAAAAGGCCCCGCGCGACATTCCGGTCATCAACGCCAAGCGTGAGCCGGAAACCGTCGGCAGCACGCAGGCCGACCTGCTGCGCCCGGAAATCCGCATCTTCAAGGACCCGATCTCGCGCGAACGCGAGGCCGTGTTCCTGTCGAACGGCCACTACTCCGTCATGCTCACGGCGACCGGCGCCGGTTACTCCCGCTGGAACGGCCAGTCCGTCACCCGCTGGAAGCCCGACCCGACGGAAGACCGCTGGGGTTCCTTCCTCTTCCTGCGCGACATGGCGACGAACGAGTGGTGGTCCGCCACCGCCGAGCCGAAGCGCATCGAGGGCGAGGAGACGAAGACCCAGTTCGGCGACGACAAGGCGGAATTTGTCAAGACCATCGGCAAGCTCACCAGCGAGGTCGAAGTCATCGTCGCCACCGAGCACGATGCCGAAGGCCGCCGCCTGACGCTGCTCAACACCGGCACGGAAGACCGCTTCATCGAGGTGACCTCCTATATGGAGCCGGTCATCTCGACGGATGACGCCGACAACGCCCATCCGCTCTTCTCGAAGATGTTCGTGCGCACCGAGATCGGCAAGCGCGGCGACGTCATCCGCGCCGAGCGCCAGAAGCGCAATCCGAACGAGCCGGACATGGCGGTCGCCCATCTGATCGTCGACAATGCCGGCCCGTCGCGCCGTACCGAGATCGAGACCGACCGCCGCCGCTTCATCGGCCGCGGCCGCTCGCTGGCAAATGCCGCCGCCTTCGACGCCGGCGCGCAGCTCTCGGGCACGGACGGCTTCACGCTCGATCCGATCATGGCGCTGCGCCGCGTGGTGCGCGTTCCGGCTGGCAAGAAGGTCAAGGTCATCTTCTGGACCATTGCGGCCCCGAGCCGCGCCGAGGTGGACGCGGCCATCGACCGCTATCGCCACCCGGACGCCTTCAACCATGAAATGATCCATGCCTGGACGCGCTCGCAGGTGCATATGCGCCATGTCGGCGTCACCTCGCAGGAGGCGGCGAGCTTCCAGATGCTCGGCCGCTACCTCACCTATCCGGACATGCATCTGCGGGCCGATACCGGCACGATCGAGACCGGCCTTGCCGCCCAGTCGGCGCTTTGGCCGCTGGCGATCTCGGGCGATTTCCCGATCTTCGTTTTGCGCATCAACGATGAAATCGACCTCGATGTCGCCCGCGAGGCGCTGCGCGCGCAGGAATATCTGCGTCATCGCGGCGTCACCGCCGATCTCGTCATTCTCAACGAGCGTGCGGCGTCCTATGCGCAGGACATGCAGCACACGCTCGATTATCTGTGCGAGAACCTGCGCATGCGCGGACAGTCGGACGGCGTGCGCCAGCATGTCTTCACGGTGCGCCGCGACCTGATGGATACCTCCACCTGGCAGGCGCTGCTGGCGACCGCCCGCGCGGTCTTCCACGCGCGTAACGGTTCGCTTGCCGACCAGATCGCCCGCACGGCCTCGCTCTATTCGACGCCGCGCGGCGAGGACGAGGTCAAGGCGGAAACGCCGGTGGCCAAGCTGCCGGCACCCGTTGCCGAACCCGTCGCCATCGACGGCGAGGGCCTGACCTTCTGGAACGGTTTTGGCGGCTTCAATGCCGACCGCCGCGAATATGCCGTGCGCCTGCGCGGCGGCGAGGCGACGCCCCAGCCGTGGATCAACGTCATCGCCAACCGCGAATTCGGCTTCCACGTCTCGGCGGAAGGTGCGGGCTTCACCTGGAGCCGCAATTCGCGCGACTTCCAGCTCACGCCCTGGACCAACGATCCGGTCGTCAACCGTCCGGGCGAGGCCTTCTATGTGCGCGATCGCGAGCGCGGCACGGTCATGACGCCGTTCGCGGCGCTGTCGCGCAAGCCATCGGTCAAGTTCGAGACCTGGCATGGCCTCGGCTACACCGCCTTCCGAAGCTGGGAGGACGGGATCGAGCTCGATCTGGTGCAGACGGTCGACCCGGAAGACCCGGTCAAATATTCGCGCCTCGTCGTGAAGAACACCGGCGACACGGAACGCAGCCTCTCCGTCTACGGCTATGTCGAATGGGTCCTCGGCAACAATCCCTCTAAAACGGCGCCCTTCGTGCTGACCAGTCAGGACGAGGAGAGCGGTGCGCTCTTCGCCGCCAATCCCTACAGCCTCGATTTCGCCGGCCGGACCAGCTTCTTCGCCGTCGATACGCCGCTGACGGGCTTTACCGCTAGACGCCGCGATTTCATCGGCCGCATCGGCGATATCGTCCTGCCGGTCGCCGTCGCCACGGGCGAACCGCTGCCCGGCAATGCCGACGGCATCGGCGATCCCTGTGCGGCGCTTGCCGTCGATATCACGCTGAAGCCGGGCGAGAAGCGCGAACTGCTCTTCGTGCTCGGCGACACCGCCGATGCGGACAGCGCCCGCGCGCTGGCCGACAAGGCCCGCACGGCCGATTTCGATACGGTCATGGCGTCGGTGCGCACCTTCTGGGAGGGCTTTACCGGCACGCTGCAGGTCAAGACGCCGGATGCGGCGCTCGACCGCATGGTCAACGACTGGCTGCCCTATCAGGCGCTCGGCTGCCGCATCATGGCCCGCACCGCCTTCTATCAGGCAAGCGGGGCCTATGGCTTCCGCGACCAGTTGCAGGACACGCTGGCCTTCCTGCTGCATCACCCGGAGCTTGCCCGCAAGCAGATCCTCAATGCGGCCGCGCGCCAGTTCGTCGAGGGTGACGTGCAGCACTGGTGGCTGCCGGATACCGGCGCCGGCGTGCGCACGATGATCTCGGATGATGTGGTGTGGCTCGCTTATGCGGTGGAATATTATTGCCGTGTGACCGGCGACCGCGCCGTGCTCGATGAGACGCTTGCCTTCATCGAAGGTCCGGCGCTTGCCGAGGGCCAGCACGATTCCTTCTACAGGCCCAACCGTTCGGGCGAGGAAGCGCCGCTCTACGAGCATTGCGCCCGTGCTCTCGATCTTGCCCTGAAGCGCACCGGCGAGAACGGCCTGCCGCTCATGCTCGGCGGCGACTGGAACGACGGTATGAACCGGGTCGGCGAAGCCGGCCGCGGCACCAGCGTCTGGCTCGGCTGGTTCCTTGCCGGCACGCTGCGCGGCTTCATCCCGCTCGCCCGCGCGCATGGCGATCATGTTCGCGCCGACGCGTGGGAAGGCCATCTCGGCCGCCTCAAGGAATCGCTGGAAACGGCGGGCTGGGACGGCGGCTATTACCGTCGCGGCTATTATGACGACGGAACGCCGCTCGGCTCGGCGACAAGCGACGAATGCCGCATCGATTCCATCGCGCAGAGCTGGAGCGTGCTGTCCGGCGAAGGCGATGCGGATCGCTCGCGTCAGGCGATGAACGCCGTCATGGCCGAGCTTGTCGACCGGGAGAACGGCATCATCCGCCTGTTCACCCCGCCGCTTTCCGAAACCCCGCAGGAGCCGGGCTATATCAAGGCTTATCCTCCGGGTGTGCGTGAGAATGGCGGCCAGTATACCCATGCCGCAACCTGGGTCGTGCTGGCGCTGGCGCGGCAGGGCAGGGGCGACGATGCCTTCGCCTGCCTCGACCTGCTGAATCCCGTCAAGCACGCGCTCGATGCGGACGCGGCCGAGCGCTACCGCGTGGAACCCTATGTGGTCGCCGCCGACGTCTATGGCGAAGGCGAGCGCACGGGCCGCGGCGGCTGGACCTGGTATACGGGCTCGGCCGGCTGGCTTTACCGCGCGGCGGTCGAGGGCATTCTCGGCATCCGCAAGGAAGGCGGCCGCCTCTTCGTCGCGCCGGTGCTTCCGGCGGCGTGGAATGGCTACAGCGCGACGCTGGTCATCGACGGCAAGAAACTCTCCATCCGTGTCGACCGCGCGGACGAAGGCGGATGGCAGGCGACGATCAACGGCGTCGCTCTCGATGCCCTGGACAAGGGCTACCCGCTCTGAGGCGGGTAGGCCGGAACGTCATGGAACGGATGAAATAAAAACGGCGGGGCTTCAGGCCCCGCCGTTTTGCATTTCGCTGATGTATCGATCAGGCCGCCGTGTGGCTCTTGCGCACGTCGTCGTCGGTCAGGATGCCGCTGGCGCGCAGCAGCGCGGCGAAGCGGCCGTTGCTCTGGCTGAGATCGTTGAAGGTGCCCATCTCCGCGACCTGACCGTGATCCATGAAGACGACGAGATCGGCCTCGCGGACCGTCGACAGGCGGTGCGCGATGATGAAGGTCGTGCGGCCCCGGCGCAGCGAGTCGATGGCCGTCTTCACGCGGGCTTCCGTCTCCACGTCGAGCGCGCTGGTCGCCTCGTCGAGCACGAGGATCGGTGCGTTCTTCAGGATGGCGCGGGCGATGGCGATGCGCTGGCGCTCGCCGCCCGAAAGCCGATTGCCGCGCTCGCCGACATGGGTCTCGTAGCCGTTCTGGCGCGAGACGATGAAGTCGTTCGCCGCCGCGGCTTCTGCCGCCGCCTCGATTTCCTCCTGGCTCGCGCCCTCGCGGCCGAGGCGGATATTGTCGGAGATCGAGCGGTTGAGCAGGCCCGCGTCCTGGAACACGGTGGCGATGGAGTGGCGCAGCGACCTGCGCGTCACCGTCCCTATATCCACGCCGTCGATGAAGATCTGGCCGGATTGCGGCTCGTAGACGCGCTGGAGCAGGTTGACGAGCGTCGTCTTGCCGGCGCCCGTCGGGCCGACGATAGCGACGGTCTGGCCGGCTTCCACCGTGAAGGAAACGTCGCGCACGCCCTGCGTGGCATTGGCGAAGTCGAAGCTGACATTGCGGTATTCGACCTTGCCCTTCACGTCGCCGAGCTCGCCCGCGCCGGTCGGTTCCTCGCGTTCCTTCACGGCGTCTTCCAGCGTGAAGAAGTCCTCCAGCTTGGCGCGCGCCTCGAAGATCTGCGTGGCGAAGGCCTTCATCTGGTCGAGGCGGCCGATGAGCAGGCCGGCGAAGCCGATGAAGGCGATGACGTCGCCGACGCGGATTTCGCCCCGCTGGACGAGCACCGTGCCGATGACGAGGATCGTCATCATCGAGATGGTCGAGGCGATGCGGTTGAGGGCGCTGGCGAGCGCCCACCAGTCGAGTACCGGGAACTGCGCGTTGATCAGCCGCTCGGCGAACTGCTTCAGTTCGCGCGTCTCCGCCTCGATGCGGTTGTAGCTGTGCACCACGGAGACGTTGCTGATCGAGTCCGACACATGGGAGAAGACG
Source organism: Shinella zoogloeoides (assembly GCF_020883495.1). NCBI lineage: Bacteria > Pseudomonadati > Pseudomonadota > Alphaproteobacteria > Hyphomicrobiales > Rhizobiaceae > Shinella > Shinella zoogloeoides. The sequence goes on along the minus strand of NZ_CP086610.1, from coordinate 3,348,781 downwards.
GTGTGGTAATGGTTCTCCACCGAGGCCTGTCCCTCGCGTGTGCGGTTCATCACCACCTTGCCGATGACGACATAGAGCGCGCCGAGCACCATCAGCACCAGCGACAGGCGGTAGTCCATCGAGAAGGCGGTCGGGATGAGCAGGGTGAGCGCCACGGCGGTGGCGAGATGCGTGCGCATGAATTCCAGCCACAGGCTGAACAGCGTCTCGCAGGCGCGCAGCAGCGTGTGCAGCGCGTTGGAGGTGCCGCGCTGGCTGTGCCAGGCGAGCGGCATGGAGATGATGCGGCCGAAGGCTTCCGTCAGGAGGCTGGCGCGGCGGCCATGGGCCAGCCGGTCGGCCTCACGCGCGACGAGCACATAGGCGACGGTGTTGAAGAGACCGAAGCCGGCCCACATCAGGAGGATCGGCGTGACGTCGCTCTTGGTGGAAATGGCATCGATGATGCGGCCGAACAGGATGGGTTCGGCAATGGTGATCACGGCAAGAACGATATTGGCGGCAACCACCAGCCCGACCCGGAGCTTGTAGATGCCAAGATAGCTGAGGGCCCTGGCATAGACCTGAAACAAAGACACGGAATGGAGCCTTTCCGGCAATAGCTGTTGTGCGGTGCAACGTTGGCACCTTCAGTCCCTTGGCTGAAGGTATTAACCAGCGGAAGCGGCAAAAGTTCTTCGCAGTCAAGCAAATTTGATAACGCGCCTGAAATCTTGCGTGATTGTGCAATTTCAGGTCAGCTATGCACGCAAAGCGATTGATTTTCACCTTCCGATCCTGCCAATTGTTCAGCGGGGATATCAGAGGGGCGCTTGGGCCGGTTGTCGGCCTGATTCAGCTTTATCAGTTGGTTATGCAAAGCTAGTCAAGCGCGGGGAATATGAAGATCAACTTGCTGGTGCAGTTCCTTGCACTGATCGACGAGTTGCGTGGTAGGGAGGAGACGACTGCCGAATTCGAGCGTCTCATTACACTCTACGGCTTCGAGTATTATTGGCTTAACCAGTCGCCGAGACCGGTGGAAAGCGTGCTGAGCCTGCTGCTGGCAGGACGCTGGCCGGAAGGCTGGCCGGAGACCTATCTGCGCAGAAGCTATATGCAGGTCGATCCGACCGTGCGCTATCTCGGCCATGCCCAGGTGGGTTTCCGCTGGCGCGACACGCTCGGCGCGTTCCGGGCCAGCCCGCATCGCAAGCGCATGGAGCGCATGATGGTCGATGCGCGGCAGAACGGGCTGGAGGATGGCTATCTGTTTCCGGTCCATGGTCGGCGCGGCCTTCTCGGCAGCCTCAGCATCGGCGGCAGGCCGGTGGAGCTGGAGACCGCGGAGATGGCGCTGTTCGACAGCATCGCCCGCCGGCTCTACTGGAAGCTCCTTCACGCAGCCGACCCGCAGGAGGCCGAGCGGCTTTCGGCGATCGTCGACGTCGAGTTGACGCGGCGCGAGATGGAGGCGCTGGCGCTGCTCGCCCAGGGCATGACCTCGCACGATATCGGGCGCGTCCTCGGCATCTCGAACCATACGGTCGACTGGTACATGAACGGCATCCAGGAAAAGCTCGGCGCCCGCAACCGGCACCACGCCATCGCCATCGCCTTCCGCCTGGGGCTGGTCTCGTAGCGGGGCGGTGCCGCATGAATCCGGCATAACCGTCTGTTTCTAAAAGATTTATCTATGGGGCAATGTCCCGGTCGCCGTCGGGATTATTTCCGGCGGCGCAAATCTTTTGTTCCATGGCGACGATAAAATTGCACTTTGGAAATTACCCGCTAATAATTCTCTTCGCGGGTGCAGCATTTCCCGCTCGAAGGTCCCCCATCCAGGTCATTGAGGAGTCCGACTTGCCCATTTCCAAGATTCTTGTCGCCAACCGTTCCGAAATCGCCATCCGCGTGTTCCGCGCGGCCAATGAACTCGGCTTGAAAACAGTTGCGATATGGGCGGAAGAGGACAAACTGGCGCTGCACCGCTTCAAGGCGGACGAGAGTTACCAGATCGGTCGCGGCCCGCATCTGACGCGCGATCTCGGTCCCATCGAGAGCTATCTTTCGATCGAGGAGGTGATCCGCGTCGCCAAGCTTTCCGGCGCGGATGCGATCCATCCCGGCTACGGCCTGCTTTCGGAGAGCCCGGAATTCGTCGATGCCTGCGATGCCGCCGGCATCATCTTCATCGGCCCGCGCCCGGCCACCATGCGCCAGCTCGGCAACAAGGTCGCCGCGCGCAATCTCGCCATCTCCGTCGGCGTGCCGGTCGTGCCCGCCACCGATCCGCTGCCGGATGACGAAGCGGAAATCCACCGTCTCGCCGCCGAGATCGGCTATCCCGTCATGCTCAAGGCCTCCTGGGGCGGCGGCGGTCGCGGCATGCGCGCCATCCGCGATGCCAAGGACCTGATCCGCGAGGTGACGGAAGCCAAGCGCGAGGCCAAGGCCGCCTTCGGCAAGGATGAGGTCTATCTCGAAAAGCTCGTCGAGCGCGCCCGCCACGTCGAAAGCCAGATCCTCGGCGATACGCATGGCAATGTCGTGCATCTCTTCGAGCGCGACTGCTCCATCCAGCGGCGTAACCAGAAGGTCGTCGAGCGTGCGCCCGCGCCTTACCTATCGGAAGCGCAGCGCCAGGAACTTGCCGACTATTCGCTGAAGATCGCCAAGGCGACCAGCTATGTCGGCGCCGGCACGGTCGAGTATCTGATGGATGTCGACAGCGGCAAGTTCTACTTCATCGAGGTGAATCCGCGCATCCAGGTCGAGCACACCGTCACGGAAGTCGTGACCGGCATCGATATCGTCAAGGCGCAGATCCACATCCTCGACGGCGAGGCCATCGGCACGCCGGAATCGGGCGTTCCCAAGCAGGCCGATATCCGCCTTAACGGTCATGCGCTCCAGTGCCGCATTACCACGGAAGACCCAGAACAGAACTTCATCCCGGACTATGGCCGCATCACTGGCTACCGCTCGGCGGCCGGCTTCGGCATCCGTCTCGATGGCGGCACGGCCTATACCGGGGCCTATATCACCCGCTATTACGACCCGCTGCTCGTCAAGGTCACGGCCTCGGGCAGCACGCCGGGGGAAGCCATCAACCGCATGGACCGTGCGCTGCGCGAATTCCGTATCCGCGGCGTCGCCACCAACCTCACCTTCCTCGAGGCGATCATCGGCCACGAGGCCTTCCGCGACAACAGCTACACGACCCGTTTCATCGATACGACGCCGGAACTGTTCCAGCAGGTCAAGCGCCAGGACCGCGCGACGAAGCTGCTCACCTACCTTGCCGACGTCACCGTCAACGGCCACCCGGAAGCCAAGGGCCGCCCGAAGCCGCCGGCAGACGTGGCCAAGCCCGTCGTGCCCTTCATCGGCGGAGATATCCCTGCCGGCACCAAGCAGAAGCTCGACGAACTCGGCCCGAAGAAATTCGGCGAATGGCTGCGCGCCGAACGCCGCGTGCTCCTCACCGACACGACCATGCGCGACGGCCACCAGTCGCTGCTGGCGACCCGCATGCGCACGCATGACATCGCCCGCGTCGCCGGCACCTATGCCCGGGCGCTGCCGCAGCTCTTCTCGTTGGAATGCTGGGGCGGCGCGACCTTCGACGTCTCCATGCGCTTCCTGACGGAAGACCCGTGGGAGCGTCTTGCCCGCATCCGCGAGGATGCGCCGAACCTGCTCTTGCAGATGCTGCTGCGCGGGGCGAACGGCGTCGGCTACAAGAACTATCCCGACAATGTCGTGAAGTATTTCGTCCGGCAGGCGGCGAAGGGCGGCATCGATGTCTTCCGCGTCTTCGATTGCCTCAACTGGGTCGACAACATGCGTGTCTCGATGGACGCCGTCGCCGAGGAGAACCGCATCTGCGAGGCGGCGATCTGCTATACCGGCGATATCCTGAATTCGGCCCGCCCGAAATACGACCTCAAATACTACACCGACCTCGCCGCCGAGCTGGAAAAGGCCGGCGCGCATATGATCGCGCTGAAGGATATGGCGGGCCTTCTGAAGCCCGCCGCCGCCCGCGTGCTGTTCAAGGCGCTGCGCGAGGCCACCGACCTGCCGATCCACTTCCACACGCATGACACGTCGGGCATCGCGGCCGCGACCGTGCTTGCCGCCGTCGATGCCGGCGTGGATGTGGTGGATGCGGCCATGGATGCCCTTTCGGGCAACACGTCCCAGCCTTGCCTCGGCTCCATCGTCGAGGCGCTGAAGGGATCGGAGCGCGATCCGGGTCTCGATCCCGAATGGATCCGTCGTATCTCCTTCTACTGGGAGGCCGTGCGCTTCCAGTATGCCGCCTTCGAAAGCGACCTCAAGGGGCCGGCTTCGGAAGTCTACCTGCATGAAATGCCGGGCGGCCAGTTCACCAATCTCAAGGAACAGGCCCGTTCGCTCGGGCTTGAGACCAAGTGGCACAAGGTCGCCCAGGCCTATGCCGACGCCAACCAGATGTTCGGCGATATCGTCAAGGTGACGCCGTCCTCCAAGGTGGTCGGCGATATGGCGCTGATGATGGTAAGCCAGGAACTGACCGTCGCCGACGTCGAGAATCCGGCTAAGGATGTGTCCTTCCCCGATTCCGTCGTCTCCATGTTGCGCGGCGATCTGGGCCAGCCTCCGGGCGGCTGGCCGGCCGGCCTGCAGAAGAAGGCGCTGAAGGGCGACGCGCCCTATACCGCCGTGCCCGGCTCGCTGCTGCCGGCGGCCGATCTCGATGCGGAGCGCAAAACCATCGAGGACAAGCTGGAGCGCAAGGTCGACGATTTCGAATTCGCCTCCTATCTCATGTATCCGAAGGTCTTTACCGACTATGCGCTGGCCGCCGACATGTACGGCCCCGTCAGCGTGCTGCCGACGCCCGCCTATTTCTACGGCCTTGCGCCGGGCGAGGAACTGCAGCCGGAAATCGAGCGCGGCAAGTCGCTCGTCATCCTGCATCAGGCGACCAGCGAGCCGGATGCGCAGGGCATGGTCAAGGTGTTCTTCGAACTGAACGGCCAGTCGCGCCTCATCAAGGTGCCGGACCGCAACCGCGCCGCCACCTCCGCCATCCGTCGCAAGGCCGACAACGGCAACGCCGCCCATCTCGGCGCGCCGATGCCGGGCGTCATCTCGACCGTCGCGGTCGCGGCCGGCCAGCCGGTCAAGGCCGGCGACGTGCTGCTCTCCATCGAGGCGATGAAGATGGAAACGGCGCTGCATGCCGAGAAGGACGGCATGATCTCGGAAGTGCTCGTCAGGGCCGGCGACCAGATCGACGCCAAGGACCTGCTGATCGTCTACGGCGCCTGAAGCGGCCCTCGATAAAGCCTCCATGACAGGGGATGGGTTAACCCCATCCCCTGTTTGCGCTTGCGCTCACGCAATTCCGGCCGCAAAACGCTGCGCACTTTACCGGAACCGTTCCAAGAAACGCAGGCTTCCATGAGCTTCGTCATCCGCACCGCCGCGCTCGGCGACATCGCCGCCTTCACCGAAATCTACCGCGAATCCGTGCTGAACGGCGTGGCGAGCTACGAGGTTGATCCGCCGACGCTCGACCAGATGGCGACGCGCTTCACGGCGATCACCGGCAAGGGCTATCCTTATATCGTCGCCGTCGAGCAGACCGGCCTCATCCTCGGCTATGCCTATGCCTCGGCCTTCCGCACGCGGCCGGCCTATCGCTGGCTCGTGGAGGATTCGGTCTATCTGGCGCCGGAGGCGCGCGGCAGGGGCATCGGCAAGGCATTGCTGGCCGAACTCATTCGCCGCTGCACGGATTGCGGCTTCCGCCAGATGGTGGCGGTGATCGGCGGGGCGCATCCCGCCTCCATCGCCGTGCACAGCGCGGCCGGCTTTGCGCATTCGGGCCGCATGAGTGCGACGGGCTTCAAGCACGGCCGCTGGCTCGACACGGTCTTCATGCAGCGCCCGCTCGGCGAGGGAGCCGAGACGGAACCCTCCGCGACGGATTTCCCGGGAACGATGGCATAAAAATGCCGGGGCTTTTGGCCCCGGCATCGTGTTTTCAGGCTTCAGGCCGCTCAGGCGGCGAGGTCGCGAAGAACGGTCTGCAGGATGCCGCCGTTGTTCATGTAGGTCACCTCGTCCAGCGTATCGATGCGGCAGAGGAGCGGAACGTCCTTCACCGTGCCGTCGGAGTAGGTGATCTTGGCGATCTTCTTCTCGCGCGGCTTGATATCGCCTTCCAGGCCCTCGATGGTGACGACTTCGTCGCCCTTGAGGTCGAGCGAGGCCCAGGTCGTGTCTTCCTCGAAGACGAAGGGCACGACGCCCATGCCGACGAGGTTGGAGCGGTGGATGCGCTCGAAGGACTGCGCCACCACGGCCTTGACGCCGAGGAGGTTGGTGCCCTTGGCCGCCCAGTCGCGCGAGGAGCCGTTGCCGTATTCGACGCCGGCGAAGATGACGAGCGGAACGCCCTCGGCCTTGTACTTCATGGCCGCGTCGTAAATCGACATCTCTTCCTTGGTCGGATAGTGGATCGTGTAGCCACCTTCCTTACCGTTCGGGCCGAGCATGTGGTTGCGGATGCGGATATTGGCGAAGGTGCCGCGCATCATGACTTCATGGTTGCCGCGGCGCGTGCCGTACTGGTTGAAGTCCGCCACCGCGACGCCGTTATCCGTAAGATACGCGCCGGCCGGCGAGGCCGCCTTGATCGAACCGGCCGGAGAGATGTGGTCGGTCGTGATCTTGTCGCCGAAGAGACCGAGGACGCGCGCGCCTTCGATGTTCTTCAGGCCCGAGCCGGTCTTGCCCATGCCCACGAAGTAGGGCGGGTTCTGCACATAGGTCGACTTGTCGTCCCAGGCATAGGTCTGGCCTTCCGGCACCTGCACGGCCTGCCAGTTCTCGTCGCCCTTGAAGACGTCGGCATATTTCGTGGCATAGAGCTCACGCGTGACGTACTTCATGATGAACTCCTGGATCTCCCTGGAGGAGGGCCAGATGTCCTTGAGGTAGACCGGATTGCCGTTCTGGTCTTCGCCGATCGGCTCCTTGGTCAGGTCCTTCTGGACCGTACCGGCAAGGGCGTAGGCGACGACGAGCGGCGGGGAGGCGAGGTAGTTTGCCTGCACGTCCGGCGAGATGCGGCCTTCGAAGTTGCGGTTGCCCGAGAGGACGCCCGCAGCGATCAGGCCCTTGTCGTTGATCGTCTTGGAGATCGGCGCCGGCAGCGGGCCGGAATTGCCGATGCAGGTCGTGCAGCCGAAGCCGACGAGGTTGAAGCCGAGCTTGTCGAGGTCCGCCTGCAGGCCCGACTTGGCGAGGTATTCGCCGACGACCTGCGATCCGGGCGCCAGCGACGTCTTGACCCACGGCTTCGTCTTCAGGCCCCTGGCGACCGCATTGCGGGCGAGAAGGCCGGCGGCAATGAGGACCGACGGGTTGGACGTGTTGGTGCAGGACGTGATGGCGGCGATGGCGACGTCGCCGTGGCCGATATCGTAATCCGTGCCTTCGACGGCATAGCGGTTCGAAAGCTGGCCGGGCTTCTTGTAGTCGTTTTCAAGGGCCGTCGCGAAGTTCGGCGCAATGTTTTCCAGCGGGATGCGGCCTTCCGGGCGCTTCGGGCCGGCCATGGCCGGAACGACGTCGCCGAGGTCGAGTTCGAGCGTGTCGGTGAAGACGAGGTCGGAGCCGTCGCCGTCACGCCACATGCCCTGCGCCTTCGAATAGGCTTCGACGAGGGCGATGCGCTGCTCTTCGCGGCCGGACATGGTGAGGTAGTTGACGGTCTCGCCGTCGACCGGGAAGAAGCCGCAGGTCGCGCCGTATTCCGGGCCCATATTGCCGATCGTTGCGCGGTCGGCGAGCGTCATGTTGTCGAGGCCGGGGCCGAAGAATTCGACAAACTTGGAGACGACGCCCTTCTTGCGCAGCATCTGCACGACCATCAGCACGAGGTCGGTCGCCGTAACGCCTTCCTTGAGCTTGCCGGTCAGCTTGAAGCCGATGACCTCGGGCAGCAGCATGGAGACCGGTTGGCCGAGCATGGCGGCTTCCGCCTCGATGCCGCCCACGCCCCAGCCGAGAACGCCGAGGCCGTTGATCATGGTCGTGTGGCTGTCCGTGCCGACACAGGTATCCGGGTAGGCGACGATCTCGCCGTCTTCTTCCTTGGTCCAAACCGTCTGGCCCAGATATTCCAGATTGACCTGGTGACAGATGCCGGTGCCCGGGGGAACGACGCGGAAGTTCTGGAACGCCTGCTGGCCCCACTTGAGGAAGCGGTAGCGCTCGCCGTTGCGCTGGTATTCCAGCTCGACGTTGCGGGCAAAGGCGGTCGGCGTGCCGAATTCGTCGACGATGACCGAGTGGTCGATGACGAGGTCGACGGGAACGAGCGGGTTGATCTTCTCCGGGTCGCCGCCGAGCGAGACCATCGCGTCGCGCATGGCCGCAAGGTCGACCACGGCGGGAACGCCGGTGAAGTCCTGCATCAGCACGCGCGCCGGGCGATAGGCGATCTCGTTCTCGACCGTGCCCTTGTTCGTCAGCCAGTCGACGACGGAAAGGATCTGCTCCTTGGTGACCGAGCGGCCGTCCTCGAAGCGCAGCAGGTTCTCAAGAAGCACCTTCATCGAGTAGGGGAGCTTCGAGACGCCGGCAAGGCCGTTCGCCTCGGCCTTGGGAAGGCTGTAATACACATAGTCGGTGCCGTTTACCGTAAGGGTCGAACGACAATTGAAACTGTCTAGGGATTTGGACACTTTATACCCCGTCTCGTCTGGCGCCAGAAAGCTGACGTACGAACGCCCGTGCGCGTCAAGCGCGAATGGGATGCGGGTGCGGCCATTTCCGCTGTCCGTACGCGGAAATCATTCCCGTGTTCGGCGCTTGGATGAAATTCACGCCGACCGCTGGCGTGTTGCGGGCGTTATAGATAATTTCTAAGAAACGATCCAGAGCGCCGAAGGGCAAATCGGGACAATTTTTTTGCGTTGCGACCAAGGTCGTAAAGGGAAAGTGAAAAGCCATGCGGCTCGTCGTCGAGGGATTGAGCGCCAAGCGCGGCGAAGACCTGATTTTCCAAGATATTTCCTTTGAAATCGCCAGCGGCGAGGCGCTTGTCGTCAAGGGTGCGAACGGTTCGGGAAAGTCGACGCTGCTGCGTGTTCTGGCGGGCCTTCTGCCGGCCCATTCGGGAGCGGCAAAACTTCTTGCTGCAGCGCAACCGGTCGAGCGTGTCAGCGAGGCCGCGCATTATCTCGGCCACCGCAACGCGATGAAGCGGGAGCTGACCGTCGAGGAGAATCTGTCCTTCTGGCAGTCCTTCCTCGGCGACTTTGCCGGCGGGGCGGGCCTGTCGGTCGTCGAGGCGGTCGAGGCGGTTGGTCTCGGCGGTATCGCGCACCTTCCCTTCGGCTATCTCTCCGCCGGCCAGCAGCGCCGCATGGCCATGGCCAAGCTTCTCGTTTCCTGGCGTCCGGTCTGGATTCTCGACGAGCCGACGGCCGCGCTCGATGCGGCCGCTGAAACCATGTTCGCCGGCCTTGTCATGGCCCACCTTTCACGCGGCGGCATTGCGATAGCTGCGACGCACCAGCCGCTTGGGCTGGAAGGGGTGAAGGAGTTGCACATGAAGGGCTTTGCCGGGATCATGGAGGATGTCTGGTGATCGCTCTCCTCCTCCGCGACGTGAAACTCTCCGTGCGCGCCGGTGGCGGCGCATTGGTGGGCGTGCTGTTCTTCATGACGGTCGTCGCCGTCATTCCCTTCGGCGTCGGGCCGGACCTCAATCTTCTCTCCCGCATCGGCCCCGCCATCCTCTGGATCGGCGCGCTGCTCGCCTCCCTCCTCGGCCTCGACCGGCTGTTCCAGGCCGAGCGCGAGGACGGCTCGCTCGATCTTCTCCTGATGCAGGAAACGCCGCTGGTGCTGACGGTCTTCGTCAAATGCATCGCGCACTGGATTGCGACCGGCCTGCCGCTCGTCGTCGCCGCGCCGCTGCTCGGCCTCTTCATGAACATGGACGAGACCGCCATCGGCGCGACGACGCTGACGCTCTTGGCCGGCACGCCCGCCATCACCTTCATCGGTGCGGTGGGCGCGGCGGTGGCGGTGGCGCTGCCGCGCGGCGGGTTGCTCGTCTCCATCCTCGTGCTGCCGCTCGCCATTCCCGTGCTGATCTTCGGGGTGAGCGCGGTCTATGCGGCGATCCAGGACCCGGCCCCGTTCCTGCCGCCCTTCCTCATCCTCGTCGCGCTCAATCTCGCCTTCGCCGTCATCGGCCCGGTCGCGGCGGCGGCGGCGCTTCGGCTTTCGAGCGACTGACGCGGCAAATTGACAGGAAAGTGATTGCGGCAGATCAATTGAAGCCCGGCCCCTTCCGCGTTAAAGAACCATCATGAGCGAACCGAGCCTTGCCATCCGCAAATTCAGCGATCTCGCCAACCCGACGCGGTTCCTGGCGCTGGTCGCCATGATCTGGCCGTGGCTTGCGGGGCTGACGCTCTGTCTGTTCGCCGCAGGTCTCTACCTTTCCTTCACGACGACGGGCGACTACCAGCAGGGCGAGACGGTGCGCATCATGTATGTGCATGTGCCGGCCGCCTGGCTTTCCATGATGTGCTATTCGGTCATGGCGCTCTCGGCGCTCGGCACGCTCGTCTGGCGCCATCCGCTCGCCGATGTCTCGGCCAAGGCCGCCGCGCCCATCGGCGCCTGCTTCACCCTCGTCGCACTCATCACCGGCTCGCTCTGGGGCAAGCCCATGTGGGGGACCTGGTGGGTGTGGGATGCGCGGCTTACCTCCGTCTTCGTGCTGTTCCTGATGTATCTCGGCCTCATCGCGCTCGGCCGCGCCATGGACGACCCGACGCGCGCCGCCAAGGTCAGCGCCGTCCTGATCCTCGTCGGCTTCGTCAACATCCCGATCATCAAATTCTCGGTCGAGTGGTGGAACACGCTGCACCAGCCGGCGAGCGTCATCCGTATGGACGGCCCGACCATAGATCCTGAATTCCTCTGGCCGCTCATCGTGATGGCCGTCGCCTTCACCCTGCTTTTCTTCACGCTGCATATCCTTGCCATGCGCAACGAGATCCTGCGCCGCCGCATCGCCGTGCTGCGCCGCCATGCGGCCCGCGCCGCCGGCCGCACGGGAGGCGCCGCATGAGCCACGCCTTCTACGTCGCGGTGTCCTATATCGCCGCCTTCGCCGTCACGCTCGGCCTCGTCGTCTGGGTGTGGCTCGATCACCGCGCCCGCCACCGCGAGATCGAACAGCTCGAAGCCGCCGGCATCCGCCGCCGTTCGGCGCGCAGCGAGGCCAGTCAATGAGCGAGAGCGAGACGAATGCCGAAGGTGCGGGCAAGCGCACGCGCCTGATCCTCGCCGCGCTGCCGCTGGCGATCTTTCTCGGTCTGGCGCTGATCTTCTGGACGCAGCTCAATTCCGGCCGCGACATTTCCGAAATCCCCTCGGCCCTCATCGGCACCAAGGCGCCCTTCCGCGATCTCGAGCCGCTCGCCGGCGCGACGAGGGACGGCGCGCCGGTGCCGGCGCTGACGGCGCAAGCCGTCAAGGGCAAGCTGACGCTCGTCAATTTCTGGGCGTCCTGGTGCGTGCCCTGCCGGCAGGAGCACCCGGTCATCCTGGCGCTGTCCAAGGACCCGCGCCTTACGGTGGTCGGCGTCAACTACAAGGACGGCAGCGAGAATGCGCTGCGTTTCCTCGGCGAACTCGGCAATCCTTTCTTCGCCATCGGCCTCGATCCCGTCGGCAAGATGGCGATCGACTGGGGCGTTTACGGTATCCCGGAATCCTATCTCGTCGGGCCCGACGGAACGATCCTCTACAAGCGGGTCGGCCCCTTCGATGACAAGAGCCTGAAGGACGGCCTCTATCCGGCCATCGAAAAGGCGCTTGGGACGCCCGCTGCGGCCGGCTGACCCTCCATTTCCGTATAAAACTGTTTCCGTCGCGGCCTCTTGCGTGCCGAGGCGCGCGGGATTATGCCTTTTTCCGCTCTAACGGGGTGCTCGCAGGTTTCGACCTGCCGGCTGAGAGGCTTTTGCCAACCCGAAGAACCTGATCCGGCTCGTACCGGCGGAGGGATTAGACGGCTCAATCCAGCGCCCTATTCCCGTTTGTGACCAGACAAGGAGGCGCTGATGCGCACGGCATTTCTTTCTTCCATCGCGGCGCTTGCCGTATCCCTCGCGTCCTCGGCCTTCGCCGCGGAAAAGACGCTGACCGTCTACACCTATGAGAGCTTCGTTTCCGAATGGGGACCGGGGCCGAAGGTCAAGGAAGAATTCGAAAAGACCTGCGGCTGCAAGGTCGAATGGGTTGGTGTCGCCGATGGCGTGGAACTCCTGACCCGCCTCAAGCTGGAGGGCGAGGGCACCAAGGCCGACGTGGTGCTCGGCCTCGATACAAACCTGATCTCGGAAGCCAAGGCGACCGGCCTCTTCGAGCCGCACGGCCTGAAGCCGGAAGGTCTTGCCGTTCCGGGCGGTTTTTCCGACGATACGTTCCTGCCCTATGACTACGGCCATTTCGCCGTCGTCTACGACACCGAGGCGCTGAAGACCCCGCCGACAAGCCTCAAGGAACTGGTCGAGGGCGATCCGTCGCAGAAGATCGTCATCGAGGATCCGCGCACCTCGACGCCCGGCCTCGGCCTGCTGCTCTGGGTGAAGTCCGTCTATGGTGACAAGTCGGCGGAAGCCTGGGCCAAGCTCAAGGACCGCGTCCTGACCGTCACCCCCGGCTGGTCGGAAGCCTATGGCCTGTTCACCAAGGGCGAGGCGCCGATGGTGCTCTCCTACACGACCTCGCCGGCCTATCACGTCATCGCGGAGAATACCGAGCGCTACAAGGCGGCCGCCTTCTCCGAGGGGCACTACATCCAGATCGAGGTCGCCGGCCTGACGCGCACCTCCCATGACAAGGACCTCGCCCGCCAGTTCCTTACCTTCATGACGGGGCCGGATTTCCAGTCGATCATCCCGGAAACCAACTGGATGATGCCTGCCGCCAAGACGCGCGATCCGCTGCCGGCCGCCTTCGACGCGCTGGTGAAGCCGGAAAAGACCTTCCTGATGTCGTCGGATGAGGTGGCGGCGAACCGTAAGGTCTGGATCGACGAATGGCTCGGCGCGATGAGCGCCAAGTAAGCAAGCAGGACGTAACATGCTTTTCGCCCGCGCCGAACGACAGACGCTCGATATTGCCGGGGGCCTTGCCCTCGGCGGCGTGCTGCTCTTCGTCGGCGCGGCGACTGCGGTGCTGCTTGCCCATGCGGGCGGCAGCGGCGCGCCGCTGTTCGATGCCTATATCGGCCGCGTGGCGCGGTTCACGCTGGTGCAGGCGGCGCTTTCGACGCTGCTTTCCATCGTGCTCGCCATTCCCGTCGCCCGGGCGCTCGCCCGGCAGCGGACCTTTCCCGGCCGCGTCTGGATCGTCAGGCTCTCCGTCGTGCCGCTCGGCCTGCCGGCGCTGGTCGCCGCGCTCGGCGTCGTCGAGATCTGGGGGCGGCAGGGCGTCGTCAACGATCTGCTGCGCCTTGCCGGATTGCAGAACCCCGTCAGCGTCTATGGGCTTGCCGGCATCCTTATCGCCCATGTCTTCTTCAACCTGCCGCTCGCCGCTCGCTTCATGCTCGCCGCGCTCGACCGCATCCCGCCGGAATACTGGCTGTCCTCGGCCAATCTCGGCATGGGTTCGGGGGCGGTCTTCCGGCTCATCGAATGGCCGGTCATCCGCCGCGTGCTGCCCGGCATCGCCGGCCTCGTCTTCATGCTCTGCGCGACGAGCTTCACCATTGTCCTGACGCTCGGCGGCGGGCCGGCGGCGACCACCATCGAGGTTGCGATCTATCAGGCGCTGCGCTTCGATTTCGATCCCCAGCGCGCCGTGCTGCTCGCCTTCCTGCAGATCGCGGTGACGGCGGCGCTGCTCTGGCTTATCTCGCTCTTCGGCCGCCCGCCGGAAGAGGGCATGACGGCCGGCCGCGCCATCCGCCGTTTCGACGGCCGCAGGCGGCGCGTATCGGATGGCCTCGTCATCCTTCTCTTCGCGCTCTTCACCGCCGCGCCGTTGGTCGCCACCCTGATCTCCGGCCTTGCCGCCGACTTCGGCAAGCTGGCGGCCGATGCGCAGCTCCATCGGGCGCTTGCCACGAGCCTCGCCATCTCGCTCGCCTCCGCAACGCTCAGCCTTACCATCGCGCTGCCCGTCGTGCTGGTGCCGCGCCTTGCCGAAAGTGGCGATAGCGGGGTCACGACGCGGCTGATGGGCCGTGCGCTGCCGGCGGTCGGCTCGCTGATCCTGCTCGTGCCGCCGGTGGTCGTTGCCACCGGCTGGTTCCTGATGCTGCGCAGTTTCGGCGAGACGGGCCGATTCGCGCCCTTCGTCGTCACGGTCCTCAACGCTTTGATGGCGCTGCCCTTCGTCACCCGGGTGCTGGAGCCGGCCTATCGAACGCATCTCTCCCGCACCGCGCGCCTTGCGCTCAGCCTTGGCGTCACTGGCTGGCGGCGTTTCCTGCGCATCGACTGGCCGGCGCTGAAAAAGCCCTTCCTTACGGCCTTCGCCTTCGCCATGGCGCTATCGCTCGGCGATCTCGGGGCCGTCGCCATCTTCGGTGCGGATGGTTTCGTTACGCTGCCCTGGCTGCTGTATTCCCGCATGGCGAGCTATCGCACGGCCGATGCCGCGGGCATCGCGCTGATCCTGGGCGTGCTGTGCCTCCTCCTGACGCTGCCTTCGACCACGACCGACCGCCAAATCGAAAGACCCGGCTCCGATGCCTGATCCCGCCATTTTCCTTGCCGACGTCACCGTGCGCTTTGCGGAAAAGCGCCTTGCGTTCGATTGCGCCATTCCCGCCGGCGCAGCCGTTGCCGTCGCCGGTCCCTCGGGTGCCGGCAAGTCGACGCTCTTCAATGTCATTGCGGGCTTCGAAAGGCCGGCGAGCGGCAGGGTCACGCTGTTCGGCGAGGACATGGCCGGCCGCGACCCGGCGGAACGGCCGGTCTCCGTCGTCTTCCAGGACAACAACCTCTTCGCCCACCTTTCCGTCGCCGACAATATCGGCCTCGGCATCGATCCGGGCCTGAAGCTCGATGCGGCGGGCCGGCAGGCCGTCGAGGCCGCGCTCGCCCGTGTCGGCCTTGCCGGTTACGGCAAGCGCCTGCCGGGTTCGCTGTCCGGCGGCGAGCGGCAGCGCGTGGCGCTTGCCCGCGCGCTGGTGCGCCGCCGGCCGATCCTGCTGCTCGACGAACCCTTCGCCGCGCTCGATCCGGCCATGCGGGCGGATATGGCGCGGCTGATCGCCGAACTTCACGCCGAGACGAAGAGCACGCTCCTCTTCATCACCCATCAGCCGGAGGATATCGGCCGGCTTGCGGAGCGGGTGCTGTTCCTCGAGGCCGGTGCGGTGCTCCTCGATACGTCGGCGGAGGATTTCCTTGCGCGCCTCGATCCACCCGCCGTTGCAAAATTCCTCGGCCATTCCGGCATTTAGCGACGGGAGTGGTGATTTGACCGGGCTGGATGCCACAATTTGGTCGCCCCCCTGTGTCACCGGAGCCACAGGAAAACCGTTTGTCGAATGGGGAGTTGCCGGCCGGGTATGGCGCGTCTATCTCATCCGTTCGAAGGCGCGAAGATGCGCGTTCGCGCCGCACCCCAAGGCTGTGGCACGAATGCGAACCCATTGAGGGGCTTGGGCGAAAGACATGGCGAAAGCGACGCAGGAAGCTGCAACGGTATCCGGACGCGGGGTCGCACGGCCTGTCGTGGCCCTGCTGCTTGCCGGCACGCTGCTGGCCGGCTGCCAGTCGCTCATCGAGCAGAGCTATGAGCCGACCATCTCGCCCTCTTCCAATCCGCAGATCGTCGACGAGGTGCAGAAGAATGATCCGCGCGCCCAGATGGGCGCGCGCGAGCATCCGCGCATCGTGGCGAGCTATGGCGGCGAATACAAGGATGCCAAGACCGAGCGCCTCGTCGCACGCATCATCGGCGCGCTGACGGCCGTTTCGGAAAACCCGAACCAGTCCTACCGCATCACCATCCTCAATTCGCCGGCCATCAACGCCTTCGCGCTGCCGGGCGGCTATCTCTATGTCACGCGCGGCCTGCTGGCGCTTGCCAACGACGCCTCGGAAGTTGCGGCCGTGCTGTCGCACGAAATGGCGCATGTCACCGCCAATCACGGCATCGAGCGGCAGAAGAAGGAAGAGGCCGAGGTCATCGCCAGCCGCGTCGTCGCCGAGGTGCTGTCCAGCAACATCGCCGGCAAGCAGGCGCTGGCGCGCGGCAAGCTGCGCCTTGCCGCCTTCTCACGCAATCAGGAGCTTCAGGCCGACGTGATCGGTGTGCGCATGCTGGGCGAAGCGGGCTACGACCCCTATGCCGCCGCGCGCTTCCTCGATTCCATGGCCGGCTATGCACGCTTCACGGCGGTCGATCCGGAAGCGGACCAGAGCCTCGACTTCCTGTCGAGCCACCCGAACGCGCCGCAGCGCGTGGAGCTTGCGCGCATGCATGCGCGGGCTTTCGGCGCGGAAGGCTCGATCGGCGACCGTGGACGCGACTACTATCTCGCCGGCATCGACGGCCTGCTCTACGGCGATGCGCCGGAAGAGGGCTATGTGCGCGGCCAGACCTTCCTGCACGGCAAGCTCGGCATCCGCTTCGACGTGCCGGCCGGCTTCCAGATCGACAACAAGGCCGATGCCGTGCTGGCGACCGGCCCCGGCGATGTCGCGATCCGTTTCGACGGCGTGGCCGACAGCCGTGGGCAGGACCTCGTCAACTACATTTCCAGCGGCTGGGTGACGGGCCTCAAGCCCGAGACGATCCGGCCGATCACCATCAACGGCCTGCAGGCGGCAACCGCCCGGGCCGCTGCGGACCGTTGGGAATTCGATGTCACCGTCGTGCGCATCGACAACCAGATCTATCGCTTCCTGACGGCGGTGCCGGCGGGGTCCAAGGCGCTGGAGCCGACGGCGGAGATCCTCAAGGGTTCGTTCCGCAAGCTGACGCCGGCCGAGGTGGCCGAGCTGAAGCCGCTGCGCGTGCGCGTCGTCACCGCCCGCCCGGGCGATACCGTCGCTTCGCTCGCCGGCCGCATGATGGGCACCGACCGCAAGCTCGACCTCTTCCGCCTGATCAACGCCATGACGCCGACCAGCACGGTCAAGCCGGGCGAGAAATTCAAGATCATCGGCGAGTGACGGCGGCGCACGCCGCCAAAATCTTTCCCTTTCCGCACGACATGCGCTAAGGGCTTCAACCATGATCACGCCGGCTTCCACAGACCAGACCTTCGTCGTCCTTCTCGGCGGCACGCTTGCCGCGACGCCGCGTCTGCGCGCGGACGTGGCCGGCGCCCGGGTCGTGGCGGCGGATGGCGGGATGCGCCATGCGGCCGGCCTCGGTGTTGCGCCGGAACTGTGGGTCGGCGATTTCGATTCCACGCCGCCGGAGCTTCTGGCCGCCTGGCCCCAAATCGAGCGCCAGCCCTATCCCGCCGCCAAGAACGAGACCGATGGGGCGCTTGCCGTCTCCGTCGCCACCGAACGGGGCGCGCGGCGGATCGTGCTTGCCGGCGCGCTCGGCGGGGAGCGCAGCGACCATGCGCTGATGCATCTCATCCATGCCGTCTCGCTGGAAGAGCAGGGCTTTGCGATCAAGCTGACCTCCGGCGAGGAGGAGGCCTGGCCGCTTCTGCCCGGCACGCGGGAAATCGACCTGCCGCAGGGCAGCCTCTTCTCCATTCTCGGCCTTTCGCCGCTGAGCGGCCTTTCCATCGGCAATGTGCGTTATCCGCTCACGGATTTCGCGCTGCCCTTCGGTTCGTCCCGCACCATTTCCAATGTCGCGGAAGGCCCGATCCGCCTTTCGCTCGCCTCCGGCCGCGCAATCCTCATCGCCCGGCCCTATGACCTTTCAGGAGCCTGACCCTTGGCACCGCCTATCCTCAAACTCGACGATATCTTCCTCAGCTTCGGCGGCACGCCGCTGCTTGCCGGCGCAAGCCTGCAGGTGGAGCCGGGCGACCGCATCTGCCTCGTCGGCCGCAACGGCTCGGGCAAGTCGACGCTGATGAAGATCGCCGCCGGCCTTGCCGAGGCGCAGTCGGGCGAGGTCTTCCGCCACCCTTCCGCGACCATCCGCTACCTGCACCAGGCCCCCGATTTCGACGGCTACGACACCGTCGCCGCCTATGCCGAGGCGGGCCTCGGGCCGAGCGACGATCCCTACCGCGTCACCTATCTGCTCGAACATCTCGGCCTTTCCGGTAACGAGGACCCCAAGTCGCTGTCGGGCGGCGAGGCGCGCCGGGCGGCGCTTGCCCGCGTCATGGCGCCGGAGCCGGATATCCTGCTGCTCGACGAGCCGACCAACCATCTCGACCTGCCGACCATCGAATGGCTGGAAGGCGAGCTGCAATCGACCCGCTCGGCCCTCGTCGTCATCTCGCACGACCGCCGCTTCCTCGAAAAGGTCTCCAACGCCACCGTCTGGCTCGATCGCGGCCAGTCGCGCCGTCTCAATCGCGGCTTTGCCCATTTCGAGGCCTGGCGCGACGAGGTGCTGGAGGCCGAGGAGCTGGAGCAGCACAAGCTCGGCAAGGCCATCGAGCGCGAGGAGCACTGGCTGCGCTACGGCGTGACGGCCCGCCGCAAGCGCAATATGCGCCGCCTCGGTGCGCTGCACGACCTGCGCGCCCGCTATCGCGGCCACAAGGGTCCGCAGGGCAGCGTGCAGGCCAGCGCCTCCGACGCGCAGGAATCCGGCAAGCTGGTCATCGAGGCGGAAAAGATCGCCAAGAGCTACGGCGAACGCACCATCGTCGCCCCCTTCTCGATCCGCGTGCATCGCGGCGACTGCATCGGTCTCGTCGGCCCGAACGGCGCGGGCAAGACGACGCTCCTGAAGATGCTGACCGGCCAGCTCGAACCCGACAGCGGCACGGTGAAACTCGGCACGAACCTTGAGATCGCCACGCTCGATCAGCGCCGCGAGGACCTCAATCTCGACGACACGCTCGCCCACTACCTCACCGACGGGCGCGGCGAGACGCTGCTGGTCAACGGCGAGCAACGCCACGTCACCGGCTACATGAAGGAATTCCTCTTCCAGCCGGAACAGTCCCGCACGCCGATCCGCAACCTTTCCGGCGGCGAGCGCGCCCGGCTGATGCTGGCGCGCATCCTCTCGCGCCCGACGAACCTGCTCATCCTCGACGAGCCGACCAACGACCTCGACATCGAGACGCTGGACCTCCTCCAGGAGATCGTCGCGGGCTTTGCCGGCACGGTGCTGCTCGTCAGCCACGACCGCGATTTCCTCGACCGCACCGTCACCTCCACCATCGCGCCCGCCGACCCGGAAAGCCCGGATGGGCGCTGGATCGAATATGCCGGCGGCTATACGGACATGATGGCCCAGCGTCGCGGCGCGATCGAGGAGAAGCGCAAGGCGGAGAAGGCCGAGAAGGCCAAGGCCGCCGACACTTCCGCCGCCGTCGCCGCGGACAGCAAGGGCAAGTCGAAACTCTCCTACAAGCAGAAATTCGCCCTCGAGAACCTGCCGAAGGAGATGGAGAAGGCGGAAAAGGAAATCGCCGCCCGCGAGGCGAAGATGGCCGATCCGAACCTCTTCGCCAAGGACCCGGCCACCTTCAACAAGCTCGCCGCGGAAATGGAGAAACTGCGCGACGGCCTGACGAAGATGGAAGAGGAATGGCTGGAGCTGGAAATGCTGCGGGAAGAGCTGGAGGGCTGAAAAGCCGCCGCGTCGGCCGCCCCTGGAGGGAAAATCTCACTCCATCGTGACTTCCTGTTGAAGCGGCGAGGGCGTATGACCGCTTGAAAGGCTGGCATTGCCGGCGCGCCACTGGAAATGACCATGCCGAAACCGACCCTCTTGCATTGTCTGGCGATCGCGCTGACGCTCGGAGCCGGCGCCGTGCATGCGCAGGAAATAACGAAGCCCAGGGGCGTCGTCGAACTCTTCACCAGCCAGGGCTGCTCTTCCTGTCCGCCGGCCGACAAGGCGCTGGAGACGCTGGCGCGCGAAGGCGAGGTCGTCGCCCTCGCCTATCATGTCGATTACTGGAACTATCTCGGCTGGGCGGACACGCTTGCCTCCAAGGACAATACCGACCGGCAATATGCCTATGCCCGCATGTTCGGCCGCAACGGCGTCTATACGCCCCAGGTCGTGCTGAACGGCCGCGAGCACATCAACGGCGCGGACCTTGCCGGCATCCGCAACCGCATCGCCGCGATGCCGCAGGAGGGCAAGGGGCTGGAAGTGCCGGTCGATGTCGCGGTGAAGAACGACGAGCTGCGCATCCATGTCGGGCCGGGCGAGGGCAAGGCCAATATCGTGATCGCCTATTTCGAGCAGCAGCGCACGATCAATATCGACGAGGGCGAGAACCGCGGCAAGACCGTCAACTACTGGCATGCTGTGACCGACATGGAGACGATCGGCATGTGGGAGGGCAAGGAAACCAATCTGGTGCTTCCCGCCGACATGCTGAAGAAGAAAAAGAAGGCCGGCGGCTGCGCCGTGCTGATCCAGCGCATGCAGAGCGCCGATACGCCCGGCGCCATTCTCGGCGCAACGGTGCTGACGGGCGAGCACGCCTCCCGCTGACGGCCTCCCCGATGGGGGAGGTCCGGTCCGGCTTCCTCGAGGGGCTGGGGCTTGAGGGTTCGAAGAGGCACGGACCGGACCGTAACGAAGCTGCCGGCAACGGAATTTCAGGGCAGCCTCGAGCGACGCACGCTCCACCGAACCGGCTTCCCGCACAAGGCGGCGGGCCGGCGCGAGCGGCGACGGGCGGACTTTCCCCTTAAATTTGGGCGTCTGTTTGTCTGAAATGCGGCGAGAGGAATTTTTGCCAAAACGCAAGTCCGTGGCATCCGCCTTGCATTTCGGTGCCGGTCAGGCACACTGTCACCGTGCCGTCATGGACGAGGTGCCGAGATTCGATGACCGACCAGCCGGATTTTCAGACGCCCGACGTCGTGGTCGACCTTCGGGAATACAGGAGCAGCAAGGACCCGCTGCCCGTGACCTTCCACCGCCGGGAACTCGACGCCATCCTCTGGGTCTATGGCCGCATGGTCGGCGAGGGGGAATGGCGCGACTACGCCATCGACCATATGCGCGACAAGGCGGTGTTCTCCGTCTTCAAGCGTTCCGGCGAAATGCCGCTCTACCGTATCGAGAAGAACCCCAAGCTCGCCGCCAAGCAGGGCGCCTACAGCGTGCTCAACACCCATGGCATGATCCTGAAGCGCGGCCATGAGCTGAGCCAGGTGCTGAAGGTCTTCGACAAGGTGCTGCGTCTGGTCGAGACCTGAGCGCGGCGCCGCGCGCCGGATTGATTCGTGCGCGCAGAGGCAGTATCTATGGACTTCGTGGTGATTTGGCCGGCCGGCTTGCAGCCACGTTAAACAAGTCGCTAAAGGGCCGCGCGAGGAAGAGCCTTACGTGGACCGGTTGCGACGTCGTTGCGGCCGGTTTTGTTTTGGATCGAGTTGAAAGATGCCCATCAAGATTCCCGATACGCTCCCCGCCTTCGAGACCCTCGTCAACGAGGGTGTCCGGGTGATGACCGAAACGATGGCGATCCGGCAGGACATCCGCCCGCTGCAGATCGGGCTGCTCAACCTCATGCCGAACAAGATCAAGACGGAAGTGCAGATGGCGCGCCTCGTCGGCGCCTCGCCGCTGCAGGTCGAGCTGTCGCTGGTGCGCGTCGGCGGCCACCGCGCCAAGAACACGTCGGAAGATCACCTGCTCGCCTTCTACGATACGTGGGAAGAGGTGAAGCACCGCAAGTTCGACGGCTTCATCATCACCGGCGCGCCGGTGGAAACCCTCGACTACGAGGACGTCACCTACTGGGACGAGATGAAGCAGATTCTCGACTGGACCGAGACCAATGTCCATTCGACGCTGAACGTCTGCTGGGGCGCGATGGCGGCGATCTATCATTTCCATGGCGTGCCGAAGCACACGCTGGAAGAAAAGGCCTTCGGCGTCTACCGGCACCACAACAGGAAGCCCTCGTCGGTCTATCTCAACGGCTTTTCCGACAATTTCGAGGTTCCCGTCTCGCGCTGGACGGAAATCCGCATCGAGGACATCCGCAACGTGGCGGAACTCGACATCCTGCTCGATTCCGACGAAACGGGTGTCTGCCTCGTGCAGGAGACGGCCGGCAACCGGCTCTACATCTTCAACCATGTGGAATACGATTCGACCTCGCTCGCCGACGAGTATTTCCGCGATGTCTCGGCCGGCGTGCCGATCAAGCTGCCGAAGAACTATTTCCCGCACAACGATCCGTCGCTGCCGCCGCAGAACCGCTGGCGGGGCCATGCGCATCTGCTCTTCGGCAACTGGATCAACGAAATCTACCAGACCACGCCCTACGACCTTCAGAAAATCGGAACGGGAGCCTGAGCCATGAGCCGCGTCGTCATTCGCCCCCTGCACAAGGATGATGAAGGCGAGTGGCGGCGCCTTTGGACCGCCTATCTCGCCTTCTACGAGACGGTCCTGCCGGAAGACGTCTTCGCCAGCACCTTCGCCCGGCTGACGGGCGCGGCGGCCGAAGGCGAGTATCGCGGCCTTCTGGCGACGCTCGACGGCCGGCCGGTCGGGCTTGCCCACTATCTCTTCCACCGCTCCTGCTGGACCGTCGACAATATCTGCTACCTGCAGGACCTTTTCGCCGATCCGGATGTGCGCGGCAGCGGCATCGGCCGCGCGCTGATCGAAGGCGTCTATGCCAGGGCGAAGGAGGCGGGCGCGCCGGAAGTCTACTGGATGACGCAGGATTTCAACGCCACCGCCCGCCGGCTCTACGACCGCATCGCCGACAAGACGCCCTTCATCGTCTATCAGAAGAATTTCTGAGGCACGCCAGAAAAAGTATGACTTTTTGATTGCGGGCGCGGGCAAATAGCGGCAGGTTGCCCGCACGATTGGGCCGGATGCGGAGGAAACGGGCGGTGCATGCAGGAAACGAGATCTTCGGCCATCTGGAAAGCGGCGAGCCGGTCGAGCGCATCAGGCTGACCGGCGGCGGGCTGACCGCCCATGTGCTGACCTGGGGGTCTGTCATCCAGGACCTGCGGCTTGCCGGCCACGACGCCCCGCTCGTTCTGGGTTACGAAGACCTGCCGTCCTATCTCGCCCACTCCCCCTATTTCGGCGCGACGCCCGGCCGCTGCGCCAACCGTATCGCCGGCGGCCGCTTCGCCATCGATGGCGTCGCCTATCAGCTCGAACGCAACGAGCGCGGCGTCACGCATCTGCATGGGGGCAGCGACGGCATGGGCCGGCAGAACTGGCGCATTGCGGATCAGGGCGGCGATTTCGTCACGCTGGCCGTCACCGATCCTGCCGGCCGCGCCGGCTATCCCGGCACTGCCGCCCTTACCTGCACCTACCGCCTTGCCGGCGACGGCGTGCTCTCGGTCGTTTACGAGGCGACGGCGGATGCCCCGACGCCCGTCAATCTCTGCCAGCACAGCTATTTCAACCTTGACGGTAGCGCCGACGCCTTCGGTCATGAAATCCGCCTTGCCGCCGATCACTACCTGCCCGTCGACGACAAGCTCATTCCGACCGGCGAGGTCCGCTCCGTAGCGGGCACGCCCTTCGACCTTCGGGACTGGACGCCGCTTCGCCGGCAGACGGAGGCGGGCGGCATCGCCTTCGACCATAATTTCTGCCTCTCGCCGGAGCGGCGGGCGAAGCGTTCCGTGGGCGCCGTGCGTAGCCCGGCATCGGGCGTTTCGCTGGAAGTTCTGACCACCGAACCGGGCGTGCAGCTCTATACCGGCGGCTATGTGAATTCGCCCGTTCCCGGCCTCGACGGCCGGCGCTACGGCCCCTTCGCGGGTTTCTGCCTGGAAACGCAGATCTGGCCGGATGCCGTCAACCACGACCATTTCCCCAAGGCGGTGCTGCGCCCCGGCGAGACGCTGCGGCAGGAAACGGACTACGCCTTCCGCAAGGATTGACCGTCTCAGCCGGCCTGCGGCGGAACGATATGGCGGCGGTTGATGGTTGCCGGGCGGCCCCTGATGGAGAGGGCCGTGTCGCGCTTTTCGCGCTCGGCGACGACCTTGCCCTTCGCGACGACGCAGAGCCGGTCGGGACGCAGGCGCACCGCCTCGATGGGATTGCCGGCGTCGAGCACGACGAGGCTCGCGGTCTTGCCGACGGCAAGGCCGAGGTGATCCAGCCCCATGATCTCGGCATTCACCCTTGTCACCATGTCGAAGCAGGCGCGCATATCCGCCGGCGAGGACATCTGCGCGACGTGCAGGCCCATGAAGGCGACGTCGAGCATGTCGGCGGTGCCGAGCGAGTACCACGGGTCGAGCACGCAATCCTGACCCCAGCCGACGCGGATGCCGTATTTCAGCATTTCCGGCACGCGGGTCATGCCGCGACGTTTCGGATAGGTGTCGTGCCGGCCCTGCAGCATGATGTTGATCAGCGGATTGGGAATGGCCGATACGCCCGCCTCGGCGATCAGCGGCAGCAGCTTGGAGACGTAGTAGTTGTCCATCGAATGCATGGACGTGAGGTGCGAGCCGGCCACCCGGCCCGCAAGGCCGAGCCGCTGGGTCTCGTAGGCGAGCTGCTCGATATGGCGCGACAGCGGGTCGTCGGTCTCGTCGCAGTGGAGGTCGACCATCAGGCCGCGCGTCGCCGCGATCTCGCAAAGCTCGGTGACGGAGCGCCGGCCGTCTTCCATGGTGCGCTCGAAATGCGGGATGCCGCCGACGATATCGACGCCCATGTCGAGGGCGCGGATCGTGTTCTCCCGCGCGTTCGGGGCGCGGTAGAGGCCATCCTGCGGGAAGGCGACGAGCTGGAGGTCGATATAGGGCGCGATCTCCTTCTTCACCTCGAGCAGCGCTTCCACGGCGAGAAGGCGGTCGTCGCAGGTATCGACATGGGTGCGGATGGCAAGCAGCCCCATCGAGACGGCCCAGTCGCAATAGGCGAGCGCCCGTTCCTTGACGGCCTCGTGCGTCAGGAGAGGCTTCAGCTCGCCCCAGAGCGCGATGCCCTCCAGCAGCGTGCCCGAGGCGTTGATGCGCGGCAGGCCATAGGACAGCGTCGCATCCATGTGAAAATGCGGATCGACGAAGGGCTGGCTGACGAGGTTGCCGGTGGCGTCGACGATGCGGCCGGCCTCGGCATCGATGCGCGGCTCGATCGCGGCGATCGTCTCGCCCCGGATGCCGATATCGGCGACGGTTCCATCGGGCAGCGTGCCGCCCTTTACGATCAGGTCGAAACTCATCTTTCGCCTTTCTGGTACGGGATCATCAAAGCTTTGGGATAGGTGGCGCGGCGCGCGACCAGGATCAGCGCCAGGATCGACAGCGCATAGGGCATCATCAGGAAGACCTGATAGGGGACGACGCCGCCCGATATCTGCTGCAGGCGGACCTGGTAGGCGTCGAAGGCGGCGAAGAGGATGGCGCCGATCAGCGCCTTGCCCGGCCGCCAGGAGCCGAAGACGACGAGCGCGATGCAGATCCAGCCGCGCCCGTTGATCATCTGGAAGAAGAAGGAATTGAAGGCCGAGGTGGTGAGGAACGCGCCGCCGACCGCCATCAGGGCGCTGCCGGCCATGACCGCGCCCATGCGGATGCCGGTGACGGAAATGCCCTGCGCCTCGACCGCCGAGGGATTTTCACCCGCCGCGCGCACGGCAAGGCCGACGGGCGTGCGGTAGAGAACCCAGGCGACGGCCGCGACCGTGAAGAAGGCGAGATAGGTGAGCGGCGTCTGGGTGAATAGCGCCTCGCCGACGATCGGTATGCTGGACAGGCCCGGGACGGGCCAGGGCTGGAACGGCTCGATCTTCGGCGGCGACGTCACTTCGGGCAGGGCGAGGCGATAGGTGAAATAGGTGAGGCTGGTGGCAAGCAGCGTGACGCCGATGCCCACGACATGCTGCGACAGGCCGAGCGGCACGGTGAGCGTTGCGTGCAGCAGGCCGAACAGCGCGCCGACGAGGGCGGCGACGACGAGGCCCGCCCAGAGATCGCCGCCGGAATAGACGGTGAACCAGCCGGCGAAGGCCCCGGCCGTCATGATGCCCTCGATGCCGAGGTTGAGCACGCCAGCGCGCTCGCAGATGAGTTCGCCCATGGTCGCGAAGATCAGCGGCGAGGCGATGCGGATGGCGGCGACCCAGAAGGAGGCGGAAAAGAGGATGTCGAGCGCGTCCATGTTACTTCCACCTGATCCGGTAGCGCGTCAGGAGGATCGCCACCACCATTGTCAGCAGGGAGGTCGCGACCATGACGTCGGCGATGTAGCTCGGCACCTTGGCCGCGCGGCTCATGGCGTCCGCGCCGACGAAGATGCCGGCGACGAAGATGGCCGAGGCGATGACGCCGAGCGGGTTCAGCATGGCGAGCATGGCGACGACGATGCCGGTGTAGCCGTAGCCCGGCGACAGGTCGAGCGTCAGGTTGCCCTTGAGGCCGGAGACCTCGGAAAAGCCGGCGAGCGCGGCAAGGCCGCCCGAAAGCAGCGCCGTCTTCATCAGCGTGCCGTTGACCGGAATGCCGACGAAGCGTGCGCCCTCGGGATTGTGGCCGACGGCGCGCATCTCGTAGCCGAGCACCGTCTTCTTCATGACGACCCAGACGAGCACGGCCGAGACGAGCGCGACGACGAAGCCGTAATGCAGGCGCTTGCCCTGGATGAGACGCGGAAGCTGCGCCTCGGCGATGACCTTCTGCGACTGCGGCCAGCCGAGGCCCATCGGATCCTTCAGCACGCCTTCGAGCAGCATGGAGACGAACAGCAGGACGATGAAATTGAGGAGCAGCGTGGTGACGACCTCGTCGACGCCGAAGCGGGTCTTCAGCACGGCCGGGCCGAGCAGCAGCAGCGCGCCCGCGGCCATGGCGGCGGCCATGATGAGGGGGATGAGGATCACCGAGGGCAGCGGCAGCGCGCCGGTTCCCAGCACCACCGTCACCACCCCGCCGATATAGAGCTGCGCTTCCGCGCCGATATTCCAGAGCTTCGCCCGGAAGGCGACGGCGATGGCAAGGCCGGTGAAGATCAGCGGCGTCGCGCGGGTCAGCGTTTCGAGGAAGGCGAACTGCGAGCCGGCCGCGCCCTTGGCGACCAGATAGAACACCGACAGCGGCGATGCGCCGGCGGCAAGAACCAGGATCGAGGTCAGCGCCAGCGTGGCGGCGATGGCCGCCAGCGGAAACAGGATCGTGACCGCCAGCGACGGCGCGGGCTTCGGTTCAAGCCGCATGGTCGCTGCGCTCCCCGCTATGGCCGGCCATCAGTTCCCCCAGTTCCCTTATGCTGCGTTCGCCGCGTGAAGACGGCGTCGAAAAACGTCCCTTGGACATGACGACGATGCGGTCCGACAGGGCCAGAACTTCTTCCAGATCCTCGGAGATCAGCAGGATCGCCGCCCCCCGCTCGCGCGCTTCGAGCAGCATGCGGTGCACATAGGAAACCGCGCCGACATCGAGGCCGCGCGTCGGCTGGCTGGCGAGAATGACCGCTGGATCGGGATCGAGCGCCCGGCCGAGGATGAGCTTCTGCATGTTGCCACCGGAAAGCAGGCGGATGCGGGCCTCCGGCGAGGGACACTTGACGTCGTAATCGGCGATGAGCTTTTCGGCGAAGCTGCGGGCGGCCTTCCAGTTGAGGAAGCCGAAGCGGCTGAAGCGTTCGCTGCGGTAGCGCTCGGCGACGACATTCTCGGTCACGCTCATGTCGCCGATACTGCCGACGGCGTGGCGGTCTTCCGGGATGCGGGCGATGCCGTGGGAAAGCGCGGCGCGCGGCGACCAGTCCGCGACCATGCGTCCGGCGATAGAGATGGTGCCGGCGGTCGGGCGGCGGGTGCCGGAAAGGAGCGCGGCGAGGGCCGCCTGGCCATTGCCGGAAACGCCGGCAAGGCCGGTGATCTCGCCCGCCGTGAGCGTGAGCGACACCGCGTCCAGCCCCGCCCCGTTATAGGGCGCGGTGGAGACGCGCTCGAGCACCAGCAGCGGCGCGCCGGGCTTCACCGGGCTGACTTCCGCCGGTTTTACTTCCTGGCCGACCATGAGGGCGGCCAGCTCCTTGCGGTTGGTATCGCCCGTCCGGCGCTCGCCGGCGAGCCGCCCGGCGCGCAGGACCAGCACCCGGTCGCTGACGGCCATGACCTCGTGCAGCTTGTGGGAAATGAAGATGATCGACAGGCCCTTGGCGACGAGCAGCTTCAGCGTGCGGAACAGCGCGTCGGTCTCGGCCGGGGTCAGGACGGCGGTCGGCTCGTCGAGAATGAGGATGCGGGCCTCGCGATAGAGCGCCTTCAGGATCTCGACGCGCTGGCGCTCGCCGACCGAAAGCGTGGAGACCGTGGCGGCGGGGTCGACGGCAAGGCCGAAATCGGCGGAAAGCTGCTCGATGCGCCGGCGCGCCGCGCCCCGGTCGAGCCGCGCGCGCCAAAGGCTCTCGGTGCCGAGCGCGATGTTTTCCTGCACCGTCATGTTGTCGGCGAGGGTGAAATGCTGGTGGACCATGCCGATGCCGGCATCGAGCGCAGCGCGCGGATCGCCCGGCGGAAGCTGGCGGCCGAAGGCCTCGACGGTTCCCTCGTCGGCGACGTAATGGCCGAAGAGGATGTTCATCAGCGTCGTCTTGCCTGCGCCGTTCTCCCCGAGAAGCGCGATGACTTCGCCCCGGTGAAGATCGAAGGAAATGGCGTCGTTGGCCCGGAGCGGACCGAAACGCTTGCTGATGCCGGAAAGGCGAAGGACGGGATCGGGATTGCTGGACACGGCGATGACCGGAATTGCGTTGTGGGCGAGGCATTCTCCCGCTCAGGGAGAGGAGGCCGCCGGCGGTGAAGGCTGAACCTTCATCCGCCGCCACGGCCATCCTTCCCATGAACGGGAGGTAAAGTCAGCTCGACTTCGGTTCGGCGTCGTTGATCTCGACGACGAACGAGCCGTCCTTGATCGCCTTTTCCTTTTCCGCGATCCGCGCCCTGATTTCCTCCGGAACCTTGTTTTCGAAGGTGCCGAGCGGGGCGAGCGAACAGCCGCCATGCTTCATGAAGGAATAGACGCCGTAGTCGGCGGCCTTGAAGGTGCCGGCCTTCACTTCGGCGATCGCCTTGTCGAGCGTCGGTTCGAAATGCCACAGCGCGGAAGCGACCACGGTGTTCGGATAGTCCGCCTGGGTGTCGATGACATTGCCGATGGCGAGCACGTTCCGCTCCTTGGCGGCGTCGGACACGCCGAAACGCTCGGCATAGAGCAGATCCGCCCCGCCATCGATCTGGGCGAAGGCGGTTTCCTTGGCCTTCGGCGGATCGAACCAGGAGCCGATGAAGGCGACCTGGAACTTGGTGTCGGGCGCGGTTTCCTTCACGCCGGCCATGAAGGCGTTCATCAGCCGGTTGACTTCCGGGATCGGATAGCCGCCCACCATGCCGATATTCTTGGACTTGGTCATCGCGCCGGCGACAAGGCCGGAGAGATAGGATGCGTCCTGGATATAGTTGTCGAAGACGGCGAAGTTCGGCACGGCGTCGTCGGGCTTGAAGCTCGATCCCATCAGGAAGGCGACGTCGGGGTAGTCCTTGGCGACGGCGCGCGCGGCGTCCTCCACGCCGAAGACCTCGCCGAGGATCAGCTTGTTGCCGGCCTCGCAATATTCGCGCATGACGCGCTCATAGTCGTTGTTCGCGGTGTTTTCCGAATAGACATATTCGATATCGCCGCGCTCCTTGGCGGCATTGGCCGCCTTGTGGATGCGGCTGACCCATTGCTGCTCGACCGGAACGGTAAAGATGGCCGCGACCTTGATCGGATCGGCGGCGAGAAGACGGCCCGGCAGGCCCGCGGCGGCCACCACGGCGGAGGCGCCGGCGGCCTTGATCAGCGTGCGTCTGGAAATGCCCGAATTGAAGGAATCGCGTCGCATTACATTCCCCTCTGTTTGCCCGCGCGCTTTGAAACGCGTCGTTTTTTACCACTTGGTCAACATAGGAGAAGTCGCGGGGTACAGCAATCGGGTGCGGCGGAAACTTCACAGCGCGCGCAGGCGCGGCAAGAAGCCATGGGCCGCGCGGTTTCGGCGGCGCCAAAACACACAAAAGCCTCGGCGAACCGAGGCTTGGTGTTGATTGCCACTGAGAACTGACCCGGCGTTTCCACCGAGAATTGACCCGCTTATTAGGTATGTTTCGGCTCTGCGGTCGTGGTCAAGTTCCTCGTTTTCTCCTTTGTCGTTTTGGTGTCGTGCGCGGAGCTGTTCTTGAAGCGGAAGCTGTCGTTGCCGGTCTCGAGGATGTGGCAATGATGGGTGAGCCGGTCGAGCAGCGCGGTTGTCATCTTGGCATCGCCGAAGACACTGGCCCATTCGCTGAAGCTCAGGTTGGTGGTGATGATGACGCTCGTGTGCTCATAGAGCTTGCTCAGCAGATGGAACAGCATCGCACCGCCTGAAGCACTGAACGGCAGATAACCGAGCTCGTCGAGGATGACGAGATCGGAGTGTGCCAGGCGGTTGGCGATCTGGCCTGAGCGACCTTGGGACTTCTCCTGCTCGAGCGCGTTGACCAGTTCCACGGTCGAGAAGAACCGAACCCGCTTGTGATGATGTTCGATGGCCTGGACACCGATGGCCGTGGCGATATGCGTCTTGCCCGTGCCGGGACCGCCGACCAGGACAATGTTGTTGGCGTCGTCCAGGAAGTCGCAGCGATGAAGCTGACGGGCCAGCGCCTCGTTGATCTCACTGCTGGTGAAGTCGAAGCCGTTCAGGTCACGATAGGCTGGAAAGCGTGCCGTCTTGAGCTGGTAGGCCGTCGATCGAACTTCACGTTCCGCGGTCTCCGCCTTGAGGAGCTGCGACAGGATCGGGATTGCCGCCTCGAATGCCGGCGATCCCTGCTCGGTGAGTTCGCCGACGGCCTGGGCCATGCCGTGCATCTTCAGTTGCCGCAGCATGATGACGACAGCGCCGCTTGCTGGATTATGACGCATGGCGGGCCTCCGTCTTTCTCAGCGCATCGTATCGTTCGACATTGGCCTTGGGCTCGTTGACGAGCGTCAGGGCCTGAGGTGCATCGATGGTGGGCGGTGTGAAGGATTTGCCGTCGACGAGGCGATGCAGCAGGTTCAGCACGTGGGTCTTCGTGGGGACGCCGGACTTCAGCGCCATGTCGACCGCCGATAGCACGGCCTGTTCGTCGTGCTGGAGAACAAGGGCCAGGATATCGACCATCTCGCGGTCGCCACCCGGCTTCTTCAGGAGGTATTGCTGCAAGGTCCGGAACGCGTCCGGTAGCTCGGCAAAGGGTGCACCGTTGCGAAGCGCGCCTGGCTTGCGTTGCACGACCGCCAGATAGTGCCGCCAGTCGTAGATCGTCTGTCCCGGTCGGTCGTGAGAGCGATCGATGACGCGACGATGCTCGCAGACGATCTGGCCTTCCGCAGCAACCACGACACGATCCGGATAGACCCGCAGGCTCACCGGTCGATTGGCGAAGGATGCCGGCACGCTGTAGCGATTGCGCTCCAGATGGACGAGGCAGGTTGGCGTGACCCGCTTCGTATACTCCACGAAGCCGTCGAACGGACGGGTAACAGGCATCAATGCCAAAGCTTCCTCAGCCCAGATGTCGGCAATGGTGCCGCGCATCTGTCCGTGTGGGGTCTTTGCCCAGAATTCCTTGCACCGAAGCTCCAGCCAGTCGTTCAGGGCATCCAATGATGGAAAGCGCGGAACAGGTTGGAAGAAGCGATGACGCGCATCCTGAACATTCTTCTCGACCTGCCCTTTCTCCCAACCAGACGCGGGATTGCAGAACTCCGGCTCGAATACGTAGTGACTGGCCATCGCCAGGAAACGGACATTGACGTCGCGCTCTTTCCCGCGGCCGACCTTGTCGATCGCCGTGCGCATGTTGTCGTAGATTCCGCGGCCGGGGATGCCGCCGAAGACCCGGAATGCATGATTATGGGCATCGAACAGCATCTCATGCGTCTGCAGGAGATAGGCCCGAACGATGAAGGCGCGGCTGTAGCTCAGCTTCGTGTGCGCCACCTGCAGTTTGGTGCGCTCATTGCCGATGATGGCCCAATCTTCCGACCAATCGAACTGGAAGGCTTCGCCGGGGTCAAACGCCAGGGGCACATATGTCCCGCGGCCCGTCGTCTGCAATTCTCTCTGCCGATCATCACGCCATTCCCGAGCAAATGCCGCAACCCGATTGTAGGAGCCCTCGTAGCCAAGGCTCATCAGATCGGCATGCAACTGCTTCATCGTCCGCTTCTGCTTGCGGTTCTTCTTGGATTCGCTCTTCAGCCAGGCAGACAACCGATCAGCAAAAGGATCAAGCTTGCTTGGCCGCTCCGGGACTTTGAACTTCGGCTCCACGCCGTCCAGGCGCAGGTATTTGCGGATGGTATTCCGGGACAGGCCAGTCCTGCGGCAAATCTCCCGGATCGATAGTTCTTCTCGAAAATGCCAGCGTCGGATCACGCTCAATAACGCCATGTCGATCACTCCATAGCCCCCGCTGAAAACATGCGAGGGAAGGTTGGAACATGGGTCAATTCTCAATGGAAATATCAGGCCACGCCGGGTCAGTTCTCAGTGGCAATCAACACCGTGTGGTAACCGCGCTCCCTTCCACCGTTTCCGCGCCTAGCGATTTCCACCGCGCCAAAACGCACAAAAGCCCCGGCGAACCGAGGCTTCGAAACTTTGGAAAGAATGGAGCGGGTGAAGCGATTCGAACGCTCGACCCCAACCTTGGCAAGGTTGTGCTCTACCCCTGAGCTACACCCGCTCATCGTCGACGGCCTGGGGTAGTTCGTGGCCGAAGGTCGCTGCGTTGCGGCGACGGGCGGTATATGGCCTAAGCCATTTTCAAATGCAACAGGGAAATGTCGGATTTTGAAGAAAAAATTGCGGCGCCTTTCGAAGGCCCGGTTTCTCAGGTGGTTGCGTGCGGGCGGGCGAAGCCCTAAGCAGCGGGCGGAGTTATTCGGGACAGGAAACGGGACATGAGCGAAGCGCAGCCGAAGACGGACAAGGATCTTTTTCAGTTTCTCGACGGGCTGGGCATCGCCCATGCGACGAAGGAACATGCGCCGGTCTTCACCGTCGCCGAATCCGTGGCGCTGCGCGACGAGATTCCGGGCGGCCACACGAAAAACCTCTTCGTGAAGGACAAGAAGGACAACTACTTCCTGATGACCGTCGAGGAACATGCCTCGGTGGACCTCAAGACGATCCACACCGTCATCGGGGCGGCAAGCCGCGTTTCCTTCGGCAAGCCGGAGAAGCTGATGGAATATCTCGGCGTCATTCCCGGCGCGGTCACGGCCTTCGGCGTGTTCAACGATGCGGGCGGGAACGTGAAGATCATCATCGATGCGGACCTGATGGAATACGACACGATCAACTGCCATCCGCTGCGCAACGACGCGACCACCTCGATCGGCTCGAAGGACCTGCTACGCTTCATCGAGGCGACGGGGCATGAGCCGCTTGTCTTGAAAGTCACGGCCTGACATACGATTTCTGGCCCAGACACGCATTTGACGGCGCTTTGCGCCACAGGAGAGACCCATGAGCGCAGGCGACAACCCCTATGCACCGTCCTATGGCGGGCAGATGAACGTTTCGGCGAGCTATGGCGGCGCGGCACCGGCGGGCGACCTGATCAAGGACACGACCACGGCGAATTTTTCGCGTGACGTGCTGGAGGCTTCGCGCCAGCAGCCGGTGCTCGTCGATTTCTGGGCGCCCTGGTGCGGCCCGTGCAAGCAGCTCCAGCCGATTATCGAGAAAGTCGTGGGCGAGAGCGCCGGACGGGTGAAGCTCGTCAAGCTCAACATCGACGACCATCCCTCCATTCCCGGCCAGCTCGGCATCCAGTCCATTCCCGCCGTCGTCGCCTTCGTCGGCGGCCGGCCGGTGGACGGCTTCATGGGCGCGGTGCCGGAAAGCCAGATCCGCGCCTTCATCGACAAGATCGCCGGCCCCGCGGGCGCCGACGAGAAGGCCGAGATCGAGGCCATGCTGGCCGAAGCAAAGACGCTCTTCGACGCGGGCGACCTTGCCGGCGCAGCCGATCTCTACGGCGCGCTGCTGCAGGCCGACCCGGAAAACGCCGCGGCGCTTGCCGGCATTGCCGAATGCATGATCGCCGTCGGCCAGCCGGACAACGCCCGCCAGGCGCTCGGCAACCTGCCGGAAGCGCTTGCCGCCGACCCGGCCGTCGCCGCGGTCGTCAAGAAGCTCGACCAGATCGAGGAAGCCCGCAAGCTCGGCGATCCGGCCGCGCTCGAACAGGCGCTGGCGCTGAATGCGGACGACCATGCCGCGCGGCTCAACCTTGCGAAGATCCGCAATGTCGAGGGCGACCGCCACGCGGCGGCCGATCATCTGCTCTACATCATGAAGCGCGACCGCGCCTTCGACGACGACGGCGCGCGCCGGGAACTGCTGCAGTTCTTCGACGTCTGGGGTGCCAAGGACCCGGCGACGATCGCCGCCCGCCGCAAGCTGTCGTCGATCCTGTTCTCCTGAGGCTTTTTTCAAACCCATGGCGCGGCGTCCCTTGAGAAACGCCGCGCCTACCCCACATTCGGGGGAGGGCGCGATGACGAGAGGCGGGAAACATTTCGCCGCGCCGCGAATCGGGAAGGCAATGCCATGCAGGTGGGAAACGCGCGTTATCTGAAGCCGGAGGATCTGCCCGAGGCCGTCCCCGTCTTTCCGCTGACGGGCGCGCTGCTCCTGCCAGGCGGCCAGCTTCCCCTCAACATCTTCGAGCCGCGCTATCTTGCCATGTTCGACGACGCGCTCGCATCGCATCGGCTGGTCGGCATGGTGCAGCCGGTCTTCGGCGAGCATCGCGCGGAGGACCAGACCGGCGAGACGCCGGCGCTCTGCCAGGTCGGCTGTCTCGGCCGCATCACCTCCTTTGCCGAAACCGGGGATGGGCGCTACATCGTCTCGCTCACCGGCATCTGCCGCTACAGGCTGCTTGAGGAGGTGCGGGGCGGCAAGGCCTATCGCAGTTTCCGCATCGCCCCCTTCATCGCCGATCTTTCCGGCAAGGACGATGAGCAGAGCGTCGACCGCGAGGCGCTGCTTGCCGCCTTCAAGGCCTATCTCGACGCCAACAAGCTGGAGGCGGACTGGGAGAGCGTGGAGCGCGCCAGCAACACGACGCTGGTCAATTCCATGTCGATGATGTCGCCCTACGGCCCGGCGGAAAAGCAGGCGCTGCTGGAAGCGCCCGACCTCAAGACGCGGGCGGAAACGCTGATCGCCATCACCGAAATCGTTCTGGCGCGCAGCTATGGCGACGTCGATACGCGGCTGCAATAGGGTCTATGCCATGGATGCCAGCACCAGCCGGGTCGATCCCAAAATGCTTGAACTTCTCGTCTGCCCGCTGACCAAGGGGCGGCTGGTCTATGACGCCAAGGCCGGGGAGCTCGTCTCCGAGAAGGCCAGGCTCGCCTATCCGATCCGTGACGGGATTCCGATCATGCTGATTTCGGAAGCGCGCGAGATCAAGGACTAGATCCTCTGTCCCACCAGCATGCGCGGATGGCCGTTGCCGGTCGTGCCCTCGGCTTGCCGGATGAAGAAGGATTTCAGGCCCGGCAGGCGGTCGACGACGCCGAGGCCGACGTCGCGCAGCACGCGCAGCGGCGTCATGTCGTTGGAGAAGAGGCGGTTCAACACGTCCGTGGTCATGCCCATGCGGACCGTGTCGAAGCGGCGCCAGGTCTCGTAGCGCTCCAGCACCGAAACGGCGCCGATATCGAGGCCGAGGCGGTCGGCTTCCACGATGGTTTCGGCGAGCGCCGCCACGTCCTTGAAGCCGAGATTGAGGCCCTGGCCGGAAATCGGGTGGATGCCGTGGGCGGCGTCGCCCGCCAGCGCAAAGCGCGGGGCGACGAAGGCGC
Source organism: Shinella zoogloeoides (assembly GCF_020883495.1). Lineage (NCBI taxonomy): Bacteria > Pseudomonadati > Pseudomonadota > Alphaproteobacteria > Hyphomicrobiales > Rhizobiaceae > Shinella > Shinella zoogloeoides. Next base: position 3,312,764 of record NZ_CP086610.1, on the reverse strand, counting down.
GGGCGAGCGTCAGGCCGAGCGGGAAGGCGCGGCGGCCGTCGACGACCTTCAGCGCGCCGAGCTTGTGGCCGAAGCGGCGCTCCAGTTCTTCCTCGAAGACGAGGTCGTCGCTCTCCACGAGACGGCGGGCATCCTCCGTGCGCTCGGTCCAGACCAGGGAGGAGCGATTGCCGGTGAGCGGCAGGGTGGCGAAGGGGCCGGCGGGCAGGAAGTGCTCTTCCGCCGTGCCTTCGTGCGGGCGCTCATGCTGGACCGTGGTGACGATGCCGGACTGGCCGTAATCGAAGCGCACCGTCTTGATGCCGGCCATGTCGCGCAGCTTCGAGCGCACGCCGTCGCAGGCGACGAGAAGGCGCGTCTGGCGTTCCGTGCCGCCGGAAAGGCTGACGGTGGTGGAATGCTGGCCGGTCGCAAAGCCTTCCACCGAGGTGGACCAGCGAATCGAGACGCCGAGGGCTTCCGCCTGCTTCAGCAGGCCGGCGGTGATGGCGCGGTTCGGCACCATATGAGCGAAGGGCTGGCCGTCGTCACCGGAGCCGGCGCCCTCGAAGGTGAGGAAGACGGGGCGGACGGGATCGGCGGTGCGCGAATCGGTGATGACCATGCGGCGGATCGGCTCCGCCTCCGGCTCGATCTCGTTCCAGATGCCGAGCACGTCGAGCAGATTGCGCGCGGCGGCGACGATGGCGAAGGCACGCTCGTCCTTGCGCCAGGCGTGGTCCGGCGCAGCGTCCACCACCTCGACGGCTAGGTGCGGCGCGGCCTTCTTGACGGCAACGGCCAGCGAAAGGCCGACATAGCCGCCGCCGGCGACGAGGACGTCGAGCATCTGGGCTTCGGGCATGGCGGTCTCCACGGCGCTTGAGGTCTTTCCTTCCCCTATATAGAGGAGGAGGAAACGCTTTCCTACCTCGGGTCCAAGACAGGAGCCACGTCCAAATGTCGCGCCAGACCGCCAATCCCGCCATGGATGCCCTTCTTCGGACGCTCGATATCGAGCGGCTGGAAACCCGGCTGTTTCGCGGAGAAAGCCCGCAGGTTGGCTGGCAGCGGGTGTTCGGCGGGCAGGTGATCGGCCAGGCGCTCGTAGCCGCCACGCGCACGGTGGAGCAGGAAAACCGCTTCGTACATTCGCTGCACGCCTATTTCGTGCGGCCGGGCGATCCCTCCGTGCCGATCCTCTACGACGTGGAGAATATCCGTGACGGCGGCTCCTTCGCCACGCGCCGCGTCGTCGCCATCCAGCATGGCAAGCCGATCTACTTCATGACCGCGTCGTTCCAGGATGATGAGGACGGCTTCGAGCACCAGACGGCGGTGCCCGACGTGCCGCCGCCGGAAAAGCTCATCGGCGAGGCGGAGCTGAAGGAGCAATTCATGGCCGCCGCCCCGCCGCATATCCGCGCCTATTGGGAACGGCCGCGGCCCATCGAGCTGCGCCCCGTTTCGCTGACGCATTACCTGTCCTCGGAAAAGCTCGATCCGCACCAGAACATCTGGGTGCGCACGACCGGGCCGGTGCCGGCCGACCGGCACCTGCAGGCGGCGGTCCTCGCCTATCTTTCCGACATGACGCTGCTCGACACCTCGCTCTTCGCCCATGGCACCTCGGTGCTCGACCGCTCGCTGCAGGTGGCGAGCCTCGACCATGCCATGTGGTTCCATCGCCCGCCCGTTCTCGACGACTGGCTGCTCTACAGCCAGGACAGCCCCTCGGCCTTCGGCGCGCGCGGCATGACGCGGGGCGCGATCTACACCCGCTCCGGCACGCTCATCGCCTCCGTCGCCCAGGAAGGGCTGATTCGGAAAAAGGCAACTGGCTAAATTTTACGCGATAGTTCGATAGCGACTATTTTTTGAGCATGTGCGGCGGTGATTTTTTGCACTGCAGCATGACTGTCATTTTTATCGATTTAAATTCAGTGATTTAGCCAAGGCGTTCGAATCTGGCACGCCCCTTGAATGTGTATCTCCAGTCGTTGGTTGCCAACGGCCAGAGAGATGGCCCCGGCTGGGGACAAGCACGAAGGATGGGAAACCAGATGAAAATCGTAATGGCCATTATCAAGCCGTTCAAACTCGATGAGGTGCGCGAAGCCCTCACCGCCGTCGGCATCCAGGGCCTGACCGTGACCGAAGTGAAGGGTTACGGCCGCCAGAAGGGGCATACGGAAATCTATCGCGGCACCGAATATGCCGTCAGCTTCCTGCCGAAACTGAAGATCGAGATCGCCGTCGCCAGCGACCTCGTCGACCGGGCCGTGGAGGCGATCGCCGCCGCTGCCAAGACCGGCCAGATCGGGGACGGCAAGATCTTCGTCTACGCCATCGACCATGCCGTGCGCATCCGCACCGGCGAAACCGATACCGAAGCGCTCTAAGCAACCGGCCTTTCAGGGAGCCTTTTCAACATGTCCGCATTCACGTTTACCCGCATTCTCCCCCGCATGGCCGCCGGCGCGACAGCCGCGCTTCTCCCGGTCATCGCCTTCGCGCAGGAAGCTGCGCCGGCCGCCACCGAGGCCGCTGCCGCCGCGCCCGTTCCGGACAAGGCGGATACCGCCTTCATGTTCCTTGCGACGTTGCTCGTCTTCTTCATGCTGATCCCCGGCCTTGCCCTGTTCTACGGCGGCCTGGTGCGCACCAAGAACATGCTGTCCGTGCTCATGCAATGCACGGTCATCGGCGCGCTGATGATGATCGTCTGGGTGACCTACGGCTATTCCTTCGCCTTCGGCGGCTCGACCAGCCCCTATTTCGGCGGCTTCGCCAAGGCGTTTCTCACCGGCGTGACGGTCGAAAGCACCTCGGCGACCTTCACCGACGGCGTCGTCATCCCGGAATATATCTTCATGCTGTTCCAGATGACCTTCGCCGCGCTGACGCCGGCGCTGATCATCGGCGCCTTCGCCGAGCGCATCAAGTTCTCCGCCGTCATCCTCTTCACGCTGCTGTGGTCCACCTTCGTCTACTTCCCGATCGCCCACATGGTCTGGGACGGCAACGGCCTGATCTTCAACATGGGCGCGCTCGATTTCGCCGGCGGCACCGTCGTGCATATCAATGCGGGCGTGGCAGGCCTTATCGGCGCGATCATGGTCGGCAAGCGCACCGGCTTCGGCAAGGACATGATGGCGCCCCACTCCATGACGCTCACCCTCGTCGGCGCCGCCATGCTGTGGTTCGGCTGGTTCGGCTTCAATGCGGGCTCCAACCTCGAGGCCTCGGGCGGTGCGGTGCTCGCCACCGTCAACACCTTCGTCGCGACGGCCGCCGCGATCCTCGCCTGGTCGGTGGTGGAAGTCTTCACCCGCGGCAAGGCCTCGCTGCTCGGCGCGGCCTCGGGCATGATCGCCGGCCTCGTCGCCGTCACCCCGGCTGCCGGCTCCGTCGGCCCGTTCGGCGCCATCGTGCTCGGCCTCATCGCCTCACCGGTCTGCTACTTCTTCGTCGCTGTGGTGAAGAACAAGTTCGGCTATGACGACACGGCCGACGTCTTCGGCGTCCATGGCGTGGGCGGCTTCATCGGCGCGCTCGGTACGGGCATCTTCACCGCGCCGTCGCTCGGCGGCACGGGCGGGGCGGATTTCTCCATCGCCTCGCAGTTCATGACGCAGCTCACCGCCGTCGCCATCACCATCGCCTGGTGCGCCGTGGTCTCGGCGATCCTCTACAAGATCGTCGATCTCACCGTGGGCCTGCGCGTCTCCGTGGAAGCCGAACGCGAAGGCCTCGACCTCTCGTCGCACGGCGAAGCGGCCTACCACTCGTAAAAGCCTTTGGCGGCTGCCGGCCGCCACGCACCGCCTTGGCCCGAACTCCGGTTCGGGCCCTTTTTCATTTACCGCACAGAAACCATGATCCGCCGCCGCATGGTTAACATGGCATTAAGCCTTCCTTCGTAGGGTTCACAGTCAGGCACATTCCGCGATTCGGGCGGAAGCCGTGCGATTCCTTGCGTGGACGATAGGCTGTACCCATGAGCAGAAGCATTTCGGCAGGACTGGACAACCGGCACGACCGTTTCATTCTGTCGGCCTTCGTCTGGCGGCAGGTTCAGGTCCTTGTCGGGCTGTGCATCTTCCTCGGCCTTGCGCTCGCCATCGCTGCGCTCTCCACCTGGAACGTCTCGGACCCCAGCCTCTCCTATGCCTCCAGCGGCGAGCCGGCCAATATCCTCGGCTATCCGGGGGCCGTCTTTGCCGATCTCTTCATGCAGTTCTTCGGCCTTGCCAGCGTGATCGCGTTGCTGCCCGCCGTCGCCTGGGGTCTGGCCATGGTCGGCGGCCGGCGCTTCAGCCGCGTGCCGCAGCGCGCGGCCGCCTGGCTCGGCGGGGCGATTCTTGCGTCCGCCGCGCTCGCCTGCGTGCCCGGCCCGGTGACGTGGCCGCTGCCGACCGGCCTCGGCGGCGTCTTCGGCGACATGATCCTGCGGTTCCCGGCGCTCTTCACCGGCGCCTATCCGACCGGCATGTTCGCCACCGTCATCGGCAGCATCATCGCGCTGCCGGCCGTCTGGCTGATGGTGTTCAGCGCCGGCCTGATCGGTGGCGGCGCCATCGACGACGAGGAGGATTTTGCCCCGGTTCCGGCGCAGAACCGCAGCCGTGCCGCTCAGGACGAGGACGACGAGGATGACGGCCGGGAAGGCCCGCTCACCGTGCTGGCCGGTGCGATGACCCATGCCTGGTATACCGGGCAGGCGCGCGTGCGCCGCATCTTCGGCCTCTCGAACCAGCGCCGCAAGGCGCGCGGCATCGAGCAGCCCTACGATTTCAACGAGGACGAGTTCGGCACGCTGAACGAACCGGTGCGCGCCCGCGCCGCAAGCCGCACTGCCGAGCGCGTCGAACCCTCCATGGACGGCCGCCGCGCCGTCTCCACGCCGTCGATCTCGCTCGACGACGACCTGCCCTTCGACATGGACGACGAGCCGCTTGCCCGCCCGAGCGGCATCCTGCCGGACGAGGACGCCGACGACATCGCCGCCGACTGGGCGCCCCGCCGCGCGCCGGCCCGTCAGGCGGCTCCCGCCGCGGGCGCCCGCGTCGTTGCTCCCGCCGCCCGGCCGAAGCCCGGCCAGCGCGCCGACCGCGAGGCGCAGACCTCCTTCGTCAGCCCGGACGGTTTCCAGCTTCCGCCGATCCACCTGCTCGCCGAACCCAAGGGTCAGGTGCGCGATACGACGCTTTCCGCCGATGCGCTGGAGCAGAACGCCCGCATGCTGGAAGGCGTGCTGGAGGACTTCGGCGTCAAGGGTGAGATCATCCATGTGCGCCCCGGCCCGGTCGTCACGCTCTATGAGCTGGAGCCGGCCCCGGGCATCAAGTCCTCCCGTGTCATCGGCCTTGCCGACGATATCGCCCGCTCGATGAGCGCCATTGCCGCCCGCGTCGCCGTCGTGCCGGGCCGCAACGCCATCGGCATCGAATTGCCGAACCAGAGCCGCGAGACTGTCTTCCTGCGCGAACTCATCGCCAGCCGCGATTTCGAGACCTCGAAGGCCCGCCTCGCCATGGCGCTCGGCAAGACGATCGGCGGCGAGCCGGTCATTTCCGACATCGCCAAGATGCCGCATCTGCTGGTCGCCGGCACCACCGGCTCGGGCAAGTCGGTGGCCATCAACACCATGATCCTGTCGCTGCTCTACCGCCTGAAGCCGGAACAGTGCCGCCTGATCATGATCGACCCGAAGATGCTGGAACTCTCCGTCTATGACGGCATTCCGCATCTCCTCTCCCCCGTCGTCACCGACCCGAAGAAGGCCGTCGTCGCCCTCAAGTGGACGGTGCGCGAGATGGAGGAGCGCTACAAGAAGATGTCGAAGATCGGCGTGCGCAACATCGACGGCTTCAACAGCCGCGTCGAGCAGGCGCTCGCCAAGGGCGAGACGATCACCCGCACCGTGCAGACCGGCTTCGACCGCCAGACGGGCGAGGCGATGTACGAGACGGAGGAATTCGATCTCCAGCCGATGCCCTATATCGTCGTCATCATCGACGAAATGGCCGACCTGATGATGGTCGCCGGCAAGGACATCGAGGGCGCGGTGCAGCGGCTTGCCCAGATGGCGCGCGCTGCCGGCATCCATGTCATCATGGCGACGCAGCGCCCGTCCGTCGACGTCATTACCGGCACGATCAAGGCCAACTTCCCGACGCGCATCTCCTTCCAGGTGACGTCGAAGATCGACAGCCGCACCATTCTCGGCGAACAGGGTGCCGAACAGCTCCTCGGCATGGGCGACATGCTCTACATGGCCGGCGGCGGGCGCATCCAGCGCGTGCATGGCCCGTTCGTCTCGGACGGCGAGGTGGAGGCGGTGGTCGCGCATCTGAAGACGCAGGGCGCGCCGCAATATCTCGACGCCATTACCGAGGACGACGACGAGGACGGCGAGGGCGGTCACGGCCCGGCCGGCACCGCCAACCTCGACGATTCCGACGATCCCTACGACCAGGCGGTGGCCGTGGTGCTGCGCGACGGCAAGGCGTCCACCTCCTATATCCAGCGCCGCCTCGGCATCGGCTACAACCGTGCGGCCTCGCTGATCGAGCGCATGGAGAAGGAGGGCCTGATCGGCCCCGCCAACCACGCCGGCAAGCGCGAGATTCTCGTGCCGACGGAAGACGAGATTACGGGACGATGACCGGGAACGCGGGGCCTTCCGCCGCGTTTCATCCGGCACGTCACGCGTTGCGGGCCGATGCCATTATGGCGCCGCCTTTGGCTCGCATGACAGACGCATGAAGGAGACCGACATGATCCGATCCGAACACGGCCGTGCGAGCGGAACGCTGACCCGCCGCGGCTTTACCGGCCTTATGGCCTTCGCGCTCGCGGCCGGCCTTTCCGTGCTCGCGCCCGCCGACGCTTCCGCGCAGGCCGGCGGCACGGCGCAGAAGATCGCCGACCACTTCGCTTCCGTGAAGACGATGATGGGCGAGTTCGTGCAGTTCGGCCCGCGCGGCGAGCAGACCGGCGGCAAGTTCTACATCGACCGCCCCGGCAAGATCCGCTTCAACTACGAGGATCCCTCGCCCATGCGCGTGATCGCCGACGGCAAGTCCGTCGTCATCGGCAATCGCAAGCTGAAGACCTGGGATATCTATCCGCTCTCCAAGACGCCGCTGAACCTTCTCCTTGGCGACAAGATCGACCTTTCCACCAAGATGGTGCGCGGCGTGAAGGAAGAGGCGGACCTGACGACCATCGTGCTCGGCGACAAGAACATGTTCGGCGATTCGACCATCACCATGATGTTCGACCCGAAGACCTACGACCTGCGCCAGTGGACGATCACCGACGCGCAGGGCAAGGACACCTCCGTGATGATCTTCAACGTCAAGACCGGCGTGCCGCTCGACGAGAAGGTCTTCTCGATCCCCTATGACGAAATCCGCAACCGCGGCGGCAAGTGATTCCACTTCGCCGTAAAATGCTCTAAGACCCCCGGACGATATTCCGGGGGCAGGCATGGCACTTTCGATCGCGACGTGGAACATCAACTCCGTGCGGCTGCGCATGCCGCTCGTCGAGCATTTCCTGAAGACCTATTCGCCCGACATCCTGTGCCTGCAGGAAACCAAGTGCCCGAACGACCAGTTTCCGTCGAAGCCCCTGAAGGCGCTCGGCTACGAGCATATCGTCATGCATGGCCAGAAGGGCTATCACGGCGTCGCCACCGTTTCGCGCCTGCCGCTGACGGAGATCGTCGAGCGGCGCGACTATTGCGGCGTCGGCGATGCGCGGCATGTCTCGGTGGTCTTCCATCATGGCGGCAAGTCGATCCGGGTGCACAATTTCTATGTGCCGGCCGGCGGCGACGAGCCGGACCGCACGATCAATCCGAAATTCGGCCACAAGCTCGATTTCATCGAGGAGATGAAGCTGCTCCATGCGGAAGCCGAGGCGGGCATCTCCTCCATCCTCGTCGGCGACCTCAACATCGCGCCGCTGGAGCATGACGTCTGGTCGCACAAGCAGCTCCTGAAGATCGTCAGCCATACGCCCATCGAGACCGAAGGCCTGATCGACGTGATGACCAAGGGCGCCTGGGTGGACCTGATGCGCCGCAAGGTGCCGGCGGAGGAAAAGCTCTATACGTGGTGGAGCTACCGCTCGGCCGACTGGCAGGCCGCCAACAAGGGCCGCCGCCTCGACCATATCTGGTCCTCGGCCGATCTCGACCCGCACCTTTCCAACATTTCGGTGGTCCGCGAGGCGCGCGGCTGGGAGCGGCCGTCCGACCACGTTCCGGTCATCGCGGAATTCGATTTCTGAGTTTCAGGCGAAGCGGCCGGCAAGGCCGCGCATCTGGCTGATCATCGCGGCCAGATTCTCGCGGATACGGGCGTCGACCAGCACGGCGACGTCCGGATATTCCTCCAGCATGCGCCGGAAGAGCGGACGGTTGATGCGGATGACCTCGCTGTCCTCCAGCGCCACCGCCGTATATTTGCGCTCGACGGCGGAGATCATGGCAAGTTCCGACAGGAGCGTGCCGGACCCTGCGGTGCCCTCGTCGCGCGTCGCGCCGTCGCGCAGCGTCGAGGTGAGCTGGAACGCGCCATAGGCGACAACGAAGCCGCAATCGGCCGAGGTGCCCTCGCGAAACAGCGTCTGCCCCTCGACCAGCCGCCGGCGTTCCGCACCGAAGGCCATCAGGCGCAGCTTGTCGTCGGCAAGGCCCGCAAAGAGCGGGACCTTGGAAAGCAGGGCGATGTCGTCGCTGAGGGCCACGGCGGGCGCTCCTTACTGAATTACGGAACGATCTTGTAACCGCCGTTCTCTGTCACGAGAATCTCGGCATTGGAAGGGTCCCGCTCGATCTTCTGGCGCAGACGATAGACATGGGTCTCCAGCGTGTGGGTCGTGACGCCCGAATTGTAGCCCCAGACCTCTTCCAGCAGCACGTCGCGCGTGACGACCTTCTGGTCGGCGCGGTAGAGATAGCGGATGATCGCCGCTTCCTTCTCGGTGAGGCGGATCTTCTGGCCGTTTTCCAGCGTCAGCAGCTTCTGGCCGGGCTTGAACGTATAGGGACCGACGGTGAAGGTGGCGTCCTCGCTGCTCTCGTGCTGGCGAAGCTGCGCGCGGATGCGCGCGAGCAGCACGGCGAAGCGGAAGGGCTTCGTCACATAGTCGTTGGCGCCGGCTTCCAGACCGAGGATCGTGTCCGAATCGGTGTCATGGCCGGTCAGCATGATGATCGGCGCCTTGAAGCCGCCCTTGCGCAGGAGCTTCACCGCCTCGCGGCCGTCCATGTCCGGCAGGCCGACATCCATGATGAGAAGGTCGATCTGGTTCGCCCGCGCGGTCTGGATGCCCTTGCCGGCCGTCGTTTCCTCGAGCGTTGCGAATTCCTCGTAGAGCGAAAGCTGCTCGACGAGCGTCTCGCGGAGGTCGTTGTCGTCATCGACAAGAAGGATGGTGCGGGATGTCATGCTTTACCTCTCGGCATTCCTACGGAAAGTAAGGGAACTGGCGCTTTTGGCAAGCCCGCCTGTGACTTAGCCAGATACCTTGCCGCATGGCGCGAATATGGCGGACGGGGCGATGCGGATCAAATTCTCCTGAACAGTGCGTGAAGGCGATCCCCGCGGCATCCTTTGAAATGCGGCGACGCGAACCTATATCAGCCTCGACCGTCGCCCGGCTGCAAGGCGCTACGGGAAACCCCACGGGTTCAAGCACGCCATTCCTTTTCATGGAGACATTCTTATGAGCGATCAACCGACGATCCTGTTTCACGACGGCAACAGCATTCCGCAGGTGGGCCTCGGCGTCTGGCAGACCCCGAACGACACGGCCGTGACGGCCGTCAAGGCGGCACTTTCGGCCGGCTACCGGCATGTCGATACGGCGGCGATCTACGAGAACGAGGCCGGCGTCGGCGAGGGCATCCGCGCTTCCGGCATCGCCCGGTCCGAAATCTTCCTGACGACGAAGCTCTGGAACTCCGATCAGGGCTACGATTCGACGCTGAAGGCCTTCGACGCCAGCCTCAAACGCCTCGGCACCGATTATGTCGACCTCTACCTCATCCACTGGCCCGCGCCGAAGCGCGACGAGTATGTGGCGACCTGGAAGGCCTTCATCCAGCTCCAGAAGGAGGGCCGCGCCCGCTCCATCGGCGTTTCCAACTTCTACCCCGAGCACCTGCAGCGCGTGATCGACGAGACGGGCGTGACGCCGGTTATCAATCAGATCGAGCTGCATCCCGATTTCCCGCAGAAAGAGGCGCGGGCCTATCACGAAAAGCACCGCATCGTCACCCAGTCCTGGAGCCCGCTCGGGCAGGGCACGCTGCTGGACAATCCGCTCGTCGCGAAGGTTGCCGCCAAGCACGGCCGCACCCCGGCGCAGGTCATCACCCGCTGGCATATCGACAGCGGGCTGGTGGTCATCCCGAAATCGGTGACGCCCTCGCGCATCGAGGAGAATTTCAAGGTCTTCGATTTCAAGCTCGATGCCGAGGACATGGCGACATTCGGGGCGCTCGAGAAGGACGGCAGGCGCATCGGCCCCGATCCGATGACGGCGACGTTCTGAGCCCTGCACAAACGAAAAGGCCGGGAGCTTGCTCCCGGCCTTTGTCCTGTCGGCGTTCCGGCCGTGTTTACTGCCAGTCGCGGATATCCACGAAATGGCCGGCAATGGCGGCGGCTGCGGCCATGGCCGGAGAAACGAGATGCGTGCGGCCCTTGAAGCCCTGGCGGCCCTCGAAGTTGCGGTTCGAGGTGGAGGCGCAGCGCTCGCCCGGCTTCAGGCGGTCGTCGTTCATGGCAAGGCACATGGAGCAGCCCGGCTCGCGCCAGTCGAAGCCGGCGGCCTTGAAGATCGTGTCGAGGCCTTCCTTCTCGGCCTGTTCCTTCACGAGGCCGGAGCCCGGAACGATCATGGCGCTGACGGTGGACGCGACCTTTCTGCCCTCGACGACGGCGGCGACGGCGCGCAGGTCCTCGATGCGGCCGTTGGTGCAGGAGCCGATGAAGACGCGGTCGATGGCGATGTCGGTAATCTTCGTGCCCGGCTTCAGGCCCATATAGTCAAGGGCGCGCCACTTGGACGAACGCTTGGTCTCGTCTTCGATGTCGTCCGGGTTCGGCACGGTGCCTTCGACGGAGACGACGTCTTCCGGCGAGGAACCCCAGGAGACGATCGGCGGCAGGTTGGCGGCGTCGAGCACGACCACGCGGTCGAAATGCGCGCCTTCTTCCGTGTAGAGCGTCTTCCAGTAGTCGATCGCCATATCGAGGGCCTTGCCCTTGGGCGCGCGCGGCTTGTCCTTGATGTATTCGAAGGTCTTCTCGTCCGGCGCGATGAGGCCGGCGCGGGCGCCGCCTTCGATCGTCATGTTGCAGATCGTCATGCGGCCTTCCATCGACAGCGAGCGGATCGCTTCGCCGGCGAACTCGATGACGTGGCCGGTGCCGCCGGCCGTGCCGATCTCGCCGATGATGGCAAGGATGATGTCCTTCGCGGTCACGCCTTCCGGGAGCTGCCCGTCGACGCGCACCAGCATGTTCTTCGCCTTCTTCTGGATCAGCGTCTGGGTGGCCAGAACGTGTTCCACTTCCGACGTGCCGATGCCGTGCGCCAGCGCGCCGAAGGCACCGTGCGTGGAGGTGTGGCTGTCACCGCACACGATGGTCATGCCCGGCAGGGTAAAACCCTGTTCCGGGCCGACGATGTGGACGATGCCCTGGCGGACGTCCTTTTCCGAATAGTATTCGACGCCGAATTCCGCGGCGTTGTTGGCGAGCGCCTCGACCTGGATGCGGCTTTCCTCGTTCTTGATGCCCTGATGGCGATCCGGCGAGGTGGGGACGTTGTGGTCGACGACGGCGAGCGTCTTTTCCGGCGCGCGGACCTTGCGGCCGGCCATGCGCAGGCCCTCGAAGGCCTGGGGCGACGTCACTTCATGGACGAGGTGACGGTCGATGTAGAGAAGACAGGTGCCGTCTTCCTGGCGGCTGACGATGTGGTCGTCGAAGATCTTGTCGTAGAGGGTACGGGGTGCGCTCATGGCTCTTCATCCGCTGGCATGTTGAAAGGGTCTGGAAATCCGCAGCGTGCGGCTGGCGGGATCGCGTAGGAAGCGGCGATCAGGATAGGCGGCTGATGAGCGCCCCGAAGACACGCGCAAAGAAGCGTGCCGGCAGGCGCTTGTGATCCTGCAGCACGACGACATGCGTTTCCGTGCATCCGAACTTGGATTCCATGGAGCCGCATATAGCGATTTTTGCGGGCCTCGGCAATTGCGAAGAATCAATGCGCGACATTGCGCCTGAGCCGCCTTTCCAGCCCCCGCAGGGCCAGCGACAGGCCGATGGTGAGGATGAGATAGACATAGGCGACGATGGAATAGGTCTCGAAGAAGCGGAAGGAGCCGGAGGCGTAGACCTTGCCCATCTGGGTGACGTCGGCGACGCCGAGCACGGAGACGAGGGACGAATCCTTCACCATCGCCACGAAATCGTTGCCGAGCGGCGGCAGGATGACGCGGATCGCCTGCGGGAAGACGACGAGGCGGAAGCGCTGGACGCGCGAGAGGCCGAGGGCCTTGGCCGCCTCGACCTGCCCCTTGTCGACGGACTGGATGCCCGCGCGAAAAACCTCGCCGATGAAGGCGGAATAGCCGATCATCAGCGCGATGATCGCCCGCCACATCAAGGAGAGGTCGCGCACCTGCATGGGTTCCGTCGTGCCGGCGGCGACGAGCGGGGCGATGACGACGTTGATCGCCGCCACCAGCGCCGGCGCGCCGACGAAGGCTATGTAGAAAAGAAGCACGAGGATCGGCACGCCACGGATGACCTCCGTGTAGAACCGCGCGATCTGCCGCAGCGCCTTGCTCTCGGAAAGCGCCATCAGCGCCACGCCGAGGCCGAGCATGGTGGCGAGCATGAAGGCGACGAGGGTCACGAAGATCGTCACCCACAGTCCCTTCAGCACGACGCTGAAAACCTGCGCGTAGATATCGTTGGTGACGATCACGCCGGCAAGCGCCAGCGCGATCACGGCAAGCGCGACCAGCCACCAGGGATAGTCGTCCTTGCCGGTGCCGGGCGAAACGGGAGCCATGGCTGCCCGCTACTGACCCATCTTGTAGTCGAGGAACCACTTCTTGTTGAGCGTGTCGAGCGTTCCGTCCGCCTTCAGCGAGGCGATGGCGGCATTGACCGGGGCAACGAGATCGGAGCCCTTGGGGAAGATGAAGCCGAAGTCCTCGGTGCCGAGCGGCCCGCCGACCACCTTCAGCTTGCCGCCGGAGGCATCGGTATAGCCCTTGGCCGCGACGCTGTCGGTCAGGACGAGATCGACGTCGCCGGCCTGAAGCGCCTGCACCGTCGCGCCGAAGGTCTCGAACAGCTTGATGCGCGGATTCTGTTCGTTGCCGTCGAGGATTTCGTAGACGGCGGTATAGAAGGGCGAGGTGCCGGGCTGCGCGGCAATCAGGCCGTCCTTGAATTCGCCGAAGCTCTTGGCGTCGGTGAAGCGGGTTTCATCGCCGCGCACCAGCATGAACTGCTGCGAGCGCATGTAGGGATCGGAGAAGTCGACCTTCTCCTTGCGGTCTTCCTTGATGGTGATGCCGGTCATGCCGATATTGTACTGGTTGTCGGAGACGGCCTGGATCATCGCGTCCCAGCTCGCGTTCTGGTACTCGACCTTGAAGTTCAGGCGCTTGGCGATCTCGTCCATCGCGTCGTATTCCCAGCCGATCTGCTTGCCGGTCTTCGGGTCGACGAACTGCAGCGGCGGATAGGCGTTCTCCGTGACGACGACGACGGTCTTGCCGCCGAGATCGGGAAGGTCGGAGGCGAAGGCGACGGCGGGCATGAGAGCGGCGGCGGCAAGGCCTGCAAGAACGGCGCGGCGGGAAAACATGGGATATGCTCCTGAATTGTGGCGGCGGAACACTGTCACAGGTCAGGGCCGGCAACAAGCATGGGGCTTGCGCGCAAAGGGTTTTCCGTAAAACAAAAAAGCCGCCGGCAAGGGGCCGGCGGCTTTCGATAGAGTATGCGCTGCCGGATTATTCGGCGGCGGCTTCTGCGGCCTTTGCGGCTTCGGCAGCTTCTGCTGCTGCCTTTTCAGCGGCGAGCGCCTGAGCTGCTGCGACCTTCTCGGCTTCGAGACGTGCCTTTTCCTCGGCAATGGCCTGACGCTCGGCGTCGTTCAGCTTGCGGGCGCGCGTGCCGGTGTTCTCGACGATACGAGCCGACTTGCCGCGACGATCGCGCAGGTAGTAGAGCTTGGCGCGGCGGACCTTACCGCGGCGGACGACGTCGACGCTTTCGACGAGCGGCGAGTAGACGGGGAAGACGCGCTCGACGCCTTCGCCGTAGGAAATCTTGCGAACGGTGAAGCTCTCGTTGATGCCGCCGCCGGAGCGGGCGATGCAAACGCCTTCATAGGCCTGAACGCGGGTACGCGTGCCTTCCGTAACGCGCACGTTGACGCGGACGGTGTCGCCCGGGGAGAATTCCGGGAGCTGGCGCTTGGCTTCGATCTTCGCGGCCTGTTCGGCTTCGAGCTGCTGGATGATGTTCATCGGTCTAACCTTCGGTTCTTCTGAAACAGCCAGAGCGCTCGACGGTGGCCTTCGAGGTCATGCCTCTCGGGTTAGTCCGTTGCCGGACGGAGCGGATTCGCCATTCTTTGCTTGCAGGTCGGCTGGGTAATCCCAAATCCGAGCGGGCCAATACACCAATCGGGCCGGCTTGTCATCCCCCGGCGGCAAAAGAATCCACCCGCGCGTGGCGGATTTCCGGGTCTTGCCGGCCTTCCGGTGCCACGCTATCACGCCTTGAAGGAGCGGGCGCGGCCCCTGTCGCCGCCCGGGGGAGTGCCATGACCGTTTTCGATGCCATCTTTCTGTTCGTCGCCGGCTTCCTGTCCGGCGTGGTGAATGCCATTGCCGGCGGGGGTACGTTCCTTACCTTCGGGGCGATGTCGCTGATCGGCCTGCCGCCCATCGTCGCCAACGCCACCTCCTCGATCACGCAGTTCCCGGGCTATGTCACCTCGACGCTCGCCTATGCCAAGGAAATCCGCGCCGACTGGAAGGAAGCGCTGCTGCTCGGCGCGCTGTCGCTGGTCGGTGGCCTTGCCGGGGCGCTGCTGCTGCTCTCGCTCTCCAATCCCTCGTTCCGCGCGCTGGTGCCCTGGCTGCTGCTGGCGGCGACCGCGATTTTCGCGGCCGGGCCTTACCTCAAGCCGAAGACGCTCAGCCCGGAAAAACCGATCTCGCCGCTCGGCCTTGCCGGCCAGTTCGTCACCTCCATCTATGGCGGCTTCTTCGGCGCGGGCATGGGCATCATGACGCTCGCCGTGCTGGGCCTCACCAAGGGCGGTGACTATCACCGGCTGAACGCGCTGAAGAATTTCGTCGCCGTCGTCATTGCCGCCATGGCGGTTATCGTCTTCGCCAGCGGCGGGGTGATCGGCTGGCCGCAGGCCGCCGTCATGGTGCCGGCGGCGGCGCTTGGTGGCTGGTCCGGCGTATGGGCGGCGCGGCGCGTGCCGCAGCCGGTGATCCGCGTGCTGGTGGTGGCGGTCGGCCTTGCGCTGACGGTCTATTATTTCCTGAAGGGCTGATCGGTCAGAAGATCGGGCCGGCGCTCGCGCGTCAGCTTCTCCGCCTCCTCGCGCCGCCATCGGTCGATGGCGGCGTGGTTGCCGGAGGTCAGCACGCCGGGGATTTCTTGGCCTTCGAAGACCTGCGGGCGCGTATAGTGCGGATGCTCCAGCAATCCGCCTTCAAAACTCTCATGCTCACCGGAAAGCGCATTGCCCATGACGCCGGGCAGGATGCGCACGATGGCATCCAGCAGGATCATCGCCGCCGGCTCGCCGCCGGAGAGGATGTAGTCGCCGATGGAGACTTCTTCGAGCTGCCGCCCGTCGATCACACGCTGGTCGACGCCCTCGAAACGGCCGCAGACGATGATCGCGCCCTCGCCGGCCGCAAGTTCGCGCACGCGCTTCTGCGTCAGCGGTTTTCCGCGCGGGCTCATCAGGAGGCGCGGGCGGTTGTCACCCTCGGAGGCATGGTCGATGGCCTTGGCCAGCACATCCGGCTTCAGCACCATGCCCGCGCCGCCGCCGGCCGGCGTGTCGTCGACGGTGCGGTGGCGGTCGGTGGTGAAATCGCGGATCTGCAGGCAGTCGAGCGACCAGTCGCCGCGCGCCAGCGCCTTGCCGGAGAGGGACTGGGCGAGAAAGCCTGGAAACATCTCCGGGTAGAGCGTCAGGATGGTGGCGCGGAAAGCCACGTTATTCTCCCTCGCCCTGCGGCGGGCGGCGACGACGGCTGCCGGGGCCGTCCTTCTCGTCGTCGACGAGACCGGCGGCGGTGGCGTCGATCAGGAGGCGGCCGCCTTCGAGGTCGATTTCCAGCACCGCGGCTTCGGAGAAGGGAATGAGCACGGGGCGCTTGCCCGGCCCCTTGAGTTCGAGCAGGTCGCCCGCGCCGAAATCGAAGATGCCGGTGACGGTGCCGTGGCTGCGGCCGGTCGTGTCGACGGCTTCCAGGCCTTCGAGGTCGGCATAGAAGAACTCGTCCTCGTCCAGTTCCTCGTCCGGCAGGTTGTCGCGCTCGATATAGAGTTCGATGCCGTTCAGCGCCTCGGCGGCGTTGCGGTCGTTGACGCCGCGAAAGCGCACGACGACGACGTTCTTCGCCTCGCGCACCTCCAGCACCTCGAAGGACCGGCCGTCCTCGGTGTGCAGATGGCCGTAGTCGCCGATGGAGGTCGGGTCGATTGTGTAGGATTTCACACGGACCTCGCCGCGCAGGCCCTGTGCCGCGCCGACGGTGCCCATGAGGACGGGATTTTCCAGTTTCGCCATGGTTCGGTTCCGTGTGGTCTTGCAAAGCCTCTTACGACGTTCGCGCGGAGGCTCCTAGAGCAATTCCAGCAAAAGTGTGCAGCGGTTTTGCGTCCGGAATTGCGTCAGACAAAATGAAAACGGGCGGCATGAAGCACGCCGCCCGTCTCCATAAAAGTCGAGGCAGATTATTCGCCAGCGGCGGCAGCAGCGGCGTCTTCTTCCTTCTGCTTCTTCTCGGCGGCGCGCTCGAGAGCCTTCTTGCCCGGCTTTGCCTTGTCCGGGTTGTTGCGGGCTTCGCGCTTCAGAACGCCGGCTTCGTCGAGGAAGCGGGCAACGCGGTCGGTGGGCTGTGCGCCCTTGGCGAGCCATTCCTTGGCGCGGTCGGTGTCGATCTGGACGCGGTTTGCGTCGTCCTTGCCGAGCATCGGGTTCCAGGCGCCGAGCTTCTCGAGGAAGCGGCCGTCACGCGGGGAGCGGGCGTCGGCAACGACGATCTGGTAGTACGGGCGCTTCTTGGAACCGCCGCGGGCGAGACGAATCTTCAGGGACATGTCATTTCTCCTTGGGTAGATGGGCCGCTTTTCAAGCGGTGTGGTTTGCGCCGCCATGTTCGGCGGCAATGGCTTCATGATGCCGGATCACCTCGCGGATGATGAAGTTCAGGAACTTCTCCGCGAAATCCGGGTCCAGATTGGCATCCTTCGCCAGGCGGCGAAGGCGCTCGATCTGGTATTCCTCGCGCGCCGGATCGGCCGGCGGCAGTTCATGCGTCGCCTTCAGCACGCCCACCGCCTGGGTGCAGCGGAAGCGCTCGGCGAGCATATGCACAAGGGCAGCGTCGATATTGTCGATCGACTGCCGGTATTCTCCCAATTGCTGCCTGACCTTCGGGTCGATCGTCATGCGGCGTTCCTCACTTCTTCTTCGGCAGGCCGGGCAGGCCCGGAAGGCCGCCGAGACCGGGCAGGCGAAGACCGCCGCTGCCGCCGAGGCCCGGCAGGCTGCCCGGCTTGATGCCGGCGGCTTCCGCCTGTTTGGCGAGCGCCTCGAGCTGCTTGGGGTCCATGCTGGAAAGATCGGGCATGCCGCCGCCGAGGCCACCGAGGCCCATCTTGCCGGCAAGGCCGCCCATCATCTGCTTCATCATGCCGCCCTTCTTGCCGCCCATCATCTTCATCATGTCCGCCATCTGGCGGTGCATCTTGAGAAGCTTGTTGATGTCGGCCGCATCGGTGCCGGAGCCGGCGGCGATGCGCTTCTTGCGGGAATGCTTGAGCATGTCCGGGTTGGCGCGCTCGGCCTTGGTCATCGAGTTGATGATGGCGATCTGGCGGCCGAAGAGCTTGTCGTCGAGGCCGGCGGCGGACATCTTGTCCTTCATGCCGGCCATGCCGGGCATCATGCCCATGATGCCGCCCATGCCGCCCATCTTCTGCATCTGGCGAAGCTGGTCGGCAAGGTCGTTGAGGTCGAACTTGCCCTTGGCCATCTTGGCGGCCATGGCGGCCGCCTTCTCGGCGTCGATGTTCTCCGCCGCCTTCTCGACGAGCGAGACGATGTCGCCCATGCCGAGGATGCGGTCGGCGACGCGGCGGGGATGGAACTCCTCCAGCTCGCCCATCTTCTCGCCGACGCCGATCAGCTTGATCGGCTTGCCGGTGACGGCGCGCATGGAGAGGGCCGCACCGCCACGGCCGTCGCCGTCCATGCGGGTCAGCACGAGGCCGGTGATGCCGACGCGGTCGTCGAAATTGCGGGCGAGGTTGACGGCGTCCTGACCGGTCAGCGCGTCGGCGACGAGCAGGATCTCGTGCGGATTGGACTTCCGCTTGATCTCCGCCATCTCGATCATCAGCGGCTCGTCGATATGGGTGCGGCCGGCGGTGTCGAGGATGACGACGTCATGGCCGCCGAGCTTTGCGGCCTGCACGGCGCGCGCGGCGATATCGGTCGGCGACTGGCCGGCGATGATCGGCAGCGTGTCGATGCCGGTCTGCACGCCGAGCTGGCGAAGCTGCTCCTGCGCGGCCGGGCGGCGCGTGTCGAGCGAGGCCATCAGGACCTTCTTCTTCTCGCGCGTCTTCAGCCGGTTGGCGATCTTGCCCGACGTGGTGGTCTTGCCCGAACCCTGGAGGCCCACCATCATGATGACGACGGGGGCGGCGGCGTTGAGGTCGATGGAGACGCCCTCGGAGCCGAGCATGGAAACCAGCTCGTCATGGACGAGCTTGACCACCATCTGGCCGGGCTTGATGGATTTCAGGATTTCCGCGCCGACGGCCTTTTCGCGCACTGCATCCGTGAAGGACCGCACCACTTCCAGCGCCACGTCCGCTTCCAGCAGCGCACGGCGGACCTCGCGCAGCGCCGCCGAGACATCGGCCTCGGAAAGCGCGCCACGGCCTGTCAGTCCATTCAGAATGGAGCCAAGGCGGTCCTGGAGTGTTTCAAACATCACGTCTTCCTTCTTGTTTCCGCGTCACGCGGAAACGTCGGTGCAATCGGCGTCGAAAACAAGACGCAAAGCCAAAAAGCACCCGAGGGCGCATCGCGCTGTCGGGTGTTGACCTCCGGGATCTGTTTATACCGCAATGGGTCCCGGTCGGCGGCTTCAAGCAGTCTCACTTGTCGCAGATGCGCGGCTTAAACAGGAAGAAGGCCGGAAAGTCAAGGATCGAAAGACTCCATCTGGTAATCCGGGGCCGTTTGCGCCATATACGCGCAAGAAATCAAAGACTCCGTGACGGGTCTTTACAGGAACATCCGACATGGCCGCTGAAGCGCAATTCGCCCGTATGAACGGACTGGGAAACATGATCCTGGTCGTGGACATGCGTGGCCGCGCCGATGCCGTGACACCGACGGCCGCCATCGCGCTCAATGCCGATCCTGCGACCCGCTTCGACCAGATCATGGCGATCCACGATCCGAAGGTCGACGGCACGGATGCCTTCATCGTCATTCTCAACTGCGACGGCACCAAGGCGCAGGCCTGCGGCAACGGCACGCGCTGCGTCGTGCAGGCGCTCGCCGCCGAAACCGGCCGCAAGGCCTTCACCTTCCAGACGGTCGCCGGCATCCTCAACGCCACCGAGCATGCGGACGGCACGATCTCCGTCGATATGGGCAAGCCGGTCTTCGAATGGAGCCGCATTCCGCTTGCCGAAGAGTTCTTCGACACGAGCCGCATCGAATTGCAGATCGGGCCGATCGATGCGCCGATCCTGCATTCGCCCGCCGCCATGTCGATGGGCAATCCGCATGCCGTCTTCTGGGTCGATCGCGATCCGATGAGCTTCGATCTCGACCGTTTCGGCCCGCTGCTCGAAAACCATCCGATGTTCCCGGAAAAGGCGAATATCACACTGGCGCAGGTCACCTCGCCGTCCTCCATGACGACGCGGACCTGGGAGCGCGGCGCGGGCCTGACGCTCGCTTGCGGCTCGGCCGCCTGCGCGGCCGGCGTTTCCGGCGCGCGCACCGGCCGGACGGGCCGCAAGGTTGCGATCACCGTCGCCAGCAGCCCGAATCGCGGCACGCTGACCATCGAATGGCGCGAGGACGACCATGTCGTGATGACGGGGCCCGCCGAATGGGAATGGTCGGGCACGCTCGATCCTTCGACCGGCGCTTTCCGCCGCGACGAGACCGGGGCGGCCGCCCTTTGAGCGGCGTTACGGTCATAACCTTCGGCTGTCGGCTCAACACCTACGAATCGGAAGTGATGCGCGCGGAGGCCGAGAAGGCGGGGCTGAACAATGCCGTGCTGGTGAACACCTGCGCCGTCACCGGCGAGGCCGTGCGCCAGGCCCGGCAGGCGATCCGCCGCGCCCGGCGCGACAATCCCCATGCCCGCATCATCGTCACCGGCTGCGCGGCGCAGACGGAAAGCGCCACCTTTGCCGCCATGCCTGAGGTGGACGCCGTGCTCGGCAACGAGGAGAAGCTGAAAAGCGCCTCCTACCGCGCGCTGCCGGATTTCGGCGTCTCGGCGGAAGAGAAGCTGCGCGTCAACGACATCATGAGCGTGCGCGAGACCGCGCCGCAGATGGTGAAGCTGATCGATGGCCATGTGCGCGCCTTCGTGCAGGTGCAGAACGGCTGCGACCACCGCTGCACCTTCTGCATCATCCCCTATGGCCGTGGCAATTCCCGCTCTGTGCCGATGGGCGCGGTGGTCGATCAGGCGCGCAAACTCGTCGAGAGCGGCTATTGCGAGATCGTGCTGACGGGCGTCGACGCGACGAGCTACGGCGCGGACCTTCCCGGTCAGCCGAGCCTCGGCCTGCTCGCCAAAACCTTGCTGAAGCAGGTGCCGGAAATCCGCCGCCTCAGGCTCTCCTCCATCGACAGCATCGAGGCGGACGATCATCTCTGGGACCTCATTGCCGATGAGCCGCGCTTCATGCCGCATCTGCACCTTTCCCTGCAGCATGGCGACGACCTGATCCTCAAGCGCATGAAGCGCCGTCATTCCAGCGCCGATGCGCGGGATTTTTGCGCGCGGGTGCGGATGGCCCGGCCGGATGCCAGTTTTGGCGCGGATATGATCGCCGGCTTTCCGACGGAGACGGAAGAAATGTTCGCCAATGCGGCGCGGCTTGCGGAAGACTGCGGCATCGCCCATCTGCACGTCTTTCCCTATAGCCTGCGCCCCGGCACGCCGGCCGCCCGCATGCCGCAGCTCGACCGCGCGCTCGTCAAGGACCGCGCCGCCCGGCTGCGGGAGACGGGGAAAAGGCTGCACGAGGCCCATCTCGTCTCGATGATCGGCAGGGATGAGACGATCCTCGTGGAGAACAACGGCCTTGCCCATACCGAAAACTTCACGCTCGTCGATGCCGCGGGGCTGAAACCGCGCGATCTTGTGCCGGTGACGATCACCGGACACAATGGCAGGCACCTGACGATGCGGCCCCTCAATGCGGCCGGCGCCGCGTCCCTTCGCAACTAGCGGATACCTTTCATGGCTCTCGGCTTCATCAAGAAGATTTTCACGTTCGGAAAAGACACCGCCACTGAGCCCAAGCCGGAGGCGGAAGCGCCCGTTGTCGAGCAGCAGGCCGCCGAACCGCGGGCTGCCGAGCCGCACATCATCGAGCCCGCGCCGGAAGAGCCTGCCGCAGCATCGGCGCCCCTCTCGGTCGACGAGGAGCGCGATGCGCTGCTCGAAGAGGCGGAGGCCGCCAATCCCGAGGCCGACTACCATATTTCCGAGGATGTCGAGCCGGAGATCTATCCGCTGCCGCATGCCCCGAGCCTCCCGGTTACCGAAGATCCGGTCGTGCCGGCGGAAATGGAGACTGCCGGCGGGCCGGCGGGCGACGAGGCCGTTGCAGAACCTGAAGCCGAGCCGGTGCCGGTAGAGGAGATCGTCGCGGATGAACCGGCCGGATCGGTCGAGGAACTCGTCGAGGAGATCGCCGCCGCCCATGTGGAAACGGTGGAAGCGGAAGCACCGGGCGAACTAGCGGATCCTGTCCTCGAAGAGGCCATCCGCGCGGAAAGGCCGCTGGAAACGCCGGTCCTGCCGAAGGGTTTCGCGTCGTCGGAAAAGGCTGTCGTCGAGGAGGCCGCGCCCGTGGCGCAGCCCAAGCGCACCTGGTTCCAGCGCCTGCGCGAGGGCCTTGCCCGCACCTCCTCGCAGCTCACCGGCCAGATCACCAGCCTCTTCACCAAGCGCAAGCTCGATGACGACACGCTGCAGGACCTCGAGGACCTGCTGATACAGGCTGACCTCGGCGTGGAGACGGCGCTGCGTATCACCGATACGCTCGCCTCCGAGCGTTACGGCAAGGACGTGACCGGCGCGGATGTCTCGCGCATCATGTCGACCGAGATCACCAAGGTGCTCGAACCGGTGGCAAAGCCGCTGGAACTCGACCTCAATCACAAGCCGCATGTCATCCTCGTCGTCGGCGTCAACGGTACGGGCAAGACGACGACCATCGGCAAGCTTGCGGCGAAGCTTTCGGGTGCGGGCCTCAAGGTGATGCTGGCGGCGGGCGACACGTTCCGTGCGGCGGCCATCGAACAGCTCAAGATCTGGGCGGAGCGCACCGGCTCGGACATCGTCTCCTCGAAGCTCGGCGCTGATGCGGCGGGGCTTGCCTACGAGGCCTATGAGCAGGCGAAGCTGAAGAAGAGCGACGTGCTGATCGTCGATACCGCCGGGCGTCTGCAGAACAAGGCGGAGCTGATGGCGGAACTGGAAAAGATCGTGCGCGTGCTCGGCAAGCTCGACCCCGACGCGCCGCATACCGTGCTCCAGACGCTCGACGCCACGACCGGCCAGAACGCGATGAACCAGGTGGAGATTTTCCGCAACGTCGCGGGTGTCTCGGGCCTGATCATGACAAAATTGGACGGTACGGCCCGCGGCGGCATCCTTGTGGCGATTGCGGCAAAACACAAGCTGCCGGTCTATTTCATCGGTGTCGGCGAAGGGATCGACGATCTCGAACCCTTCGAGGCCAAGGATTTCGCGGAAGCGATCGCAGGAGTTGGAGCATGAGCAAGGCAACGCTGGACGCACCGGCCAAGGAAGAGGAGAAGGTCAGCCCGTTCCTCAAGATGGTGCTGGAACTCGGCCCCCTCGTCGTCTTCTTCTTCGCCAATTCGCGCGGCGAGTGGCTGGCCTCGCATTTTCCGGTGCTGTCCGAGATGGGTGGGCCGATCTTCATCGCGACCGGCCTCTTCATGGCCGCGACGGCCATCGCGCTTGTCGTCTCGTGGGTGCTGACGCGCACGCTGCCGATGATGCCGCTGATCTCCGGCCTCGTCGTCTTCGTCTTCGGCGCGCTGACGCTCTGGCTGCAGAACGACACGTTCATCAAGATGAAGCCGACCATCGTCAACACGCTGTTCGGCGCGATCCTGCTCGGCGGATTGTTCTTCGGCAAGTCGCTGCTCGGCTACGTCTTCCACGCCGCCTTCAAGCTGACGGACGAGGGCTGGCGCAAGCTGACGCTGCGCTGGGGCCTGTTCTTCATCGTGCTCGCCGTGATGAACGAGGTGGTCTGGCGCAATTTCTCGACGGATTTCTGGGTGGCCTTCAAGGTGTGGGGCACCATGCCCATCACCATCCTCTTCACGCTATCGCAAATGCCGCTGATCATGCGGCATTCGCTTGAGCAGCCGGAGGAAAACAAGACGCCGTAAGCCTCACGCGTAGGCGAAATCCGTCGTCTTGCTGATCAGCACGGCCCTCAGCTTTTCGAGCGCCCGGTTCTCGATCTGGCGCACGCGCTCCTTCGAAATACCCAGCAGCACGCCCAGCTCTTCCAGCGTCGCGCCGTTTTCCGCAAGGCGGCGGGCGCGAATAATCTTCATCTCGCGCTCATTGAGCTCGCCGAGCGCCGAATGCAGCCAGTGGCGGCGGCGTTCGCCGTCGATGCTGCCTTCGGCCTGTTCGTCCGGCAGGGGGGCGTCGCTGGTGAGGAATTCGATGCGGCTGGAACCCTCGCCCTCGCCCGAGGCAATAGGAGCCTGCAAAGAGATGTCGGAGGAGGAGAGGCGGGCGTCCATGGTGCGCACATCCGCCGTGCTGACGCCGATCGCCGCGGCGATCTCCTGGTGCATGGCCTCGCTGGTGAGGTGGCTGTCGCCGCGGGCAAGCCGGGCGCGCAGGCGGCGCAGGTTGAAGAAGAGCGCCTTCTGCGCGGAGCTGGTGCCGCCGCGCACGATGGACCAGTTGCGCAGCACGTAATCCTGTATCGAGGCGCGGATCCACCAGCTTGCATAGGTGGAGAAGCGCACCTGCCGTTCCGGCTCGAAGCGGGCGGCGGCCTCCAGAAGGCCGATATAGCCCTCCTGCACGAGATCGCCGAGCGGAAGGCCGAAGTTGCGGAACTTGCCCGCCATCGAGACCACGAGCCGCATATGGGCCATGGCGATGCGGTTGCGGGCTTCCTGGTCGTGATTGTCCTTCCAGGCATGGGCCAGTGCCTGTTCCTCGTCGCGCTCCAGATAGGGGGCGGACATGGCGAGCTTGATCATGCGGCGGTCTGCGGTCGTCGTAGCCATGGCGGTGTCTCCACGTGAACCGAACCGGCGCGGGAGAAACCCACGCCCTGACGATGACGTTTCAGACGGGCCGAAGGATCGCCCGAAATCCGCCTTCGGGCAGATTAAAGTGGCGGCACCACCCTTGCGGCCAACCGAAGCCGGTCGTCCTCAACCGCCACAACGGGTGCGCCGCAAAAAAGTTCCAATAAAAAACCCGGCTGTCGCCAGCCGGGCTTTAAATTTCGACGGAGCGCCCTAAATCAGGCGGCTTCGTCCTGGGAGTCGTCTTCCTCGATGGTCTTGCCGCGCTTCGGACCCTTGGCGAGGTTCGTCTCGACGAGACGGACGGCTTCGGTTTCCGACATCTTGTTCACGGCGGCGATTTCGCGGGCCATGCGGTCGAGGGCGGCTTCATAGAGCTGGCGCTCGGAATAGGACTGTTCCGGCTGGTTCTCGGCGCGGTAGAGGTCGCGGACCACTTCGGCGATCGAGATCAGGTCGCCCGAATTGATCTTGGCGTCATATTCCTGCGCGCGGCGCGACCACATGGTGCGCTTCACGCGGGCCTTGCCCTGGACAACCTTCAGCGCGCGTTCGACGAAATCGGTCTCCGACAGTTTGCGCATGCCGATGGAAACGGCCTTGGCAACCGGCACCTTGAGACGCATCTTGTCCTTTTCGAAATCGATGACAAAAAGCTCGAGCTTCATGCCGGCGACTTCCTGCTCTTCGATGGCGACGATCTGGCCGACGCCGTGAGCGGGATAGACGATCGACTCGCCGGTCTTGAAGCCCTGGCGCGTGGAAGATTTCTTCTGCTGGGTCGTCATTCTGTTCAAATACTCCCTGTTACGCTCCCCGACGGGGGTCGGGGTGGGTCCGGGGACCCGGGAAAGACGGGGGCACCTTGGGGGTGTCACCACTCTGGTCCGTCCGCCATGCGCAAAAAGGTCCGCTTCGACGCGTTCACATTTGAGCAACCGGGGTTGCCTATGGGAGGTGAGCGACGTTGAGGGATCGTTTGCTTTCGTGGTGGTGTTCGGGCACGCAAAATGCCGCGATTTGGATCAGTATCCAGACCCTATCACAAAAAAGTGCCGAAATCAATAATTTGCTTCGCATGGGTCATCAAGCCTGCCCTATCGCCTTTCGGCAAGAGGCAGGCTTTTTCCCCAGGATCGATCGCCGCGTGGCGGTGAGGCTCAGTCGCCCTTGCCCGGATTGGGCGAGAAGAACTGCTCGTACTTGCCTTCCACGCCGTCCATTTCCTTGGCTTCCGGCATCGCGTCGCGCTTGACGGTGATGTTCGGCCAGATGGAGGCGAATTCCGTATTGATCTTCAGCCACTTGTCGAGGCCCGGCTCGGTATCCGGCTTGATCGCCTCGGCAGGACATTCCGGCTCGCAGACGCCGCAGTCGATGCATTCGTCGGGGTGGATGACGAGGAAATTCTCGCCCTCGTAGAAGCAGTCGACGGGGCATACTTCCACACAGTCCGTGTACTTGCAGCGGATGCAGTTGTCGGTCACGACATACGTCATGCTTCACTCCAGAATCGTCATAAGGCAGCGGAGGCGGGGCCGTCCGGCGCCGCAAAACCTGTCACGCAGGCGGCTTGCCGGATAGGAGAGGGCCGCGCTCGCGCAGGCTGTCCGGTGGCTGAGGTAAAGGCTTTGCGGGCGCTTTGCAAGCGTAATACATGCGCCGCCGCGCGCATGCGAGGTATAGAATTCTAATCGTCGTCCTCGCCGGGAAAAGCCTGCAGCCGGTCGGTTTCCCGGCGTTCCCGCTTTGTCGGGCGTCCCGCGCCCCGCTCGCGCGTCGCCTGGGCGAAGAGATTGCGCTCCTCGCGGGGCGGCGGGGGCGGCGTCATGTCGCTGTAGAGAAGGCGCGCTTCCTCATAGGGGCCGCGGCGCTCGCCGGGCTGGAGCACCTTCACGACCATGTCGTGCCTGTCGAGCGAGATGACGACGACATCGCCGGGGCGAACGGCATGAGAGGGCTGGCGGATATTCACGCCATTGACGCTGACATCGCCGGATTCCACGGATTTCGCGGCCAGCGAGCGCGATTTGCGCAGGCGCGCGAAGAACAGCCACTTGTCGATGCGCTGTCGCGCCTGACCTGCCGGCTGTTCCTCGTTGCGCGCCATGGCTTACTTCTTGAGCTGCTCCTTGAGCGCTGCGAGCTTTGCGAAGGGTGAATCCGGGTCGATCGGCTTTTCCTTGCGGGGCGGCCGGGCCTCGAATTTTGCCTGCTGCGGTTTGCCGCCGCGTTCGTTGCGCTCGCCGCGATCCGGGCGATTGCCACCCTGCGGCTTTCCGTCGCGGCCCTTCTGGTCCGGGCGGCCGCCACGGCCGCCTTCGCGCCGTTCACCGCGCTCGCCGGCCTGCTGGCCGCGATTGCGATCACCGCCGCGGCGCTCGCCACGGTCCTGACGCTCGCCCTGACGTTCCCCGCCATGGCGGTTGCCGCCCTGGCGCTGGTTGTCGTGGCGCGAGCCGGGACGCCAGAGGAGGACCGGCTTGATTTCGGCCGGCTCGCCTTCGGCGGCGGCTTCCGTCGGAGCCGGGGCTTCGACGGTCTCGGCGGCCGGCGTTTCCGCGGCTGCAACCGGGGCGTCGCTTTCGTCCGAAGCGTCGGCGTCGTGTTCGTCGGAGGTTTCCGCATTCGCTTCCGCTGGCGTTTCGGCAGCAGCCGTGGCCGGAGCCTGCGCGGCGAGGAAGGCGGCAGCCTCTTCAGCCTTCACGCTGTCGGCGCGGTAGCCGAGACCCTTCAGGATCTCTTCCATATCGTCCGGCGTCGCGCCGAGGATGGAGAGCATGGCGGTCGTCGCGGTGAAGCGGCGGCCGTCATAGGCGCCGTCCGGGCGGGGCGTGCCGGGCTTCCACTGAAGGAGCGGGCGGATGAGGTCCGCGAGGCGCTCGAGGATATCGATGCGCACGGCGCGCTTGCCGAGGAAGCGGAAGCCGGCGAGCTTGTAGAAGGCGCGCTCATAGGTCGGATCGGTGACGACCGAGGTGCGGCCGGCAGCCAGAATCGGGATGAGGTCGCCGTAGCCAGGCTTGTCGAGGCCATCGTTCTTCAGCGCCCAGAGGAGCGTGATGAGTTCGGCCGGGGCAGGCTTCAGCAAAGCCGGCATGAAGATGTGGTAGGCGCCGAAGCGGATGCCGTGCTTACGCATGGAGGCGCGGGCGTCCTGATCGAGCGACTTCACATCGTCCGCGACGTCACGGCGGAAGAGCACGCCGAGATTTTCCACGAGCTGGAAGGCGAGGCCCTTGGCAAGGCCCTGCAGGTCTTCCGCGCGGGAAAGATCGTCGAGCGGCTTCAGCACGGTCGCGATGTGATGGTTCACGAAACGCTCGACGCGGGCGGCGACATGGTCGCGCGCATTGCCGGTCAGTTGCTCGTCGGAGAGCAGGATGACGCGCGGGCGCATGATATGGTCGGAGGCGGCGAGGCGCGCGACGGGATCGCCGAGCCAGCGCACGGTGCCGTCGGAGCCGAGCGCGAGGTCGGCATTGCCGGCCGCATGCAGGCGCGCGGCGCGGGCCTCGAACTCCAGCGCAAGCGCCTTCTGCGCAGCCGCCTGCGCGGCCTTCGCATCGGGTCCTTCCGTTCCGGAGGCCAGCGTAAACCGGAAACCGGCCAACTGCCCGACATGATGTCCTTCTACGAAGACATCGCCATTCACACTGATTTCAGCTTCCAGCATCGCATTCTCTCTCAGGCGCTTCATGAGCACAGATGTCCTGCGATCAACAAAGCGTTTCGTCAACCGTTCATGTAGCGCATCGGACAATCGGTCTTCGATTTCCCGCGTCTTTTCCTGCCAGTGTGTCGGATCGGCAAGCCAACCGGGCCGATTCGACACATAGGTCCAGGTCCTTATCTGCGCGATTCGTGCCGAAAGCGTGTCGATTTCGCCATCGGTCCGATCGGCCCGGCGGACCTGGTCCGCCATGAAGTCTTCGTTAACCGTGCCACGCTTTACGAGATCCGCATAGAGCGTCGAGATGAGATCGGCGTGCTGGGCGGGCGCGATGCGGCGGTAATCGGGAAGCGCGCAGGCCTCCCAGAGCTTTTGCACCCGCTCGGGCGTCGTCGCAAGCTCGCGGATATCCGGGTAGCGCGAAAGGTGTTCCAGCGCCTGCTGGTCGACCGCCGGCAGCGCCCGGGTGAGGCCGGGTATCGGCGGCGGGGCATCGAGCGACTGGCGGAGCGCTTGCAGCGAGGAATAATCGAAGTGGGTCGTGCGCCATTGCAGCACCTTGACCGGGTCGAACTGGTGCGTCTCGATGCGCTTGACCAGTTCGTCGTCGAAGGGATCGACGCGGCCCGTCACGCCGAAGGTGCCGTCGCGCAGGTGCCGGCCGGCGCGGCCGGCGATCTGGGCGAGTTCCGCCGGGTTCAGGTTGCGGAACTGGTAGCCGTCGAATTTGCGGTCCTGCGCGAAGGCGACATGGTCGACATCGAGGTTGAGGCCCATGCCGATGGCGTCGGTGGCGACGAGATATTCGACGTCGCCTTCCTGATAGAGTGCGACCTGCGCGTTGCGGGTGCGGGGCGAGAGCGCGCCGAGCACGACGGCAGCCCCGCCGCGCTGGCGGCGGATCAGTTCGGCGATAGCGTAGACCTCATCGGCCGAGAAGGCGACGATGGCGGTGCGCTGCGGCAGGCGGGTGATCTTCTTCGAACCGGCATAGAAGAGCTGCGACAGGCGCGGGCGCTCGATGACATGGATGCCGGGAAGCAGCTGTTCGAGGATTGGCTTCATCGTGGCCGCGCCGAGCAGCAGCGTTTCGTCGCGCCCTCTCAGGTGCAGCACCCGGTCGGTGAAGATGTGGCCGCGTTCGAGGTCGCCGGCAAGCTGCACCTCGTCGATGGCGACGAAGGCGGCGCGCGTCTCGCGCGGCATGGCCTCCACCGTGCAGACCGAGAAGCGCGCCATATGCGGCGTGATCTTCTCCTCGCCGGTGACGAGCGCGACATTGTGCTGGCCGACCTTTTCGACAAGGCGCGCATAGACCTCACGCGCCAGAAGCCGCAGAGGCAGGCCGATGACGCCCGTCTCATGCGCCACCATGCGCTCGATTGCGTAGTGGGTCTTGCCCGTATTGGTCGGGCCGAGCACCGCGGTGACCCCGCGGCCGCTCAAGATCATGGGTGCTTGCGACAAGTCACGCCCCGGCAGGTTTCAGTTTCGGCTCACAGATGCCCATCGGGACGGCCGATGGCAAGAGGGGAGGTGAAATGCGGCGGTTTTCCGGGTGTTTTGGCAAAGGCGTGAACAGGGTGCGAACGAAACGGAGACGAATCGATGACTCGGGGTGATTCAGGGTTTGTTCTGGTGCCTGCTTGAAGGAGATTGCACGCGTATTGCAATCGGGGAGACTTCCTTACCCAGCATTGCATTATCCTGATTCTGCAATCTATTATTCATGCGACGACTCACGATTGATGCCGGTTGAATTTTAGTGTCCGGGAGGGCGGAAACTGAAAAAGCGCTTTTTGCTTCTTGCAGCCTTCTCAGCAGTGGGTGTGTTGCTGCTGATCAGCTTTCTGCCCTTTCTGTTGAAATTTCTGGGCTATGAATATTTTCCCTCTGCCCAATGGGTGACCGATTCCTATCTGCTGAGTCTCGTTACGGGTTTGGTACTTGCAGGCCTTTTTCTCGCTGCAGGTGCCCGTTTCGTATACAAAAGGCCGAAGAGAGGTCGTGACAATACCCCGTATCTGATAATACTTCCCTTTGTTGGGTATGCTTTGGGAAGATTTATCGTCCTTGTGTCTATTCCGATGATAATAACTTTCGTGTCCGGCTATCAGATTGCTCACGTATTTACGATCAGCAAGGCCGACGATCTACCCAGCGGAAAATGCATTTATCCGATTTCTCTCAAGGAGTTGCCGTGGTTCTACGATACGCTCTGTTATATTCCGGAAGATCTTAGAAAGCGAATGGCGCCCGGTCATAAGATCGTCTTGGCCGGGAGTGGCACGCGCATGGGCGTTTTCGTGACAACGTTGGGTGGCTTTTATGGAGAGCCGTCGCCTTGAAAGGTGATCGCCCTCAGTTCAGACCGGATGATCGTGCAGATCCGCCCCATCCCAGCCGCCGCCGGCCTCATAGAGCGGAAACACCTCTTCCGTCAGATACGGCCCGCCGCCGACCGATTCCTTCGAGGACATCAGCACGAAGCGGTTCACCGTGAAGGGTGCGGTGTAGAAATTGCCGCGGCCGGTGAGGTAATGGGCGACGTCCTCGGTGCGGGCGTTGCGCAGGCGGGCGAGGGTGACGTGGGGGGTGAACTTGCGCGGGTCGGCGGGAAGGCCGAGGCGCTGGCAGATGCGCTCGATTTCGGCCTGGAGGGCGTACATTTCCGGCGCCTGCGTGACGCCGGCATAGATGGAATGGGGCTTCTTCGAGCCGAAGGAGCCCATGCCCGAGAGGGCGAGCTGGAATTCCGGGCGCTCGATACGGTCGAGCCTGTCGACCACCTCGTCGGCGGTGCGACCGTCGATATCGCCGATGAAGCGCAAAGTGATGTGGAAGTTCTCGACGTCTATCCAGCGGGCTCCGGGAAGGCCGCCTCTCAAAAGGGAGAGGCTCATGGCGGCATTGCGCGGCACTTCGAGGGCAACGAAAAGTCTCGGCATGGCGACTTCTCCCTACTGGACTATACCGTCAGCGAATCACGCAACGGATTTTTGCGCAACCCTAATTTCGCACCCGCGAGAACTACTCCCCTGCCGAGATGGACTTGAGGAAGGCTTCCGCCGTCGGCAGGATCGACTGAACCATGACGTCCACGCCCGCGGGATTGGGGTGCATGCCGTCCTCGATCTGAAGGTCCGCCTTGGTGACGACGCCTTCTAGGAAGAAGGGATAGAGCGGTACGCCGTGCTTTTCCGAAAGGCGCTTGTAGATGCCGTTGAAGCGTTCGGCATAGTCCGCGCCCATGTTCGGCGGGGCGAGCATGCCGGCGAGCAGAACCGGGATGCCGCGCTCCTTGAGGCGGGTCAGCATGGCGTCGAGGTTCTTTTCCGTCTGTTCGGGGGCAATGCCGCGCAGCGCGTCGTTGGCGCCGAGTTCGAGGATGACGCCCTGCGTGCCATCGGGAATGGACCAGTCGAGGCGGGAAAGGCCGCCGGAGGTCGTATCGCCGGAAACGCCGGCATTGGCGATTTCCACGTCGTAGCCTTTGGCGCGCAGCACCGCTTCCAGCTTCACGGGGAAGGCATCGGCGGCGGGAAGCTGGTAGCCGGCCATGAGGCTGTCGCCGAAGCCGACGAGCTTGACCGGTTCGGCCCGGGCGAGGCCGGCGGATAACAAAGCTGTGATTGCGAGGGAGGCGAAAAATCCGAGCGCCGCTTTAAACGACATAGAGCTATTCCTAGATTGCTGGCATTCCAGTCTTTCCCATACATATAGGGCAGAATTCCTTGGCCAAAACCATCATCGACCTGAAAAAAGCCGATCTCACCCTGGGCCGGGCGGCCGCGTCCGTCCATGTGCTGAAGGGGATCGACCTTGTCATCGATGCGGGTGAATCGGTGGGCATCGTCGGGCCGTCCGGATCCGGCAAGTCGACGCTGCTGATGGTGCTGGCGGGTCTGGAGCGGTTGGACAGCGGCGAGATCCATATCGACGGCGCGGGCCTGCACGGCATGAACGAGGACCGGGTGGCGGATTTCCGTGGCCGCAATATCGGCATCGTCTTCCAGTCCTTCCACCTCATTCCCAACATGACGGCGCTGGAAAACGTCGCGGTGCCGCTGGAGCTTGCCAATGTGCGCGACGCTTTCGAGATCGCGCGGCGCGAACTGACGGCGGTCGGGCTGGGCGAGCGGCTGTCGCACTATCCCGGCCAGCTTTCGGGCGGCGAGCAGCAGCGCGTGGCGATTGCCCGGGCGCTCGCGCCGTCTCCCAAACTGCTGATCGCCGACGAGCCGACCGGCAATCTCGATACAGAGACGGGACGGCAGATCGCCGACCTGCTCTTCGCCAAGCAGGCCGAGCGCGGCATGACGCTGGTTCTGGTGACGCACGATCCGGCGCTTGCCGCGCGCTGCGGCCGGCAGGTCGCCATGCGTTCCGGCGAGATCGTTTCGGGCGCCGTGCCCGTGCGGGTTCAGGCCGAAGCGGTGCCGGCATGAGGGCCGGCGCGGTTTTCCGGCAGGTTCCGCTGGCCCTGCGCCTTGCGCTGCGCGAGATGCGCGGCGGCCTCAAGGGGTTCTATATCTTCCTCGCCTGCATCGCGCTCGGCACGGCGGCAATTGCCGGCGTCAATTCGGTTTCGAGCGCCATTACCCAGGCCATTGCCTCGCAGGGCCAGACCCTGCTTGCCGGCGACGTGCGTTTCGAATTGCGCAACCGTTTCGCAACGCCCGGGGAGATGAAATATTTCGAGGGGCTTGGCGATGTCTCGCAATCGTCGGGTCTGCGCTCGATGGTGCGCCTGCCGGACGGTTCCGACCAGACGCTTGTGGAGGCCAAGGGCGTCGATGGCGCCTATCCGCTCTATGGCGCGCTGGAAACGGAGCCGCAAAAGCCGGCTTCCGAGCTTTTCGCAAAGGAAGGCGATGCCTTCGGGGCCGTCGTCGCGCCGCTTCTGCTGGATCGCCTCGGCGTTGCCGTGGGTGACGAGGTGCTGCTCGGCACGGCGAAGATCAGGATTACGGGCACGCTCACACGCGAGCCGGATGCCGTGTCGGAAGGCTTCGGCTTCGCGCCGCGCCTTATGTTGTCGCAGGAGGCGCTGCGGGCGAGCGGCCTCGTGCAGACGGGCAGCCTCGTCGAGAATTCCTATCGCATCCGCCTCGCCAATACCGAGTTTTCGCCCGTCGCGCTCCGTGCGGAAGCGAACAAGGCGTTTCCGACGGCCGGCTGGTCGATCCGTACTGCCGATAGCGCGGCCCCGGCGCTGACGGCGAACATCACCCGCTTCTCGCAGTTCCTCACGCTCGTCGGCCTGACGGCGCTGATCGTCGGCGGCGTTGGGGTCGCCAATGCGGTGCGGGCCTATCTCGATTCCAAGCGCTCCGTCATCGCGACCTTCAAGTGCCTCGGTGCGCCGGCCTCGCTGGTGGCGCTGGTCTATCTCGCCCAGATCGCGCTGATCGCATCGGTCGGCATCGCTATCGGCCTCGTCATCGGCGCGCTGATGCCCATGGTGGCGATGCAGTTCCTCGGCGGCGTGCTGCCGGTGCCGGCCGAAGCGGCGCTTTATCCCTCGGCGCTGCTGCTGGCGGCGGTCTTCGGCCTGCTGACCGCGCTGGCCTTCGCGGTTCTGCCGCTCGGCCATGCCCGCGAGGTGCCGGCGACGGCGCTCTTCCGCGAGCAAGGTTTCGAGGCGGGCCGCCTGCCGAGCTGGCCCTATGTACTGGGCGCGGCCGTCT
Organism: Shinella zoogloeoides; assembly: GCF_020883495.1. Classification (NCBI taxonomy): domain Bacteria; kingdom Pseudomonadati; phylum Pseudomonadota; class Alphaproteobacteria; order Hyphomicrobiales; family Rhizobiaceae; genus Shinella; species Shinella zoogloeoides. Next base: position 3,278,507 of record NZ_CP086610.1, on the reverse strand, counting down.
TCCTCGCGGCGCTGGCGGGGCTGGCGATCTTCACGGCCTATGACCGCTACATCGCTTCCGTCTTCCTCGGCGCGATCGCCTTCGCCTTCGTCGTGCTGCGCGTTGTCGCAATAGTGATCACGGCGCTGGCGAAGCGCAGCCCGCGCGTCAATTCGCCGGCGCTGCGGCTCGCAATCGGTAACATCCACCGGCCGGGGGCGCTGACTTCCTCGGTCGTGCTGTCGCTCGGCCTGGGCCTTGCTCTTCTCGTCACGCTGACGCTGATCGACGGCAACCTGCGCCGTGAACTGACCGGCAACCTGCCGGATCGTGCGCCAAACTTCTTCTTCGTCGATATCCAGGGCGCGGAGGTCGACGGGTTCCGCGATGTTCTCAAGGCGAACATGCCGGAGGGCAAGATCATCGAGGTGCCGATGCTGCGCGGCCGGGTGATGGAACTGAACGGCGTCGACGTGGCCAAGGTGACGGTGCCGCCGGAAGGGCAATGGGTGCTGCGCGGCGACCGCGGCATCACCTATGCCAAGCGCATGCCGGAAAATTCCACGCTGTCTCAGGGCGAATGGTGGCCGGAGGACTATTCCGGCGAGCCGCTCGTCTCCTTCTCGGCGGAGGAGGGCGGCGAACTTGGCCTCAAGCTCGGGGATACGGTGACGGTCAACGTGCTCGGGCGCAACATCACCGCGCGCATCGCCAATTTCCGCAATGTCGAGTGGGAATCGCTGTCGATCAACTTCGTCATGGTCTTTTCGCCGAATACCTTTGCCGGCGCGCCGCATGCCTGGCTCGCCACGGTCATCGATCCCGCGGCGACGGCCGCGCAGGAGGCGGCGACGCTGAAGGCCATTACCAACGCCTATCCCACCGTCACCAGCGTGCGGGTGAAGGACGCGCTCGATGTCGTCAACGAACTGGTCGGGCAGCTTGCGACCGCTATTCGCGCGGCGGCGGCGGTGGCGTTGATCGCCTCGATCCTCGTGCTTGCCGGGGCGCTTGCCGCCGGCAACCGCGCCCGCGTGCATGATGCGGTTGTGCTGAAGACGCTTGGCGCGACGCGCGCCACGCTGATCCGCGCCTTCAGCTACGAATATTTCCTGCTGGGACTGGCGACGGCGATCTTCGCGCTCTTTGCCGGCGGGGTGGCGGCGTGGTTCGTGGTGAGCCGCATCATGAAGCTGCCGTCGAGCTTCCTGCCGGACGTTGCCGTCATGACCGTGGCGACCGCGCTGGTGCTGACCGTCGGCATCGGCCTTGCCGGCACCTGGCGCATTCTGAGACAGAAGGCCGCGCCCGTGCTGCGCGAGCTTTGAAATAGCGGGGTCCGCGGCACCCGCAGGGGTCGCGGGTCTTGTGCGAGACACAATTCGTGCGCATATTCATGGACAGGCAAGCTGAAGCCCGCAGCGGCTGCCCGGACCCCCGCGAAAGCTTCGAGCGATCGGAGCGAATAAACGGGTACCCGACACCGTTCACGACATGGGCTTGAACCAAGAGGAAACTATGGCTGATCTCCGCAACTACCAGACCCGAACCGCCCAGGCCGGCGCTCAGGCTGGCGCCGTCATCGACGAGGGCCTTCGCGCCTATATGCTTCGGGTTTACAACCTGATGGCTCTCGGCCTCGTGATCACGGGCGCCGTCGCCTACTTCGCCGCCCAGGCCGCCTTCGCCGATGGCCAGTTGACCGCCTTCGGCCAGGCGATCTATCTCAGCCCGCTGCGTTGGGTCGTCATGCTGGCCCCGCTCGCGCTGGTGTTCTTCCTGAGCTTCCGCATCAACACGATGAGCGTCGGTGCCGCGCAGGCGACCTTCTGGGTCTATGCCGGCCTGATGGGCCTGTCGCTGTCGTCGATCTTCCTGATCTATACGGGCGCCAGCATCGCGCAGACCTTCTTCGTCTCCGCCGCCGCCTTCGGTGCGCTGTCGCTCTACGGCTACACGACGAAGCGGGACCTTTCCGCGATGGGCTCGTTCCTGGTGATGGGCCTCTTCGGCCTGATCATCGCCTCGCTCGTCAACCTGTTCCTGCAGTCCTCGGCGCTCGACTTCGCGATCTCCGCGATCGGCGTGCTGGTCTTCGCAGGCCTGACGGCCTGGGATACGCAGAAGATCAAGGAAATGTACTTCGAAGCCGACGACGCCGCCGTGGCCGGCCGCAAGGCCATCATGGGCGCGCTGACGCTCTACCTCGACTTCATCAACCTCTTCCTGTTCCTGCTGCGCTTCCTCGGCAACCGCGAGTAATGCCGGCAGCCGGATGGCTGATCGCAAGAACCCCGCCGGAAACGGCGGGGTTTTTGTTTGCCCGCGTCATGAAACGTGAACCTCCCGTTCATTGACGATTTTGCCGGTTTATGCATATTGTTGCGCAATCATGCATGATCTGGCTTGGCGATGACGATACAGGATCTTCTTCTCGGTGAACGGCAGGCGCTGATCCGCGCGCGGCTCGACCTTTCGGGGCGGGTGATCGCGGCGGAGCTGGCGCAGGAACTCGGCGTGTCGGAGGATACGATCCGGCGGGACCTGCGCGAGATGGCCGCCTCGGGCCTGTGCCAGCGCGTCTATGGCGGGGCGCTGCGCATTTCCCAGTCGCCGACCTCGATGAACGAGCGCATGGGCATCGCCGGCGAGAGCAAGGCGGCGCTGGCGCGGGCGGCGGCGGGGCTTATCCCGGCGGGATCGACCGTGTTCCTCGATGCGAGCAGCACCAATCTTGCCCTTGCCAAGGTGCTGCCGTCCGGCGGGGGCCTCACGGTCGCGACCAATGCGCCGGCCATCGCGGCGGCGCTCGTCGAGCGCGACATTGCGACGATCCAGCTCGGCGGGATGATCGATCCCAAGGTCGGCGGTGCCATCGGCGCCAAGGCGATGCGCGATGCCGAGGCGTTCCGGCCCGATATCCTCGTGCTCGGCGTTTGCGGCATCGATCTGGAGGCGGGCGTCACCGCGTCCAGCTTCGAGGATGCCGAGTTCAAGCGTTTCCTCGCCTCGCGCAGCCGGTCGGTGCTGGTTGCGATCACCAATGACAAGCTCTCCGCCGCCGCGCCCTATTCGGTCGTGCCGCTTTCCCGCGTCGCCCATGCCGTGATCGAGGCGGACGCCGACGAGACGGAAGCCGCCGCGCTGGCCGCGGCAGGCATCGATATCCTCAGGGCCGTCTGAATGTTTGCGCATTTCCGGACGCAAAACCGCTTCGCACTTTTGCTGGAAATGCTCCAGCCGCTCCGAACTCCCAAGCAATGGACCTCCCCATGACGACCCCCGAAACCGCCCTTGCCGAGAAATCCTTCGTCAAGACCTATTTTCCGCCGACGCGGCTCGCCGTCTCCGGGCTTTTCCTGCTGAACGGCACCTTCGCCGGCGCCTGGGCGCCGAAAATCCCGGAATTCGCCAGCCGCCTCGGCCTTACCGAAGGCGGCCTCGGCCTGATGATCATGTGTTTCGGCATTGGCTCGATCATCCTGATGCCGATCGCCGGCATCCTGATCGCCCATTTCGGCACGACGCGCACGGTCAAGGGCGCGACGATCCTGTTCCTGTCCACCATGCTGCTCCTGTCGCTCACGCCGACCATCCTGCTCGGGGCCATCGCCATCTTCTTCTTCGGCGGGCTGATGGGGGCGATGGACGTCGCCATGAACGGCAATGCGGTGGAGGTGGAGAAGTCGATGCGCCGGGCGATCATGTCGTCCTGCCATGCCTTCTGGAGCCTCGGGGCCTTCATCGGCGCGACGACCGGCGGCTTCCTCATGGGCGCGCTCGGCGTGTTGGGCCATGCCGCTCTGCTCACGGTCGCCGGGGCGGTGCTGCTCGTCTTCATCTGGCCGCATATCCTGCACGATGCGCCGCATCCGAGCGAGGAGCGCCAGAAGGTGCGCCTGCCGATGACGCCGCTGCCCTGGCTGATCGGCCTGATGGCGCTGTTCTGCATGGTGCCGGAAGGCGCGATCCTCGACTGGGGCGCGCTCTACATGCGCAAGGAATTGGGCGCGTCGCTCGCCCTTTCGGGTTTTGCCTTCGGCACCTTCTCGCTGACCATGGCCGTCATGCGCTTTGCCGGCGACCATGTGCGCGACCGTTTCGGCGCGGTGAAGACGCTGCGCACCTGCACGGTTATCGCCATCATCGGCATGGTGGTCGCGGGCACGGCGCCGAACGCCTATGTGGCCATGGTGGGCTTCGCGCTCTGCGGCGTCGGTATTTCCAACATGGTGCCGATCGCCTTTTCCGCCGCCGGCAACCTGCCGGGCTTCGCGCAGGGCGTGGCGCTGTCGGTGACGACGGTCATGGGCTATTCCGGCTCGCTCTTCGCCCCGTCGGTCATCGGCTTCATCGCCGAGCATGTCGGCTTCGCGCTGATCTTCGCCCTCCTGCCGGTGCTTTTCCTCGTGGTGCTGCTGCTGTCGCATCATGCGGTGCATGCGGACGTGCGCGAGCGTCCTTGAAAGGCCGACCGCGCGGCGATCAAATCGTCGCGCGTGCCCGCCCCCGCAGTTGACAAGCCACATTTCCTGATCCACCTGAGGGCAAAGGCCGCGTCTGCGCGGCCGCTTTTCGAGCAAGAGGCTCCCAATGTCCTTTTCCTTCGATTTTGAACCGAAGCCGCGGCGCCAGTCCGTCGGCGTCGATGTCGGCGGCGTTCTCGTCGGCGGCGGCGCGCCGGTCGTCGTGCAGTCGATGACCAATACGGATACGGCCGATATCGACGGGACGGTGGCGCAGGTCGCCGCCCTCCACCGGGCCGGTTCGGAGATCGTGCGCATCACAGTCGACCGCGACGAGAGCGCGGCGGCGGTGCCGAAAATCCGCGAGCGTCTGCTGCGTCTCGGTCTGGACGTGCCGCTGGTCGGCGACTTCCACTATATCGGCCACAAGCTGCTTGCCGATCATCCGGCCTGCGCCGAGGCCTTGGCGAAGTACCGCATCAATCCCGGCAATGTCGGCTTCAAGGACAAGAAGGACCGCCAGTTCGCCGCCATCGTCGAGACGGCGATCCGCCACGACAAGCCGGTGCGCATCGGCGTCAACTGGGGGTCGCTCGATCAGGAACTGCTGACGCGGCTGATGGACGAGAACCAGGACAAGGGCTCGCCGCTCACGGCCCAGCAGGTGATGCGCGAGGCGATCTGCCAGTCGGCGCTGCTTTCCGCCGAGCTTGCCGAAGAAATCGGCCTGCCGCGCGACCATATCATCCTGTCCGCCAAGGTTTCCAATGTGCAGGACCTCATCGCCGTCTATGCGATGCTTTCCGCGCGCTCCGACCATGCGCTGCATCTCGGCCTCACGGAGGCCGGCATGGGCACCAAGGGCGTCGTCGCCTCCTCGGCCTCGCTCGGCATTCTCATGCAGCAGGGCATCGGCGATACGATCCGCATTTCGCTGACGCCTGAGCCCGGCGGCGACCGCACCCGCGAGGTGCAGGTGGCGCAGGAACTGCTGCAGGTCATGGGCTTCCGCCAGTTCATTCCCGTTGTCGCCGCGTGTCCCGGCTGCGGGCGCACGACCTCGACGGTCTTCCAGGAACTCGCCCAGAAGATCCAGGACGATATCCGCAAGAACATGCCGGTCTGGCGGGAAAAGTATCCGGGCGTCGAGGGCCTCAAGGTCGCCGTCATGGGCTGCATCGTCAATGGGCCGGGCGAGAGCAAACATGCCGATATCGGCATCTCGCTGCCGGGCACCGGGGAACTTCCCATCGCCCCCGTCTATGTCGACGGCAAGAAGGCGATGACGCTGCGCGGCACCGATATCGCGGGCGAATTCGAGGCGCTGGTCAACGACTATATCGAAAAGCGCTACGGGCAGGGGCAGGCGGCGGCCGAGTAATCAGATCCGGCTCGTCAGCAGCTTGAAACCGGCAAAGGCGAAGAAGGCGGCCATCACGCCCTCTATGCCGCGGCGCGCCTTCAGATAGGCGCGATGCACTGGGCCGAGTGAAAAGACCAGCGCAAAGCCGAGAAAGACGCAGACCCCGATCACCATGCAGCCGGCGATGAAGGTTGCCATGACGCCGCCCGGCGCGCCCGGCGGCATGCCGAGCGATGTCAGCATGATCCAGTTGAAGATCGCCTTGGGGTTGGTGAGGTGGATACCGAGGCCCTTGAGATATTGCTTGCGCGGCGAAAGCGCCGGCAGGGCGGCCATCTGCGCGCGATAGGTTTCCTCGCTCTTGCGGGCCGCGCGATACGCATTCCAGGCGAGCCATAGCAGGTAGCATCCGCCGACGATCTTCAGGACGACGATCGCTTCGCCATAGGTGCGGATGAGGGCGGAAAGGCCGGATGCCGTGAGGATCGCCCAGATATAGGAACCCGTCAGCACGCCCGAGGCAAGCGCCAGCCCTGCGCGGCGGCCCTGGCTGATGGAGGTCGCGATGATGGCGATGATCGCCGGGCCGGGTGAGGCGGTGGCGATGAAATAGGCCGTCCAGGCGACGGCGAGCTGGGGCAGGTAAGGTGTAAGGTCGGTCATGGGCCACCGTGAGATTGCCGGTGGACGATAAGCGAAGGTTTCTGCCGCTCCAAGCGGGAGAATTGCACCACATGTCCCCTTCCCAAGTTGGGGAAGGGGAGCGTTTGGCGTGGTCTTAGAGGATGTCCTCAAGCGCCGCGATCAGGCGGTCGCATTCCTCCGGCGTGCCGATGGTGATACGCAGGAAATCCGAAATGCGGGGCTTGGCGAAATGGCGCACCAGCACGGCGCGCTCGCGCAGGCTCTTCGCCAGCGCCTCGCCGCTGTGGCCCGGATGGCGGGCGAAGACGAAGTTCGCCTGCGAGGGCAGCACCTCGAAGCCGCGCTGGCGCAGCGCGCCCGTCACCCGTTCGCGCGATTCGATCACCTTGCCGCGCGTTGTGTCGAACCATTGCCGGTCGTCGATGGCGGCGGTCGCGCCGGCCTGGGCCACGCGGTCGAGCGGATAGGAGTTGAAGCTGTCCTTGACGCGCTCCAGCGCATCGATCAGCGGGCGCTGGCCGATGGCGTAGCCGACGCGAAGGCCCGCCAGCGAGCGGGACTTGGAGAGCGTGTGGATGACGAGGAGGTTGTCGTATCTCTTCGTCAGCGGGATCGCGCTCTCGCCGCCGAAGTCGATATAGGCTTCGTCGATCACCACCGGCTGGTCCGGGTGTTCGGCGAGAAGCTTTTCGATGGCGGCAAGCGGCAGGCCGATGCCGGTCGGGGCGTTCGGGTTCGGCAGGATGATCGCGCCGGCGGGGCGGTCGTAGTCCGCAAGGTCGATGGTGAAATCGTCCTTTAGCGGGATTTCGACGGGTTCGATGCCGAAGAGGCGGCAATAGGTCGGGTAGAAGCTGTAGGTGATGTCGGGGTAGAGCAGCGGCTTGTCATGCTTGAGAAGGGCGACGAAGGCGTGCGCCAGCACCTCGTCCGAGCCGTTTCCGACGAAGACCTCGTCGGCCTCCACGCCGTAGAAGCGGGCGATGGACTGGCGTAGCGCCAGCGCGCCCGGATCGGGGTAGAGCTTCAGGCTGTCGGCAACGGCGGCCTGCATGGCGGCGATGGCCTTCGGCGACGGTCCGTAGGGGTTCTCGTTGGTGTTGAGCTTGATGAGGTTGGGGATGCGCGGCTGCTCGCCTGCGACATAGGGCTTGAGCGTGGCGACGATCGGCGACCAGAATTTGCTCATGACGTCAGTTCCTGCGATTGGCGATGAAATGGGCGGTTTCGATGAGGATGCCGGCCCGATGGCTGAACGGCGCAAGCAGCGCCTCGGCCTCCGTGACGAGTTCCCTCAGGCGATTTTCCGCCCATGCCTGTCCCCGGCGGGAGACGAGCGTGGCCTTGCCGCGTTCGGCGTCCTTGCCGGTCGCCTTGCCCATGGTCTCAGCATCCGCGGTAAGGTCGAGCAGGTCGTCGGCGATCTGGAAGGCAAGGCCCACCGTTTCGCCATAGCGGCGCAGCGTGCTGCGGTCCCCGGCGGAAGCGCCTGCGACGATCGCGCCGGCCTCGCAGGCAAAACGCAGCAGCGCGCCCGTCTTCATGGCCTGCAAGGCAACGATGCCGTCTTCGTCCGGTGCCTGCTTTTCGGCCGCAAGGTCGAGCGCCTGGCCGCCGGCCATGCCGCCGATGCCGGCGGCGCGGGCGAGCGCCAGAACCAGTGCCGTCTTGGTGGCGTCGGGCAGGCGCGTCTCGGGTGCTGCGACGATGTCGAAGGCGAGCGTCAGCAGGCTATCGCCGGCAAGGATGGCGGCGGCCTCGTCGAAGGCGATATGCACGGTCGGCTGGCCGCGGCGCATATCGTCGTCGTCCATGGCCGGCAGGTCGTCATGGACCAGCGAATAGCAGTGGATGCATTCGAGCGCGGCCCCGATGCGCAGCGCCGTCTCGCGCTCCACGCCCGGGAACAGCGCGGCGGATTCGATGACGAGGAAGGGACGCAGCCGCTTGCCGCCGTTGAGGACGCCGTGGCGCATGGCGGCGAGGAGGCGTTCCGGCCGGGCGATCTCACCGGCCTGCAGATCGGTCGAGAGCAGCCGTTCGAGGAGGGCTTCCACCGCCTCGGCATTGCTCTTGAGAAGGGACTGGAATTGCTGGTGACGCTCGCTCATGGCCGCTCTTTGGCATGGGCACCCGGGCGAAGCAACGGGAATGCCGGGATGGCGGCAAAGAATCGCGGCCCGGCGCTGGTTTTTGAAGCGTCGGGACGGTATGAAGGCGCAACGACGGAAGGACGGACGCCGGCTCTTGGACATCGTACCGGAAACACGGGCAGACATGGAGGTTGAGACCGGTGGGAGGGACGGCTGGATGAGCCGGCTTCGCCGGAACTGGCGACGCCTCGTGTTCGTCGTGGCCGCTTTCGTCGCGCTGCCCTATGTGCTGATCTTCCTCTATGCCGTCCCCTTCGTGCGCCCGGTTTCCACGCTGATGCTGCGCGATCTCGTGCTGCTGCGCGGCTACGACCGGCAATGGGTGGCGTTCGAGGATATCTCGCCCAATCTCGTGAAATCGGTGATGATGTCCGAGGACGGGCAGTTCTGCCGCCATGCCGGCGTCGACTGGGGGCAGATGCGCGCGGTGGTGAGCGAGGCGCTGGCGGGCGAGCAGACGCGCGGTGCAAGCACGATCCCGATGCAGACGGCCAAGAACCTCTTCCTGTGGAACGGCCGCTCCTTCGTGCGCAAGGCGATGGAGCTGCCGCTGGCCGTGGCGGCGGACTTCGTCTGGAGCAAGCAGCGGCTGATGGAAATCTACCTCAATGTCGCCGAATGGGGGCCAGGCATCTACGGCATCGAGGCGGCGGCGCAGCATCATTTCAACGTGCCGGCGGCAAAGCTCACGCGCCGGCAGGCGGCGCTTCTTGCCGCCTCCCTGCCCAATCCGCGCGAGCGCAATGCCGGCAAGCCGGGGCGCGGATTGCAGCGTCTGGCGCGGCTGATCGAGCGGCGGGCGAGCGGTTCGGGCGACTATATCAAATGCCTTTATGAGTGACTTCAGGCCTTTTCATTGGCGCTTTCCCCGGTGACGGCCTAGGGTCCGATGCTCTCAGGGAGCATTGAAACATGTCGGAACTCATCCTCTACCTCGGCAACAAGAACTATTCGTCCTGGTCCTTCCGCCCATGGATCGCCATGGAGGCTGCGGGCGTGCCCTTCACCGACAGGGTGATCCCTTTCGATTTTCCCGCCGGAAACCCGGAAATCCGCAAGGTCTCGCCGTCGGGCAAGGTCCCCCTGCTGCATCACGGCGATGTCAGGGTCTGGGAATCGCTCGCCATCATCGAATATGTCGCCGAGCTTTTTCCCGATGCCGGCATCTGGCCGAAGGACCGGGCGGCGCGGGCCGAGGCGCGGGCGATCTCCATGGAAATGCTCGCCGGCTTCCATGCGCTGCGCAGCGCCTGCCCCATGAACATCCGCCGCAAGCCGGGCGCAATCGATCTGCCGACGGGCGTGATGGCCGACGTCGCGCGCATCGAGACGATCTGGAAGGATGCGCTCGCCCGTTCCGGCGGGCCGTTCCTGTTCGGGGACTTTTCCGCTGCGGACGCCATGTATGCGCCGGTCGTCAACCGGCTGGAAATCTATTGCCTGACGAAGGACGAGGCGGTACTGGCCTATGTGGAGCGCATGAAGGCGCATCCGGCCTGGCGGAAATGGCAGGCGGCGGCTCTTGCCGAGCCGTGGATCGTGCCGGAAGACGAGGTCTGAAAGGCAGAGTCGAAAAAATCCGCGCGGGGACTGGTCAAGCAGGGTTTTGCCATGTATAAGCCGGCCCAATTTCCGAGAAAAAGGCATGTCCTGTCGCCCGTCCGGTGCCGTAGGGATGTGTTTGCCCGATAAGTGGAGTTAGTCAAATGGCTGTACCGAAAAGAAAAACGACCCCGTCCAAGCGCGGTATGCGCCGTTCCGCAGACGCTCTGAAGGGTTCGACCTACGTTGAAGACAAGAACTCGGGCGAACTGCGTCGTCCGCACCACATCGACCTGAAGACCGGTATGTACCGCGGTCGCCAGGTTCTGACGCCGAAGGAAAGCGCATAATCCTGCGTTTCCGGCATCAGCCGAGATCGAGGCCCCGGAAACGGGGCCTTTTCTTTTTTGCGCGGTTTCCGCCGCAAAGCGGCTGCGCAGGCTTGCGGGACATGCTCTAAGAGGGCTGGAACGCCGCCGTGAACGCGCGGCCAAAGGGAGCTTCACATGCTTTTGGCGACCCCGCTGCTGATCATCCCCTTCGCCCTCTACAACCTCGCCATGGCGGGCCTTTTCGGCGATGGCGGCGTCGGCGTGCTCGACAACGAGGTGATGTCGGTCCACATGCTCTCCGGCACGGACTGGACGATGGCCTTCGGGGACCTCCTCATCCTGATCGCGCTCGTGCTGCTCTTCGTGGAAATCCTGAAGGCCACGCGCCCCGGTTCGCGGGCGCTTCTCGATCACATGCTGTCGATGGTGCTGTTCGTGGCGTTTCTCGTCGAGTTCCTGCTGGTGCAGGGCGCGGCGACGCAGATCTTCTTTATCCTGATGACGATCGCCTTCATTGATGTCATCGCAGGCTTCGCCGTCTCGATCCGCACGGCGGGGCGCGACCTTTCCATCGGGCTCTGAGAAGGCGCGGGAAAGCCCCGCGCCGCACCGGCCTGTTCAGGCCAGCCTTTTTTAAGCTCAGCCCTCTTCAGCTCGGCCCTCTTCAGCTCAGATTGTCGAGCTTGGTCTGGAGTGCGCGAAGCTGCTCCTTCAGTTCGTCGAGATCCTTGGGCTCGGCCTTGCGGGTTTCCTTTGCCGGGGCCGCATTGGCGAAGGGCGAGAACATCTTCATCGCCTGCTGGAACATTTCCGTATTGCGCCGCACTGTCTCCTCGACGAGCTGCATCGGCACCTGCAGGTTCTTGCCGAGCGGGGTGTCGCCGAAGGTCTTGTTGATCTGCTCGCGCATCTGCGACTGCTGCTCGGTGAAGGCCTGCATGGAGTGCTCGAGATAGCTCGGCACGACCATCTGCATCTGGTCGCCGTAATAGGAGATCAACTGGCGCAGGAACGAGATCGGCAGCAAGGTGTTGCCCGTCTTGGATTCCTGCTCGAAGATGATCTGCGTCAGCACGGAATGGGTGATGTCCTCGCCGGACTTGGCGTCCTGCACGGTGAAATCCTCGCCCTTCTTCACCATGACCGCGAGATCGTCGAGCGTCACATAGGTGCTGGTGCCGGTATTGTAGAGCCGCCGGTTGGCATATTTCTTGATGACGATCTGACCGTCGTTCCTGGCCATTAGGGTCTCCTCATCCCCGTGTTCCTGTTTTCTTTTTTGAGCCTTGCGAGTATCCGCAAAAAGACGCTTCCTGACAATCGAATTGTGCGATGCGGCGAGGGATGCTGCGCAACATGGATTTTCATGCTGCGCGGCCCCCCGCATGAAATTTTAGCGCCGCGGGATATCCCGTTTGACTCTCCTTCTCCGCTTTGCCAGTTTTGATTTCGGGAGAACCGCCGGGCTCGCGCCGTTCGTGCGCCGGACCCGGTTCCAAGGCCGGCCGCAAGGCTGCCAGAACTGAGGAAGCACATATGAGCACCCCGTCCATCGTCATCGCCAGCGCCGCCCGCACCGCGGTCGGTTCCTTCAACGGCGCTTTCGCCAACACGCCCGCCCATGAACTCGGGGCGACCGTGATTTCGGCGGTTCTCGAGCGCGCGGGCGTTGCGGCGGGCGAGGTGAACGAGGTGATTCTCGGCCAGGTGCTGCCGGCCGGCGAAGGCCAGAACCCGGCCCGCCAGGCCGCCATGAAGGCCGGCGTGCCGCAGGAGGCGACCGCCTGGGGCATGAACCAGCTTTGCGGCTCGGGCCTGCGCGCCGTCGCGCTCGGCATGCAGCAGATCGCCACGGGCGATGCGAGCATCATCGTCGCCGGCGGCATGGAATCCATGTCCATGGCCCCGCATTGCGCGCATCTGCGCGGCGGCGTGAAGATGGGCGATTTCAAGATGATCGACACGATGATCAAGGACGGCCTGACCGACGCCTTCTACGGCTACCACATGGGCACGACCGCCGAGAATGTCGCCAAGCAGTGGCAGCTTTCCCGCGACGAGCAGGACGCCTTCGCCGTCGCCTCGCAGAACAAGGCCGAGGCCGCCCAGAAGGACGGCCGCTTCAAGGACGAGATCGTTCCCTTCATCGTCAAGGGCCGCAAGGGCGACATCACGGTCGATGCCGACGAATATATCCGCCACGGCGCGACGCTCGATTCCATGGCGAAGCTCCGCCCGGCCTTCGACAAGGAAGGCACGGTGACGGCCGGCAACGCCTCCGGCCTCAATGACGGCGCGGCCGCGGCCCTCCTGATGAGCGAAGCGGAAGCCTCGCGCCGCGGCATCCAGCCGCTCGGCCGCATCGTTTCCTGGGCGACGGTCGGCGTCGATCCCAAGGTCATGGGCACCGGCCCGATCCCGGCCTCCCGCAAGGCGCTCGAGCGCGCCGGCTGGAAGATCGGCGATCTCGACCTCGTGGAAGCCAACGAAGCCTTCGCGGCGCAGGCCTGCGCGGTCAACAAGGACCTCGGCTGGGATCCGTCCATCGTCAACGTCAACGGCGGTGCCATCGCCATCGGCCACCCGATCGGCGCGTCCGGCGCCCGCATCCTCAACACGCTCCTCTTCGAGATGAAGCGTCGCGGCGCCCGCAAGGGTCTCGCCACGCTCTGCATCGGCGGCGGCATGGGCGTGGCGATGTGCATCGAGAGCCTTTAGGCGTCAGCTTATCCAAAACTTTGCCATGACCTGCCGCCGGCAGGGCGACAGGTCGACTCAAAAAATCAGTCTAGGGGAGTGAGCGACATGAGCAGGGTAGCATTGGTAACGGGGGGATCGCGGGGCATCGGCGCAGCCATTTCGATTGCGCTGAAGGCGGCGGGATACAAGGTGGCTGCCAGCTATGCCGGCAATGACGATGCGGCCAACGCCTTCAAGGCGGAAACGGGCATCGCCGTCTACAAGTGGGACGTGTCGAGCTACGAGGCCTGCGTCGAGGGGATCGCCAAGGTGGAGGCCGATCTCGGCCCGATTGACGTTCTCGTCAACAATGCGGGCATCACCAAGGACGCGATGTTCCACAAGATGACGCCCGACCAGTGGAATGCGGTCATCAACACCAACCTCACGGGTCTCTTCAACATGACCCATCCGGTCTGGTCCGGCATGCGCGACCGCAGCTTCGGCCGCATCGTCAACATCTCCTCGATCAACGGCCAGAAGGGCCAGATGGGTCAGGCGAACTATTCCGCCGCCAAGGCCGGCGACCTCGGCTTCACCAAGGCGCTGGCGCAGGAAGGCGCGGCCAAGGGCATCACGGTCAACGCCATCTGCCCCGGCTATATCGGTACGGAAATGGTGCGCGCCATTCCGGAAAAGGTGCTGAACGAGCGGATCATCCCGCAGATCCCGGTCGGCCGCCTCGGCGAGCCGGACGAGATCGCCCGCATCGTCGTCTTCCTCGCCTCGGACGAGGCCGGCTTCATCACCGGCTCGACCATCTCGGCGAACGGCGGCCAGTTCTTCGTCTGATACCGGCCACACGAAACGGAACGCGGCGCCTTCGGGCGCCGTTTTCATGTGGTATGCTGGTCGAAAGGAGAGCCCCGATGAAACAGGAAAAGCTGGATGAGGCGGCGATTGCCGAGGCGCTGGCATCCCTCGAAGGATGGATTCGCTCGGCTGACGGCATCGCCATCGAGAAGCGCTACACGTTCAAGAGCTTCCGCGAGGCGTTCGGCTTCATGACCGAGGGCGCGCTGGCGGCGGAGAAATTCAACCACCATCCCGAATGGTTCAACGTCTACAATCGCGTCGACGTGCGGCTGACCAACCACGATGCGGGCGGGCTGACCGAGCTGGACTTCAAGCTGGCGGCGGCGATGGAGAAGGCGGCGGCCTTTCGCACGAAGAGTTGAAGCGGCGTGAACGCATTCCCATATGATCAGCGCCGGACTGTTCCGGCGCTGCCACCCGAGGGAGGCCTTGAATGGACGATGTGAAGATCGGCGAGATTCTGCTGCCCGGCGACAAGGACGAGCAGGAGCGTCAGGAAAGCCGCGTGAGGCGGCGGTTCTGGCCGGCTCTCAAGCGCGCGATGCGGCAGGTTCCCTTCGCCCGCGATCTCGTCGCGTCCTACTATTGCGCGCTCGATCCCCACACGCCGGCCCGGGCGCGCGGCATCCTGCTGGCGGCGCTCGCCTATTTTGTGCTGCCGCTCGACGGCATACCGGATTTCTTCGCGCTCGTCGGCTTTTCCGACGACGTTGCCGTGCTGACGGCCGCCTTCGCGGCGATCCGCGGCCATGTTCGCGACGACCATTACGCGGCCGCCGACCGGGCGCTTGCGGACGAGCCGGACATGCAACCCTTCGGTTGAGCCGGCCGGCCCGCAATCGGGTCAAATTCTTGCCCTATTCCTTGTGCCATTAGGCATCTCGACGGGTTCATCTCACCAAATGGGGACTGGGCACGCCCGCTTTTCACGAAAAGGCTGCGGCGGACTTCGACACGGTTTCGTCCCGGTGCGGCGCGGAAGACCTCGGCAAAATGCGTGCGTGTTGACGGTTTGGTAACCTGAATTAAGTCAAAATAAATCAAATCGTCATCAAGCATGGCCGACACCGGCGTGAAAGGCATCCGCCTTCGGCCGGCAATCACTGGCAAGACAACCGGCAGGAAAACATGTTCGTAAGAAAGCTCGCAACCGCACTCGCCCTCGTCCTTGCGACCGCAGGCGTTGCCTCGGCGCAAACGCCGACGCGCATTCAGCAGTTCAATGCCTGGGGCGCCTATTCCTATCAGGCGAATGGCGGCAAGGTCTGCTACGTGCTGTCCGTGCCGAAGGAAAAGACGCCGCCCGGCGTCGACCACGGCGATGTCTTCTTCCTCGTCTCGCAGCGCCCGGGCCAGAACATCAGCTACGAGCCGCAGGCGATGATGGGCTATCCGCTGCAGGAGAATTCCAAGGTCAACGTCGTCATCGACGGCCGCACCTTCGTGATGTTCACCAAGGGCAACTCCGCCTGGGTCGAGAACGCCGCCGAAGAGCCGGCCCTCGTCGCCGCCATGAAGAACGGCAAGGACATGCAGGTTCAGGCGAAGTCCCGCCGCGGCACCGGCACGGCCTATTCCTATTCGCTCTCCGGCATCTCGGCGGCGCTGAAGCAGATCGAGGGTTGCCGCTAAGCTGCGGCTGAAGCCTATCCGCTATAAGGGCCGGCAGCGATGCCGGCCCTTTCGCTATTCCTCGGCAGGTGACTTTGCGCCGGAACAATGCTAAAGGGCCGGCAACTGGACCTCCGCCGCATCCGTCGGCGCCGTAAGGTCCGCTGAACTTCAGTCGAGCATGGACCCGCTAGCGGCGCAGGAAGCCTGCGCAGGCGCGCCCTGTTCTTGAGGGATGACCCGATGGCAAGCATGGACTTTCTCAATACGGCCGAGCCGCTCAAGGCGCCGCTCGTCCGCAACATCCCGGCCGCCGAAAAGCCGTCGCTGATCGGCCTTTCGCGCGAGGACATGGGCCGCGCGCTGGTCGAGAAGGGTGTCGCCGAGCGGCAGGTGAAGATGCGCGTCAGCCAGCTCTGGCACTGGCTCTATGTGCGCGGCGTCTCCGATTTCGACGACATGACGAATGTCTC
This sequence comes from Shinella zoogloeoides, assembly GCF_020883495.1. Taxonomy (NCBI): domain Bacteria; kingdom Pseudomonadati; phylum Pseudomonadota; class Alphaproteobacteria; order Hyphomicrobiales; family Rhizobiaceae; genus Shinella; species Shinella zoogloeoides. The sequence goes on along the minus strand of NZ_CP086610.1, from coordinate 3,262,388 downwards.
CAAGGACATGCGCGAAATGCTGAAGACGCATTTCACCATCGCCCGCCCCGAGATCGTCGACGAGCAGATTTCCAATGACGGCACGCGCAAGTGGCTGCTGCGCTTTCCCGCGCGCGGCGCTGGCCGCCCGGTCGAGATCGAGACCGTCTACATTCCCGAAGAAGGGCGCGGCACGCTCTGCATTTCCAGCCAGGTCGGCTGCACGCTGACCTGTTCTTTTTGCCATACCGGCACGCAGAAGCTGGTGCGCAACCTGACGGCCGAGGAAATCCTCTCGCAGCTCCTGCTCGCCCGCGACCGTCTCGGCGACTTCCCGGACCGCGATACGCCGGCCGGCGCCATCGTGCCGGCGGAGGGCCGCAAGGTCTCCAACATCGTTATGATGGGCATGGGCGAGCCGCTCTACAATTTCGAGAGCGTGAAGACGGCTCTGCTGATCGCCACCGATGGCGATGGCCTGTCGCTTTCCAAGCGCCGTGTCACGCTGTCGACTTCCGGCATCGTGCCGGAAATCTATCGTACCGGCTCGGAAATCGGCGTCATGCTGGCGATCTCGCTGCATGCCGTGCGCGACGACCTGCGCGACATGCTGGTGCCGATCAACAAGAAATATCCGCTGAAGGACCTGCTCGAGGCCTGCCGCGCCTATCCGAGCCTGTCGAACGCCCGCCGTATCACCTTCGAATATGTGATGCTGAAGGACGTCAACGACACGCTGGAGGACGCCAAGCTGCTCGTCCAGCTCCTCAAGGGCATTCCGGCGAAGATCAATCTCATTCCCTTCAACCCCTGGCCGGGCACGAACTACCAGTGTTCGGACTGGGAGCAGATCGAGCGCTTCGCCGATTTCATCAATCAGGCCGGTTACGCCTCGCCGATCCGCACGCCGCGCGGCCGCGACATCCTCGCCGCCTGCGGTCAGCTCAAGTCGGAATCCGAGCGCATGCGCAAGGTCGACCGCATGGCCTTCGAGGCGATGATGATCGTCGGGCACGGCGAAGACGACTGAGCCGCGCCCTCTCATCAGAAAATATGATCGACCCAGCGGTCTGTGAGAATTGATTTGAACGGCCGTTTTGCCTAGAAACGGCCGAAATCATTCTCGGGAGACCCATTCATGCGCCATATCCTGCTCGCCGCGGCCGCAACGCTCGCGCTCACGCTGCCTGCGAAGGCCGAAGACGTCACGGTTGCCGTGACGGCCATCGTCGAACACCCCGCCCTCGATGCCGCCCGCGACGGCGTGAAGGAAGCGCTGGAAGCCGCCGGCTACAAGGAAGGCGAGAACCTGAAGTTCATCTACGAGTCGGCGCAGGGCAACCCCGCGACCGCGGCGCAGATCGCCCGCCAGTTCGTCGGCGAAGGCCCGACCGTCATCGTGCCGATCTCCACGCCCTCGGCCCAGGCCGTCGTTTCCGCGACGAAGGACATTCCGGTCGTCTTCACCGCCGTTTCCGATCCGCTCGGCGCGCAGCTCGTCAAGGACATGGACAAGCCGGGCGGCAACGTCACCGGCCTTTCCGACCTGTCGCCGGTTGCCGAGCATCTGGCGCTGATCAAGGAAATCCTGCCCAACGTGAAGACCGTCGGCTACCTCTACAATTCGGGTGAGGCGAACTCCGTTTCGCTGCTCGCCGTGCTGAAGGCCGAAGCCGAGAAGGCCGGCCTCACGGTCGTCGAATCCGCCGCCACCAAGTCGGCTGAAGTGCAGGGCGCAGCCCGTGCGCTCGTCGGCCGCGCCGATGCGATCTACATCCCGACGGACAACACGATCATCTCCGCCCTCGAAGGCGCCGTCGCCGTTGCCGAGGAAGCCAAGCTGCCGCTCTTCACCGCCGACACGGATTCCGTCTCGCGCGGCTCCATCGCGGCGCTCGGCTTCAACTACAAGGATGTCGGCAAGCAGACGGGCGAAGTGGTCGTGCGCATCCTCAAGGGCGAGAACCCGGGCGACATCGCCGTGAAGGTTGCTGCCGGCACCGACCTCGTCATCAACAAGGGCGCCGCCGCCAAGATGGGCGTCACCCTTCCGGAAGCCGTCGTCGGCCGCGCGACCCGCGTGATCGAATAAGCCGAGGTTCGCGGACATCGCCAATCGGAATCAACCGCTGCCGGATCGCCCGGCGGCGGTTGATCTGTTAGAAAGGCCCATCCCGCGCGATGCGGAATGGGAAAAAGAGAAAGCCTAAGAGCCGTGAGCCTGATTGCCTTCTGGGGTGCCGTCGAACTGGGGCTGGTCTATGCCTTCGTCGCGATCGGCGTTTACCTTGCCTTCCGCGTGCTGGATTTTCCGGACCTCACCGTCGACGGGTCCTTCCCGCTGGGTGCGGCCGTCGCGGCCGTGCTGATCATCGCGGGCCTCAACCCCTGGCTTGCCGCCGCCGTCGCCATGGCGGCCGGCGCGGTTGCCGGCCTCGTCACGGCCATGCTGAATGTCAGGTTCCGCATCCTCAACCTGCTCGCCTCGATCCTCACCATGATCGCGCTGTTCTCGGTGAACCTGCGCGTCATGGGCAAGCCGAATGTCGCGCTCATCAATGCGGATACGATGATCAGCCCGTTCTTCGGGCTTGGCCTGCGTGATTTCTACGTGCGCCCACTCTTCGTCGGCATCCTCGTCGTCATCGCCGTCATCCTCGTCTGGCGCTTCCTCGAAAGCGACGCGGGCCTGTCGATGCGTGCGACCGGCGCGAATGCCCGCATGGCCCGCGCCCAGGGCGTCAATACGAACAAGCAGATCTATCTCGGCATCGCGCTTTCCAACGCGCTGGTCGCCCTCGGCGGTGCGCTCTTCGCGCAGACCAACGGCTTTGCCGACGTCACCTCCGGTGTCGGCACCATCGTCGTCGGCCTTGCCGCCGTCATCATCGGTGAGACGCTGTTCGGCGCGCGCGGCATCCTCATGGCGCTGATCGGCTGCGTGCTCGGCTCGATCCTCTATCGTATCGCCATCCAGCTCGCGCTCTCTTCCGACGTGCTCGGCCTGCAGGCCTCGGACCTCAATTTCGTGACGGCCCTGCTCGTCACCGTGGCGCTCGTGCTGCCGCGCCTTCGCCGCGGGGGAGCCGCCTGATGATCTCCGTTTCCGATATCAAGGTCGTCTTCGGCAAGGGCACGCCGCTGCAGAAGCAGGCGCTGAACGGTGTCAGCCTCACCATTGCGGAAGGCGAATTCGTCACCGTCATCGGCTCGAACGGCGCCGGCAAGTCGACGCTGCTCGGCGTTCTCGCCGGCGACGTCATCGCCAGCGAGGGCCAGGTGAAGATCGGCACCGCCGATGTGACCCGCCAGGGCACCGCCGCCCGCGCCGGCCGCGTCGCCCGCGTCTTCCAGGATCCGCTGACGGGTAGCTGCGGCGCGCTCTCCATCGAGGAGAACCTTGCGCTTGCGGCCCGTCGCGGCGAACGGCGCGGCCTCGCTTCGGCCCTCGGTCCGCAGCGCCGCGCGCATTTCCGCGAGCGCATCGCCGAACTCAATCTCGGCCTCGAGAACCGCATGCGCGACCGCATGGACCTGCTTTCCGGCGGCCAGCGGCAGGCGGTTTCCCTCGTCATGGCGACGCTTGCCGGCTCCGACGTGCTTCTGCTCGACGAGCATACCGCTGCGCTCGATCCGGGCATGGCCGAATTCATCATGACCCTGACGCAGAAGATCGTGTCGGAGCGCAAGCTGACGACGCTGATGGTGACGCATTCGATGCGTCAGGCGCTCGATTACGGCCACCGCACCGTCATGCTGCATGGCGGCGAGATCGTGCTGGACGTGGCCGGGGAGAACCGCAAGACCCTTCAGGTCGAGGACCTCATCGCCATGTTCCGTAAGATGCGCGGCCAGACGCTGGATGACGATGCGTTGCTGATCGGCTGAGCTATTTCGCCTGCGTGAAGAGAATCCGCATCGCGAAGACCGAGAAGACGCCCGCGAATGTGTAGTCGATGCCGCGCAGGACCTTCGGGTTCTGCTGGAGCCAGCCTGCCAGCCTGTCGGCGGCGAGGATGACGATCACGTTCACCGGGATGCCGACGACGATGAAGAACAGGCCGAGGAAGATCAGCTTGCCGGTGACGTTCGGGTCGCTGGCCGAGATGAACTGCGGCAGGAAGGTCATGAAGAAGATGATGACCTTGGGGTTCAGCAGGTTCACGCCGAAGCCGGTGGAGATATTGGCGAGCGCCGTGCCGCGCGGGCCGGCCGCCGCCTTCACCGTGAAGTTGGAGCCGTAGCGGATCGCCTGCACGGCAAGCCAGAGCAGGTAGGCCGCGCCGCCGGTCTTCAGGATCAGGAAGGCGGTGGGCGAGGCGGTGATCAGCGCCGAAATGCCGAAGGCGACCAGCAGCGTATGCACCACGATGCCGAGGCTGGTGCCGATCACCACATAGAGCGCCGGGCCGCGGCCCTGCGAGAGCGCCCGGCTGATGGAGAGCGTCATGTCCGGCCCCGGCGTCATGGCAAGCAGCAGGCTTGCGGCCGTGAAGGCGAGAAGCGTCGGGAGCGTGGGCAGGACGTCCATGGCGGAACCCTTGAAAAGCCGGGAGGATGACGGACTCTTATCCGGCTTTCCGGGGATTTCCAATCAAACCTTGTGATGGGCCGTTACGGTTTCTCGACGAAGGCCTTGAACCTGTCGGCATAGTCCTTGTGCCAGCGCGAGAGCGGCGGGCGGTTCTCGATGATGTCGCCCATCGCCCAGGCCATGCGGCGCTCGTCGAGGGCGCGGGGCACGTCGTTGTCCGGGCAGAGAATGTAGAAATCGCCGCGCTGCAGGCTCTCCATCATGAAATCGACCGTCTGCGTCGATGTCCAGGCGGCGTCGGGTTTTTCGGTGCGCTCTCCCCTCGTCAGGGCGGTGAAGACGAAGCCGGGGATCAGCAGATGGGCGGTAAGCTTCGCGCCCTCGGTGTTGCGCAGCTCGTGCTGCAAGGCCTCGGTGAAGACCTTCACGCCCGCTTTCGAGACGTTGTAGGCAGGGTTGCCCGGCGGGGTGGTGATGCCCTGCTTGGAGCCGGTATTGATGATGAGGCCCGGCTCGCCATGGGCCAGCATGTTCGGGCCGAAGACCTGCGTGCCGTGGATCACGCCCATCAGGTTGACGGCGAGGATATGGTCCCAGTTGGCCTCGGCGCTGAAGATGGAAGTGTCCGGCTGGATGCCGGCATTGTTCATCAGCACATGGACGCGGCCGAAGCGTTGCAGCACCGCGCGCTCCAGCGCTTCCAGCTCGTGCCGGTGGGCGACGTCCGTTTCCACGGCCATGACGTTGGCCTCGCCGGCGATGGCTTCCAGCTCGGCGCGCGCCTCGCCGAGCCGGTCGGCGTTGCGGTCGGCGATGGCGACGCACATGCCGGCCCCGGCGAAGCGCCTTGCGGCGGCAAGGCCGATGCCGGAGGCACCGCCGGTGATGACGGCGACGTTGGAAGCCTTGATGATATCCTTGAGGTCGGTCATGGGATTGCCCCTTCCATGGTTCGTTCCGCGCAATATGGGGTGGCAATCGCCCCGGTCAAATCCGGCTTGCGGCAGGATGCGTCGGGCTGCGCCCTTGCGTCACGCGCCAATCTCGCTAAAAGTGCCCGCGACACCGGGCTTTCGCGGGTTTGCTGCGGCCCTTCATGCAACGGACCTCATCATCATGGCATCACATAAAGACGTGAAGAAAGTCGTGCTCGCCTATTCCGGCGGCCTCGATACCTCGATCATCCTGAAGTGGCTTCAGACGGAACTCGGCGCGGAAGTCGTGACCTTCACGGCTGACCTCGGCCAGGGCGAAGAACTGGAGCCGGCGCGCAAGAAGGCCGAGATGCTCGGCATCAAGGAAATCTTCATCGAGGACGTGCGCGAGGAATTCGTGCGCGATTTCGTCTTCCCGATGTTCCGCGCCAATGCGGTCTATGAAGGCGTCTACCTGCTCGGCACCTCCATCGCTCGCCCGCTGATCTCCAAGCATCTCATCGAGATCGCCGCCAAGACCGGCGCCGACGCCATCGCGCATGGCGCGACCGGCAAGGGCAACGACCAGGTCCGCTTCGAGCTTTCGGCCTATGCGCTGAACCCCGATATCAAGATCATCGCCCCGTGGCGCGACTGGTCGTTCAAGAGCCGCACGCACCTGCTCGAATTCGCCGAGCAGCACCAGATTCCGGTCGCCAAGGACAAGAAGGGCGAAGCGCCGTTCTCGGTCGACGCCAACCTTCTGCACTCTTCCTCCGAGGGCAAGGTGCTGGAAGACCCGGCCGTCGAAGCCCCCGAATACGTGCATATGCGTACCATCTCGCCGGAAAGCGCGCCGGACAAGGCGACCGTCATCAAGGTCGGCTTCGAGCGCGGCGACGCCGTCTCGATAAACGGCGTGCGCATGTCGCCGGCGACCCTGCTTGCGGCGCTCAACAATTACGGCCGAGACAACGGCATCGGCCGTCTCGACCTCGTGGAAAACCGCTTCGTCGGCATGAAGTCGCGCGGCGTCTACGAGACGCCCGGCGGCACGATCCTGCTTGCCGCGCACCGCGCCATCGAGAGCATCACGCTCGACCGCGGCGCGGCCCATCTGAAGGACGAGCTGATGCCGCGCTATGCGGAGCTGATCTATTACGGCTTCTGGTTCTCGCCGGAGCGCGAGATGCTGCAGGCGCTGATCGACCGCAGCCAGGAGCATGTCGAGGGTGAAGTGACGCTGAAGCTCTACAAGGGCAATGTCATGGTGACCGGCCGCGAATCGCCGAAGTCGCTCTATTCCGACAAGCTGGTCACCTTCGAGGACGACCAGGGCGCCTACGACCAGAAGGACGCCGCCGGCTTCATCAAGCTGAACGCGCTGCGCCTGCGCACGCTCGCCGCCCGCAACAAGCGCGGCTGAGCGGCTCTGCCCGAATGAAAAGGCCCGCTGCCGGCAACGGCGGCGGGCTTTTCTTATTCCGCCGGTTCCGTCGCAAGCCGGGCGTCGCGGCCGCAGACCGCGCGATACCAGAGGTAGGAGAGGATCGCCATCAGGCCCATCGAGGGAATGATGGTGCCGAAGGCGAAGAGGGGCAGGCCGATGGCGGCGGCGATCAGGCCGGCGAGGAAGCCCGACCCCATCTGGACGAAGCCCATGGCTGCCGATGCCGAGCCGGCGATATGCGGGAAGGGTTCCATGGCGGCGGTCATCATGTAGGGCATCACGAAGGCGATGCCGAAGGCATAGAGGCCGACCGGACCCATGACGCTGAGGAAGGTCGGAGTTTCCAGAAGGTGCGAGGCGCAGGCGATCAGCACGCTGGCGATGCCGATGAAGGTGAGGCCGGGAACGACGATGCGGGCGGGCGTCATCCTGCGCATCAGGAGGCGCACGACGACCGTTCCGGCGAAGAAGAAGCCGGATTGCATGAGCATGCCGACGCCGAACTGGGTGGGCGTCAGGCCGACGCGGTCGATCAGCACGAAGGGCAGCATGGTCGCCTGGCCGTAGAGTGCGCCGACCGCGCCGGCCATGACGAGCGTGGCGGAGACGAAACGGCTGCTGGTCGCAAGATCGCGGTAGCCACGCAGGATCGGGCCGATGCGGCCCTTGGCGGGGTCGGGGGTCGTCGTCTCGGCCATGCAGAAATAAACCGCGCCGCAGGCGGCAAGCGCAAAACCCACCATCAGGAAGAAGATCGACTGCCAGCCGAACAGGCCGAGGGCGAAGCCGCCGAGCGTGGGCGAGACGGCCGGGCCGATGGCGAGCATCATGCCCACCATGTTCATGATGCGGGCGGCTTCGGTGCCGGTGAACTGGTCGCGCACGATGGCGCGCGAGACCGTCATGCCGACGGAGGCGCCGATGCCCTGCACGAGACGGCCGGCCAGCAGCGCGCCGACGCTGGGGGCGAAGGCGGCCATGAGGCTGCCGGCGAGGTAGACGGTCATGAAGATCAGCGTCGTCTTGCGCCGGCCGAGCACGTCCGACATGGTGCCGGAGACGAGTTGTGAGAGGGCGAAGCCCGCGAAATAGAAGGAAAGGGTCAGCTTGATCGCCGATTCCGTGGAGGAGAAGGCATGCACCAGCTCCGGCATGGCGGGCGTGTAGAGCGCCATGGAAACGGGGCCGAGCGCCACGAGGAAGGCGCTGATGATGCTCGTGCGGCGCTCGCTCATGCGCGCCCGCGTCACCGGCCGGTCTCCCTTGCCAGCGTCAGGGCGGTGCTGTCCTCCTCCAGCGCGGAGAGATTGGCGCGCAGGCGTTTCAGTCGCTCGCCCATCAGGTCCAGCTCCGCCTCGCCGATGCCGCTTGTCACATGCTGCATCAGCTCCATCTGCTCGACGCGGATGCTTGCGATCAGCGCGTTGGCGGCGGGCGTGGTGAAGATCAGCTTGGCGCGCCGATCCGCCGGATCCGCGCGGCGCTCGATGAAGCCGAGGCTCTGGAGGCGATCCAGATAGGTGGAGAGCGTCATCGGCTCGATACCCATGCGCTGGGCGATCTCGAGCTGGCGGCTGCCCTCCAGTGTGGCGATGCGCACGAGGGCGCGTGCTTCGCCCGGCGTGAGGCCGAGGCCGGCGGTGGCGATGCGGCGCTCGAAGGCGCTACGCAGCATGCGGGCAACGTCGATGAGGACGAAACCGAGGGCGTCGGGATCGGGGCGTGAGATCATGATTGCTTTCTGGCTATTGTAAGCAGAGCTTACTATGCACTCCCGGAATGGACAACTGGCGAGCTAGGGGAACAGCGCATGGCTGCCCTGCGAAAGGCCGGGCACACCCCCTTGACGAAGCAGGGCCGAACGGCTGGAATGCCTTGAGAATCAAGGGGATTTCCGATGACCGGTTCGATGCTATTCGGCGCCTTCATGGCTGCTCTGCTCTATGTGCTTATCCCCGGCCCGGCCTTTCTCGCCTTGCTCGGCATCGGCGCCGGCCAGGGGCGCAAGGCGGGGGCCCTGTTCATGGGCGGGCACCTTGCGGGCGACCTCGTCTGGTCGAGCCTCGCCCTTGTCGCCATCGTCGGCGCCAAGACGATCGGTACCATGGTCTTCGATGTGCTCGGCCTCTTCTGCGGCTTCTATCTGGCCTGGATCGGCTGGTCGGCGCTGCGCGCGAAGGCCCGGCAGGACGGCGCGGCCGTGATGACGGTGGAGCGGCCGCTGAGACGCGGGCTGATCTTCGGCCTGACCAACCCGAAGGGTTATCCGGTGGCGCTCGCCACCTTCACGGCCCTGCTCGCCAGTTCCTCCAATGCGCTCGATTTCGATGCCTTGCCGGCGCTGCTTGGCGTGTCGTTCCTCGGCTTCCTCGTCGCGGATGTCATCCTGATCGCCATTATCGGCGCGCGCATGGTGCGCACCTTCTACCGGCGGCACGAGCTGGCGATCGTGCGCATGTCCGGCCTGCTCTTCATGGGCTTTGCCGTGCAGGCCGTCTGGCACGCGGCGCCCGGCCTTCTCGGCTGGCGGAAGCCCTAGAGCGCTTTCGCTTTTCTTCGAATCGCGAAAACGCTCTTTCTCTCTTCGTTTTTTCGTATTTCCGAACGCAAAACCGCTACGCACTTTTGCTGGATATACTCTAAGCGGCGGCGGGAAAGCGGATCGCCACACGAAGCCCGCGCCCGCCCGGACCGTCCTCCAGCGTCATCGCCGCATCGAAGAGGGCGGCGATCTCCTCCACGATGGGCAGGCCCAGCCCCATGCCCGGCGCATCGCGATGCTCGCCGCGCGAGAAGCGCTGGCGCACGAGGTTCCGCCGCTCGGGGGCGATGCCCGGGCCGTTGTCCTCGACGGTCAGCAGCGCGCCGTCGGCGGTGGCGCGCACGCTCACCGTCACCTCCGCGCCGGGACCGGCATAGGCGATGGCGTTTTCCATGAGATTGCGCAGGAGTTCGCCGAAAAGCAGCGGTTCGGCGCGGGCCGGAACCGGGCCGTCGCCCTCATAGCCGAGGTCGATGCCGGCATCCGCCGCGGCGGGCACGCGGTCGGCGGTAAGCTGCTGGGCGAGGGAGGCGATGTCGATGGGCGCGGGTTTCTGCGGCTCGTTGGAACCGGCGGCGTCGATCTTCGCCATCAACAGAAGCTGGGCGAGGATGCGTTCGGCATGGGCGACGGCGGCGTCGCCCTTCTGCGCGGCCTCCTGCGCCTCTTCCAGCGTGCCGGCGCGGCTGGCGAGCGCAAGTTGCGTGCGGATGATGGCGAGCGGCGTGCGGAGCTGGTGGCTGGCATTGCCGGAGAAGTGGCGCAGCGCGTCGAGCGCCGATTGCAGGCGCACCATGAAGGAATTGACGGTATCGACGAGGCCCTGCACCTCGCTCGGCACGCGCTGCTCGATGGGATGCAGGTCGTTGGGGTTGCGCTCGGCGATGGCGTCGCTGAGGCGATAGAGCGGGCGCAGCGAGACGGTGACGGCGATCCAGACGATGATGGCGGCGCCCGCGATCATCATGGCGAGACGCAGCGCCGAGCGCAGGAGGATCGTCTGGGTGAGCTGGCGGCGGGCGATGGTGGTTTCGGCCACCGTCACGGCGAAAGGCACGGAGTTGATGCCCGTCGAGGCCGAGCGTTGCAGCACGGCGATGCGGATCGGCTCGCCGCGGAAGGTCGCATCCGCAAAGCCGATGGACCGGCCCTCCGTGGCCGCGATGGTCGGCAGGGTCTGGTAGCCGGTGATGAAGCGGCCGGGCGGGCCGTCGACGCGGTAGAAGACGCGGTCCTGCGCCGCCGAGGTCAGCATTTCCAGCGCGACATAGGGGATGTCCACCTCCAGCGTGCCGTTCTCCGTCACCACGACACGCTCGGCGATGGCGAGCGCCGAGCCGGCGAGCACGCGGTCGGAGACGGTGTTCGCCGTCTTGACCGCCTCGTTATAGGTATCGACGAGGGCGACGGTGCCGATCACCGCCGTCGAGACGAGCAGCCAGAGAAGGAGGCGGCGGCGCAGCGAGGAGGTGGGGAAGAGGGTCAAGCCGCGCTCGCCTTGTCGAGATAATAGCCGATGCCGCGGGCCGTGCGCACGGTCAGGCCATGCGGGGCAAGGCGCTTTCTTAGCCGGCTCACATATTGCTCGATGGCGTTGGCGGAAAGGTCGTCGTCGAAGGCGGCGAGCGACTGCATGATCGCCTCCTTGGCGACCACCTTGCCGGCGCGCATGAAGAGGATTTCGAGGAGGCCGAGTTCGCGGGCGGGAATGTCGAGCGGCGCGCCCTCGGCCGAGAAGGTGCGCGAATTGAGGTCGAGCGCGACGCCGCCAAAGGTGATGGCGGCGGAACGCAGGCCCGCCTGCCGGCGCAGCAGCATGCGCACGCGCGCCTCGAATTCGGAAATGTCGAAGGGCTTGATCATATAGTCGTCGGCGCCGAGATCGAGGCCGCGCACCCGCTCCTCCGGCGCGCCGCGCGCCGTCAGGATCAGCACTGAAGCCTTGCTGGAGCGCGCGCGCATGGCGCGCAGCACGTCGAGACCGTCCATTTCCGGCAGCGTCAGGTCGAGGATGACGAGGTCGAAATTTTCAGACGCGATGGCGGCGTCGGCGGAGGCGCCGTCGCGCACCACGTCCACCGCATGGCCGGTGCCCTTGAGGATGGCGGACAGGCCATCCGCCAGGGCTTCGTTGTCCTCGACCAGTAGAATGCGCACGTTTTCGTCCTCCCTTCGCGAGCTTAACGGCGGGCGGCGGACTTGTGAACCTGCGCGCGCTTTGGCAAGGTCGCGCCATGCGCCTTGTCCTCATCCTTCTTGCGATCCTCGCCGCCGCCTTTCCCGCGCTCGCCGAGCCGACCTTTTTTGCGGCGCGCGACGGCAATGCGGACGCGCCGGTGCTCGTCGTCTATTCCTCGCTGGACGAGCCGCTCGCCCGGCCGATGATCCGGGGCTTTCAGGAAGCCAATCCGGATGTCGCCGTGCGCTACGACGAGATGCTGACGGGGGAATTGCACGACCGCATCGTGCGCGAGACGGATGCGGGCGGGAAGACGGCGGATTTCGCCTTCTCCTCGGCGATGGACCTGCAGGTCAAGCTCAGCAACGACGGCTATGCCCAGCGCAGCGATCTGCCGATGAGCGACCGCTGGCCGGGCTGGGCCAACTGGCGCAACACGGCCTATGCGCTGACCTTCGAGCCGGCGGTCTTCGTCTATCACAAGCCGAGCTTCAAGGGCCGCAAGCCGCCGGCCTCGCGCGCGGAATTCCTCGCCTATCTCAAGGAGCAGGGCGAGAAGGTCTATGGCCGCATCGGCACCTACGATATCGAGCGCTCGGGCGTCGGCTTCCTCTTCATGGCGCGCGACCAGGAGCAGTTCGGCGATATCTGGACGGTGATCCAGGCGATGGGCGCGGCCGGGGTCAAGCTCTATTCGACCAGTTCGGCCATTCTGGAGCGCGTGGCGGATGGCCGCTTCGTGCTCGGCTACAACATTCTCGGCTCCTATGCCGCGGACTGGGCCTCGCGCCATCCCGATGTCGGCATCGTGCTGCCGAAGGATTATACGGTCGTCATGTCGCGCATCGGCCTCGTGCCGCAGGCGGCGGCCTCGCCGGAACTCGGGCGGCGCTACCTCTCCTTCTTCATGTCGAAGGAGGGGCAGGAAATCCTGTCGCGCGAATTGCAGATCGCCGCCGTCAGCCCCGAAGTCTCCGGCTCCAACACGGCGCGCACGATGAGCGCGCTGCTCGGCGCGCAGTTGAAGCCGGTGCCCGTCAGCCCCGGCCTGATGGTCTATCTCGACCAGGTCAAGCGCGCGCGGTTGATCGCCCGCTGGAACGAGGTCCTGCGCACGCAATAGGCATCCGGCGCGCCAAGGCCGGGCCTTGCGCCGCCATGTCAGGTAGATGTCAGCTTCCTGTGTTGCTTTAGGCTTCTTCATCGTCCGTGGAGGCGGACGGAAGACCGGGAGGAGAATTCTGCAGCAATCGCGCCCGCGAATCCGTTCGCGCCGGCGATGGCCGCCATCCTCCCGTCACAAGCAACGATGCGCGCAAAAAGCCGCGCCTGACGGAGGACATACCTTTGAAACACTTCTTCCTGGCATCGATCATCGCCGGCGCTCTCGCGCTTCCGGCCTTCGCCGCCGATTATTCGATCATGGCGCCGGCCGGTCCGGGCGGCGGCTGGGACCAGACGGCCCGCTCGCTGCAGACGGTTCTTCAGGATGAGAAGATTTCCGGCGCCGTTCAGGTCGTCAATGTTCCGGGCGCCGGCGGCACGATCGGCCTCGCCCAGTTCGCCAGCCAGAACAGCGGCAATCCGAACGCGCTCATCGTCGGCGGCTATGTCATGGTCGGCGCGATCCTCACCAACCAGTCGCCGGTCTCCCTCAAGGACGTGACGCCGATCGCCCGCCTCACCGGCGAATATGAGGCCATCGTCGTCCCGGCCGCCTCGCCGATCCAGAACATGGAAGACCTCGTCAAGGCGCTGAAGGCCGATCCGGGCGCGGTCTCCTGGGCTGGCGGCTCTGCCGGCGGCACGGACCACATCACGGCGGGCCTCATCGCCAAGGCTGCCGGCGTCGATCCGACCAAGATCAACTATGTCGCCTATTCGGGCGGCGGCGAGGCGCTGGCCGCGATCCTCGGCAACCAGGTGACGGCCGGCATTTCCGGCTACGGCGAATTCGAAGCCCAGGTGAAGGCCGGCACGCTGCGCCTGATCGCCATCTCCAGCGCCGAGCGTGTCGAAGGCATCGACGCCCCGACCATCAAGGAAGGCGGCCTCGACGTTGTGGTCGAGAACTGGCGCATGGTCGCCGCTGCGCCCGGCCTTTCGGCCGAGCAGGTCGCCGCGGTCAACGCCGATATCGAGAAGGTCGTGAACTCCGCCGCCTGGAAGGATATCCTGACGACCAAGGGCTGGCAGAACACCTACCTTGCCGGCGATGCCTTCAAGGCGCAGCTCGACAAGGATGTCGCCGCCACGGAAAGCATCCTCAAGGACATCGGGCTCGTCAAATGAGCGAGGTCCCGTCCTCTCACGAAAAGCGCCGCCCCGACAGGGCGGCGCTGGTCATCGCGCCGGTGCTCTTCCTGCTTGCCGGCATCATCTGGTGGGATGCCGGCCGCCTTGCGGAAATGAGCAACTATTCCCGCATCGGCCCCGCCACCGTGCCCCATGTGGTCGCCATCGGCCTTGCGCTGCTCGCCGTCTGGACCGCCTTCGAAGCCTGGCGCGGCGATTTCCCCGAGCGCGAGCCGGTCGAAATCCAGCCGGTCGTGATGATCGTCGCCGGCCTTGCCGGGCAGATGCTGCTCCTGAAGACCGCGGGCTTTTCCATCGCCACCGGCGTGCTCTTCGCGCTGACGGCCTTCGGCTTCGGCCGGCGCAAGCTCTGGATCTCGCTGCCCATCGGCATCGGCTTCAGCTTCGTCGTCTACATCATCTTCGGCCGCTTCCTGCAGCTTTCGCTGCCTGCGGGGCCGCTCGAGCACCTGTTCTTCTGAGGGTTGACGATGGGTACTTTCGAATTCCTGCTGCAGGGCATTGCCGTCGCCGCCCAGCCGATGAACCTGCTCTATGCGCTGATCGGCGTCACGCTCGGCACGGCCGTCGGCGTTCTGCCCGGCATCGGCCCGGCGCTGACGGTGGCGCTGCTCCTGCCCGTCACCTACAAGCTCGATCCGGCCGGCTCGCTCATCATGTTCGCCGGCATCTATTACGGCGGCATGTATGGCGGCTCGACGACCTCGATCCTGCTCAACACGCCGGGTGAAAGCGCCTCCGTCGTCACCGCGCTCGAGGGCAACAAGATGGCCCGCGCCGGCCGCGGCGGCCCGGCGCTTGCGACGGCGGCCATCGGCTCCTTCGTCGCCGGCCTCATCGCCACGCTCGGCCTTGCCTTCATCGCGCCCTTCGTCGTCAAGTTCGCGCTTTCCTTCGGCCCGCGCGAATATTTCGCGCTGATGGTGCTCGCCTTCGTGACGGTCTCGGCCGCCTTCGGCGATTCCACGCTGCGCGGCCTTACTGCCCTCTTCGTCGGCCTCGGCCTTGCCGTCATCGGTATCGACCAGCAGACCGGGCAGGCGCGGCTCTCCTTCGGCATTCCCGATCTTCTCGACGGTATCGAGGTGACGACGCTGGCCGTTGCCATGTTCGCCATCGGCGAGACGCTCTACGTCGCCTGTCAGGGCGACCGCATTCCCGACAAGGTGGAGGCGGTCAAGGGTTCGGTCTGGATGAGTGCGCAGGACTGGGCGCGCTCGTGGAAGCCGTGGCTGCGCGGCACCTTCATCGGCTTCCCCATCGGCGCCATGCCGGCGGGCGGCGCGGATATTGCAAGCTTCCTATCCTATTCGACGGAAAAGCAGTTCTCCAAATACAAGGACGAATTCGGCAAGGGCGCCATCGAGGGTGTGGCGGGGCCGGAGGCGGCCAACAATGCGTCGGCCGCCGGCACGCTCGTGCCGCTGCTCTCACTCGGCCTGCCGACGACGGCGACGGCGGCCATCATGCTTGCCGGCTTCCAGCAATACGGTCTCCAGCCGGGGCCGCTGCTCTTTGCGACCAATCCGCAACTCGTCTGGGGCCTCATCGCCAGCCTGCTCATCGCCAATTTCATGCTGCTGGTGCTGAACCTGCCGCTGATCGGCCTCTGGGTGAAGCTGCTGACCATCCCCAAGCCCTGGCTCTATGCCGGCATCCTGCTCTTCGCCACGCTCGGCACCATCGGCGCCAATCCGTCGGTCTTCGAGCTGGGCATGCTGCTCACCTTCGGCCTGCTTGGCTTTGCCATGCGCATCTTCGGCTATCCGATCGCGCCGGTCGTCGTCGGCCTCATCCTCGGGCCTATGGCCGAGCAGCAGTTGCGCCGGGCGCTGGCGATCAGCCAGGGCGACGTGACGGCGCTCTTCATGTCGCCCATCGCCGCCGTGCTCTTCGGCCTCGCCTTCCTCGCCGTCGTGGTGCCGCTCATCCTGCGGGCGCGCGGCAAGGGCGAAGTCCTCTCGCAGTTCGCGGCGAACGAAGACTGAGGTTCTTCTTTGGCGGTTGAAAACAAGGCAGGCCGGAAACCCCGTTTCCGGCCTGCATCCGTTGCATGGCTGGGCTGAGATTCCGTCTCTTGTCCTTCGAGGCCCGCAGCCTCATCTTCCGCTCGTAAGCTAAAACAGAAAGCGAGCAATCCAATGACCACCCTCCGCAACTCCTTCGCCCAGGGCTTCTTCGGCCGGGCCTTCGCCGTACTGAGCGCTGCCAACGCAGCCGCCGCGGCAGTCGAAGGGCACCGCCGCCCGAAGGAACGCGACCTGAGGACGCTCGGCATCAACCCCGCCGACTTCCCGCGCGTCTGACGCGAGACAGAGAATTTCCGAATGAAAAGGCCCGCCGATCGCAAGATCGGCGGGCCTTCTGTCTTTCAGGCTTGAAGGCCGGCCGTCGGAACGGCCGGCCGCAATCGTCAGACCTGTTCGCCGAGCTGGGCGGATACACGGTCGCTTGCACGCGCGCCGGCCGGATGCTCCAGTTCCCGCTCGCGCCTGTTGTAGCGGATCGAGGACCAGAGCGAGATGCCGATCAGCGTCGCGCCGCCAAGGCCGGTGATGACCTCGGGAATATGCACCAGCGTCTGGCAATACATGACCACCGAGAGGATCAGGATCGCGTAGAACGCGCCATGCTCCAGGTAGCGGTATTCGGCCAGCGTGCCCTTCTCCACCAGCATGATCGTCATGGAGCGCACATACATGGCGCCGATGCCGAGGCCGATGGCGATGACGAAGAGGTTCTGCGTCAGCGCGAAGGCGCCGATCACGCCGTCGAAGGAGAAGCTGGCGTCGAGCACTTCAAGATAGATGAAGGCGCCGAGGCCGCCCTTGGCCGCTTCCGACATCGCCTTCTGCGAGGCGTCCAGCAGGCCGCCGACGACTTCCACGGCAAGGAAGGTGAGGAGGCCGTAGACCGCGGCATGCACGAATGTATTGGCGGCTTCGCCTTCCAGCAGGTTCGAGAAGATAAGGATGAGCGCCAGAACGAAGGCGATCTCGATGCCCTTGACGGTCGCCGAGCGCGCCATGTGCTTCTCGATGAAGCCGATCCAGTGCACGTCCTTCTCATGGTTGAAGAAGTAGGTGAGGCCGACCATCATCAGGAACGTGCCGCCGAAGGCCGCGATGGGCAGGTGCGCGTCATTCATGATGCGGGCATATTCTGCCGGCTCGCGGGCTGCGAGGACGAGCGCGTCGATCGGGCCGATGCCGGCGGCGATGACGACGATCAGCAGCGGGAAGACGATGCGCATGCCGAAGACGGCGATGACGATGCCCCAGGTCAGGAACCGGTGCTGCCAGACCGGCGTCATGTCCTTGAGCTTGTTGGCGTTCACGATGGCATTGTCGAAAGAGAGCGAAATCTCCAGCACCGCGAGAACGGCGCAGATGAAGAAGACGGTCGCCATGCCGGAAAGCGTTCCGGTCGTCTGCCAGCCGAGCCAGGCGCCGAGCGCAAGGCCGATGACAGTCGAGATGAGTGCCCATTTGAGGTAGGAGAGGGTGGTCTTGCCTTCGCCGTTGCCGATCATGACAGCGCCTCCATGCTGGAGGAACGGAAGGTGGAATTGCGCATACCACGACGGGCATGCGGGTAAGGCATGGTCAGGATGTTCATGTGCGTATGAATCCGCCGGCTAATTGCTGGCGGTACCGACATCACGAGAGCGCCGTAAAAACTCTCGCCAGAGGGGCCCGGCACCAGGGTTCACCGCGGCAACCGATGTCAAAAGGCCGCGGGTACGGGACTGTTTTCACCGAACTCGTCTTCCGCGTCAAGAGGCAGGGTGCCGCACCCGCCTGAACGCGGCAAGGCGCATCCGGTTCCCAAATTTGTGCCGATGCTCTGTACCAATGGGGCTGTCCGTTCCTATATTCGCTGCACGATGATTTGCCAGAAAGGATGAGCCATGACCGAAACGCGCATCGATCCCGCCCTTGTCGAGTGGACCGGCCCGGGCGGCCTGCCGCGTTTCGATCTCGTGAAGGACGATGCCTTCGCGGCCGGTTTCGATGCGGCGCTGGCCGATCATGAGGCGGAGATCGACGCGATCGCGAACAATCCGGAACCCGCGACCTTCGAGAACACCGTCGTCGCGCTGGAAGTTGCGGGAGATGCGCTTTCGCGCGTTTCGGCGCTGTTCTGGAGCCGCGCCGGGGCCAATACCAACGACACGATCCAGGCGCTGGAACGCGACATCGCGCCAAAGATGTCGCGGCACTATTCGAAGATCGGCACCAATGCCGCGCTCTTCAAGCGCATCGATGCGCTGTGGGAAAGCCGCGCCGGGCTGAACCTCTCGCTGGAGCAGGTGCGCGTGCTGGAGCGGCACTGGAAGGGCTTCGTGAAGTCGGGGGCCAAGCTGGCAAAGCCCGAGCAGGACCGGCTTTCGGCGATCAACGAGCAGCTTGCAGGTCTCGGTGCGAATTTCGGCCAGAACGTGCTTGCCGACGAGAAGAGCTGGGCGCTCTTCCTCGACGAGGGCGAGGCGCTGGAAGGCCTGCCGGATTTCCTGAAGGATGCGATGGCCGCCGCGGCGCGTGAGCGCGGCGAGGACGGGCGCTATGCCGTCACCCTGTCGCGTTCGATCATCGAACCGTTCCTGACCTTCTCCGCCCGCCGGGACCTGCGCGAGCAGGCGTTCCGCGCTTGGGTGGCGCGCGGGGAGAATGCCGGCGAAACGGATAATCGCGGCATCGTCAAGGACACGCTGGCGCTGAGGGCGGAAAAGGCCGGCCTGCTCGGCTATCAGAGTTTTGCCGCGCTGAAGCTCGACAACACCATGGCCAAGACGCCGGAGGCGGTGAACGGGCTTCTCATGCAGGTCTGGGAAAAGGCCGTGGCGCGGGCGCGCGAGGAAGAGGCGGAGCTTGCCGCGCTGGTCGCCGAAGAGGGGCGCAACCACGAGGTCATGCCCTGGGACTGGCGCTACTACGCGGAAAAGCTGCGCGCGAAAAAGTTCAATTTCTCCGAGGCGGAGCTAAAACCCTATCTCCAGCTCGAAAAGATCATCGAAGCCTGCTTCGACGTCGCGGAACGGCTGTTCGGCATCCGCGCCGTCGAGAAGAAGGGCGTGCCGGTCTATCATCCCGATGTGCGAGTCTTCGAAATCCGCGACCGGGATGACAGGCTGGTCGCCATGTTCCTCGGCGATTATTTCGCGCGGTCCTCCAAGCGTTCCGGCGCTTGGATGAGTTCCTACCAGAGCCAGCATCGCCTGCCGCTGCCGAACGGTTCGGTCGGCGAGCTGCCGATCATCTACAATGTCTGCAACTTCGCAAAGCCGGCGGAGGGCAAGCCCGCCCTTCTCTCGCTCGACGACGCGCGCACGCTTTTCCACGAATTCGGCCATGCGCTGCACGGCATGCTCTCTAACGTCACCTATCCCTCCGTCTCGGGCACGGGCGTCTCGCGCGACTTCGTGGAACTGCCCTCGCAGCTCTACGAGCACTGGCTGACGGTGCCGGAAATCCTCACGCGCTATGCGGTGCACTACCGGACCGGCGAGGCGATGCCGCAGGCGCTGCTCGACAAGGTGCTGGCCGCCCGCACCTTCAATTCCGGTTTCGCGACGGTGGAGTTCACCTCCTCGGCGCTGGTCGACATGGCGTTCCACACGCGCGGTCCCGTCGAGGACCCGATGGCGGTGCAGGCGGAAGTGCTCGAGACGATCGGCCTGCCGAAATCCATCGTCATGCGCCACGCGACGCCGCATTTCCAGCATGTCTTCTCGGGCGACGGCTATTCGGCGGGCTACTATTCCTACATGTGGTCGGAAGTGCTCGATGCCGACGCCTTCGCCGCCTTCACGGAGACGGGCGACGCCTTCAACCCGGCCATGGCGGAACGGCTGAAGACCTATATCTACTCCGTCGGCGGTTCGGTGGACCCGGAGGACGCCTACAAGGCGTTCCGCGGCAAGCTGCCCAGCCCGCAGGCGATGCTGGAGAAGAAGGGACTGGCGGCCTGAAAAGGCGCCTCATCGCGGCGCCGTGCGCCGGGCGGGCAACAGAGTTGCGGCCCGCCCCTTTCGCATTTGCGGAAAAACATGTATGAGCGCGGCCATTGAAGACGGCGCCCCCTATCCCGCGCGCCCCGAACCTCAGAGATTACAACATGTCCATTCGCAATATCGCGATCATCGCGCACGTCGACCATGGCAAGACCACGCTCGTCGACGAGCTTCTGAAGCAGTCCGGCTCTTTCCGTGAAAACCAGCGCGTCGCCGAGCGCGTCATGGACTCCAACGACATCGAAAAAGAACGCGGCATCACCATTCTCGCCAAGGCCACCTCGGTCGAATGGAAGGGCGTTCGCATCAACATCGTCGACACGCCCGGCCACGCCGACTTCGGCGGCGAAGTCGAGCGCATCCTCTCGATGGTGGACGGCGCCATCGTTCTCGTCGACTCGTCGGAAGGCCCGATGCCGCAGACCAAGTTCGTGGTCGGCAAGGCGCTCAAGGTCGGTCTGAGGCCCATCGTCGCCATCAACAAGATCGACCGCCCGGACGGCCGCCACGAGGAAGTGCTGAACGAGGTCTTCGACCTCTTCGCCAATCTCGACGCTACCGACGAGCAGCTCGACTTCCCGATCCTCTACGGTTCGGGCCGCAACGGCTGGATGAACGTCAACCCGCACGGCCCGAGCGACGAAGGCATGGCCCCGCTGCTCGACCTCGTGCTCAAGCACGTTCCCGAGCCGAAGGTTGCCGAAGGCCCGTTCCGCATGATCGGCACGATCCTCGAAGCCAACCCCTTCCTCGGCCGCATCATCACCGGCCGCATCCATTCCGGCTCGATCAAGCCGAACCAGTCCGTCAAGGTCATCGGCCAGGACGGCCAGCTCATCGAAAACGGCCGTATCTCGAAGATTCTCGCCTTCCGCGGCATCGAGCGCACGGCGATCGAAGAAGCCCATGCGGGTGACATCGTCGCCATCGCCGGCCTCACCAAGGGCACCGTCGCCGACACGTTCTGCGACCCGTCCGTTTCGGAAGCCCTGAAGGCCCAGCCGATCGACCCGCCGACCGTCACCATGTCCTTCATCGTCAACGATTCGCCGCTCGCCGGCACGGAAGGCGACAAGGTCACGAGCCGCGTCATCCGCGACCGTCTCTTCAAGGAAGCCGAGGGCAACGTCGCGCTGAAGATCGAAGAGTCGGGCGACAAGGATTCCTTCTTCGTCTCCGGCCGCGGCGAACTTCAGCTCGCCGTCCTCATCGAGACCATGCGCCGCGAAGGCTTCGAGCTTGCCGTGTCGCGTCCGCGCGTCGTCATGCACAAGGACGAAGGCGGCCAGCTTCTGGAGCCGATCGAGGAAGTCGTCATCGACGTCGATGAAGAGCATTCCGGCGTCGTCGTGCAGAAGATGTCCGAGCGCAAGGCCGAGATGGTCGAACTGCGTCCGTCGGGCGGCAACCGCGTCCGTCTCGTCTTCTTCGCCCCGACCCGCGGCCTCATTGGCTACCAGTCCGAGCTTCTGACGGATACGCGCGGCACGGCGATCATGAACCGCCTGTTCCACGACTACCAGCCCTACAAGGGTGAGATCGGCGGCCGCGTCAACGGCGTGCTGCTCTCCAACGAAGCGGGCGAAGCCGTCGCCTACGCGCTCTTCAACCTCGAAGATCGCGGCCCGATGGTCATCGACGCGGGCGAGAAGGTCTATATGGGCATGATCGTCGGCATCCACACGCGCGACAACGACCTCGAGGTCAACGTGCTGAAGGGCAAGAAGCTCACCAACATCCGCGCCGCCGGCAAGGACGAGGCCGTCCGCCTGACGCCGCCGATCAAGATGACGCTGGAACGCGCCCTTTCGTGGATTCAGGACGACGAACTCGTCGAAGTGACGCCCAAGTCGATCCGCCTGCGCAAGCTGCATCTCGACCCGAACGACCGCAAGCGATTCGAAAAGCAGCGCGCCGCCGGCGCCGCATAATCGCACGCTTCCCGAAACGGGACAAAATGAGACCCCGGCCCTGTGCCGGGGTTTTTCATGTGTGTGCCATCGTTTTACGGCTTGTGACGTTTCTTAAAAAAGCGTTAACTTTCCGGGATACCACCTCGAACTTGCCTGTGGGCAAGGGGGACCTTCGCGCGATGCGCGATTCCGGTGGAATCGGTGCGGGAATATGAGTCGTGTTATGAAGACACTGTCGATCGATGTGCGGCGCGCCGAGCCGCAGGACGCGCGCGCGATATCCGAGACGCATCGGGTGTCGTGGCTGCAGGCCTATGGCGGCCTCATTCCGCACCGGCCGCTCATCCAGATGGTCGACCGCCGCGGCGAGGTCTGGTGGCGCAAGGCGACACGCGGCCCCGCAACGCTTCTCGTGCTCGACGTCGCCGGAACGGTGGCTGGCTACGCCACGCTCGGCCTCAACCGCGCGCGGGCGCTGCCGCAGGAAGGCGAGATCTACGAACTCTACCTGCGCCCCGAATACCAGGGCATCGGCCTTGGCCGCCTGCTCTTCGGCGAGGCGCAGCGGCTTTTGAAGTCGCTCGGCTGCAACGGCATGATCGTCTGGTGCCTGGAAGACAGCGAGCATGCGCATAACTTCTTCCGCTCCGCCGGCGGGCGCGACATTGCCGAAGGCATGGAGAATTTCGGCGAGAAGGAACTGAAGAAGATCGGCTTCGTCTGGCCCTGACGGCTACTGCGCCGTTTCCGGCAGGTTGCGCATCGGCTCGCCCGCCAGCTTTCCCCGTTTTCCCTGCCATCGCGGCTCGTCCTTGCCGCAGATGAAGCCGGCCGCCTCCCCGTCGGCGATCTGCCGGGCGAGCGCATTGGCGTCCTTGTTCTCCAGTGCATCGACATAGCCGACCACGCAGCTTGCCGGATTGTCCGGCGTGGCGACCGTCGAGACGACGAGGACCTGGCCGTAACGCGTGTTGGTGTCGTCCGTCGTTTCCGGATCGGCGACGAACCACCGCACGATGGTTGCGAAGGGCGCGCCGCCGCCGTCGAGCCGCCACTCGATCTTCGCATTGGTGTGGTTGAAGGGGCCGAAGGTTTCGAAGGCTCCGTCGAGCCAGTCCTTGCCGATGGGCCCGTAGGTCTGGCTTTGCCGCAGGTCGCCTTCCTTGAAATAGACCGGGACCTTCTTGTAGCCGGCGCATTTCATCGTGATGCTCTCGCCTTCCTCCTCTTTTGCAAGGGTCTTGCAGGCGTCGAGGTTGCGGTCGGTATAGGCGCTCTCGTTGGCCTGCGCGGTGGCGGCATGGACGGTGGCGGCAAGGAAGAGGGGCATCAGGCGCATGGGACATCCTCCGGTTAGCTAGAGAACGGCGCAGGCCGCCCGTCTATTCACCTTGGATGAAAGTCATGTTGCGCCGCAGCGGGATTCGCATTAGGAAGCGCGCAAACCACTCCATTTCCAATCGAGGGAGCCCCCATGCGTATCGATGCGATTTCCGTTGGCAAGAACCCGCCGGACGACGTGAACGTCATTGTCGAGGTGCCGGTCGGCGGCCACCCGATCAAGTATGAGATGGACAAGGAAGCCGGCGCGCTCGTCGTCGACCGCTTCCTCTACACGCCGATGACCTATCCGGGCAATTATGGCTTCGTGCCGCACACGCTTTCGGAAGACGGCGACCCGATCGACGTGCTGATCGCCAACACGCGCCCGCTCGTTCCTGGCTGCGTCATCAATGTTCGCCCGATCGGCGTGCTGGTCATGGAAGACGATGGCGGCAAGGACGAGAAGATCATCGCCGTGCCGGTGCCGAAGCTGACGCGCCGCTACGACAAGGTCGAGAACTACACGGACCTGCCGGAAATCACGCTGAAGCAGATCGAGCACTTCTTCACGCACTACAAGGATCTGGAACCCGGCAAGTGGGTTAAGATCGCCGGCTGGCAGGACGTTTCCGTCGCCAAGAAGATGGTTCTCGAAGCCGTCGAGCGTTACAACAAGTCGAAGTAAGCCTTGCGGCCGGGCCTGTCCCGGCCGTTTGCCCTTGCCTGAAATCGAAAACCTCCGGATCGTCGCCGATCCGGAGGTTTTCTTTTTCGGTCTGCGTCAATCAGGACAGAAGCGCCGGGGCCAGCACGCCGCGGATCACCTGCTCCAGGAAATACAGGATGACCAGCACGACGAGCGGCGACAGGTCGACGCCGCCGAAATTCGGCAGGACGCGGCGGATCGGGCGGTAGATCGGCTCGGTGAGCTGATACAGCGAGCGGCCGATGGCGGCGATTGCCTGGTTGTTCGCGTTGATGACGTTGAAGGCGTAGAGCCAGGAGAAGATCGCCGAGGCGATCACCAGGAACCACGCGATGCTGATGATGAACAACAGGGTGTTGATGACCGCTATCATTGACGTCTCCAATTGGTTTCGTCCCGACATGTAGCCATTGCCGGCCCCGCCAGCAAGGCCGGGCTTTTGGCGCGCGGCAACATGTTTAACGGGCCGGCCTCAAGCCTCGTGGAAGACCCGGTCGAGGAACGACCCCATCCAGAGCCGCAGGGCCGCATCGTGCAGCAGCCGGCCGTCGAGATGGGCGCGGCCCATCTGCGCGCCGGGCAGGTCGAAACGATGCGCCCCGCGCACCACCCAGCGATGCATCATGGCGAGTGTCAGCTCGCCGTGGAACTGGATGCCCCAGGCGTTGTCGCCGTAGCGAAAGGCCTGGTTCTCGTAGTGATGGCCGGTGGCGAGCAGCGTCGCGCCCGCGGGCAGGTCGAAGCCCTCGCGGTGGAACTGGTAGACCATGTCCGGCCAGGCCATCAGCGCCGTGCCGGCCTCGGTCGCCTGAAGCGGATACCAGCCGATCTCCGTCAGGCCCTCCGCATGGCCGTAGACCGCGCCGCCGAGATTCTTCACCAGCATCTGCGCGCCGAGGCAGATGCCGAGGAACGGCCGGTTCTCCTTGAGCGGCACGGACAGCCAGTCGATTTCCCGCCGCACATAGGCTTCGTCGTCATTGGCGCTCATCGGCCCGCCGAAGACCACGGCGCCCGCGTGACGGTCGAGCGTTTCGGGCAGCCCGTCGCCTAGCACCGGGCGGCGGATATCCAGCCGGTAGCCCATCGCCCGGAGAATCTGGCCGACGCGGCCGGGGCTGGAAGTCTCCTGATGCAGGACGACGAGGATGGGGCGCTTGTTATGCGGCTTATGCGGGGAATCGAGCATGCTCAGACGTCGTCCGCCTCCTCCGCGCCCGCCGCCGCACCCACCCTTTCGGCCACTTCCTGCCGCTTCATGATGCGCTCACGGCCCGAGACGCCGAGCAGGTCGGCGATGCGCCAGATGGCATGGTCCTCCATCTCGCTGCGCTCGCCATCCGCATAGACGATCTCCCAGAGCAGGCCGATGAGGCTGACGCGCTGCTCTTCCGAGAGCTGGCGTTTCAACTCGGAGGTGAACTGGAAGAAGTCGATGGCCTCGCTTTCCGCATCCGTGCCGGCGGCGACGAGCGCATCCAGCTCCGCCTCGTCCACGGGGTAGAATTCCCTGAAGCGGGCGCGAAGGGCCGTCTTCTCGGATTCTAGCACCGTGCCGTCGGCCTCCATCACCTGGATGCAGAGCGCCATAACCGCGACCCGGGGGTCGTCGACCGCAAAGGCCGGCCGGCTGTCGCCACCGGAAAGGCTCGCAAGAAACTGCTGCAAGCGTTCGAACATCGATATGGCCCCATTTCCTGGAAGAGCATGTATTTCACGACTTGCGAAAATACGACGAATGCCTGTTTCTTCGCAATTGTATTAAAGGGCCATGACGCACTTTCTGCTCGAATCGTCCCTGTCTCAGAAAAGCCGGAAGCCGCTTGTGCCGTCCCGCTTCGCACCCGTGCCGTCCTTGACGCCCGGATCGTCCGGCAGGCCGTAGAAGGGCGGTTCCGTTTCCTGCGCGGCCGTCTCGGTCTTCGGCTTTTCCTGCACGGTCGCGGTCGCCTGCACAGGCTCGGGGACAGCCGCCACGACGACCGGCTTTTCCGTTTCCACCACCACGGCCGTTTCGGCCCTGGGTACGGGCTTCACGGCGATGGCGAGCGGGGGCAGGGTGCGGATGGCTTCGTCCACCGCATCCGCCGAACCCTCCTCGACCGGCCCTTCGAGGGTGCTGACCGGGGTGCGCCACTCGAAGGCGTCGAGCCGGCCTGTGACGGGCGAAACGGCGCGCCATTCCGGCGCGGTGACGCCGTCCGCCGTCCAGGCGGGATCGCGTGGGGCCTTCAGCGCCTGGTTCATCCAGTGGCGAATGCGGCCCTGGTCGCCGGTCTCGGCGTCCTCGATATCGGCGAGCAGCAGGAAGGCGCTTTCGCGTGGGGAGAGACGGGCGGCGGCCTCGGCCTTGGCGCGGGCGCGCGGGAAGTCGCGGGCTTCCAGCGCGGCCTCGGCGACGGCGTAGAGCGCCTCGGCGTTGTTCGGGCGCAGGGCCTCCAGCTTTTCCGCCCGCTTCAGCCGGTCGGTCGCCGAATCGCCGCTGCGGGCGCGGACATAGAGCCGCGCCACGTCGCCATGGGCGGTCGCCTTCCAGAGTTTTTCGAGGATCGAGGCGGCCTTGCGCAGATTGTCCTCGCGCAGATATGCCCTGGCTTCGACAAGGCCGGCGGGCACGAAATTCTCGTCGAGTTTCAGCGCCTGATGGGCGTCCTCGCGCGCGCCCTTCGGGTCGGCGTCGAGCTTTGCCGCCGCGCGGGCGGCAAGGAGCACGGCCTTGCGGCGCGCATGGGCCTTCTTTTCCTCGGGAGAGGCGGTGCGGCCGTCGCCGAGGAGCTTCAAGGCCTCGTCCCAGTCGCCGGCCTGCGAGCGGTATTCGAGCGCGGCTTCCGTCGCCCAGGCAAGCTGCGGCGCTTTTTCCGCCGCGCGCTCGGCATATTGCCGGGCGGCCTCGTTGGCGCCGAGGCGGCGGGCTTCGAGATAGAGGCCGCGCAGGCCGAGTTCCCGGGTTTCCGGGTCGTCGGCCATCAGTTCGAACTTTTTGCGCGCATCGTCGTAGCGACCCTCGATCATCGCCGCCTGCGCTTCGAGCAGATGGATGAGCGGCTCCTGATCGGCGCTGAGCAGACCCTTGGTGCGCGTCAGCATCTTGCGGGCGCCCACGGCGTCACCCGCGCCGGCGGCGATCAGCCCGGTCGAGAGCGCCTGATAGCCGCGGTCGCGCTTGCGGGCGCGGAAATAGCGCTGGATCGAGTGCGGCGACGTCCAGATGACGCGCACCAGCCACCAGGAGAACATGACGGCGGCGATGAGCGAGACGACGAGCGTTGCCGCCACCATCAGGCTCATGTCGGCGCGCTGGCCCTGCCAGATGACGGAGAGTTCGCCCGGCCGGTCGGCAAGCCAGGCGAAGCCCGCGGCGAGCGCGAGCACGAAGAGGACGAAGCCGAGTATGCGGATCATGAAGCCTCTCCTCAGCCCTGGTTGCCGGTCGTCATGGCGCCGGAAACGGCGGCGCCGATCAGCCCCTCGACGGTGACGCGGGCATCCAGCTTGCGCTTGTAGTCGGCCGCTGCGGCCTGCCCCTTTTCCGGCAGGGCCTGCCATTCGATCAGCGCGCCCTTGAAATCGCCGTCCTGCAGGCGGGTCTCGATGCGGGCGACGACGGCCTCGGGGCTGTCACCCTCGACGGTGCCGACCGGGCGCACGCGGATGGCCGATGCGGCGCTCGACATCAGGCGGTTGAAGATACCTTGATCGCCTTCCGGCTGGTGGACGGCGTCGAGAATGGCGTCCGCCGTCGGCTGGAAGTCGCGAACGAGGTCGGAGCGCGAGGGCACGCCGACCGTGGCGTGCTCGCGCAGCCCGGCCACGGACGGATCGTCCGGCGCGACGGAGGCGAAGGCCTCGAGTTCGGCGAGATAGGAGCCGCCCCGGTCGATTGCGGTCTTCAGCGCGCTGGCGGCGACGGCCCGGGCCATTTCTATGTCGCTGCGCGGCTCGTCGAGCTTCTGCTCGGCGGCGGCGATGCGCTGGGTCAACTGGCTTTCCGTCGTGCTGACGCTTTCGCTCGTGCGGGTGACGGCATCCTGCAGGGCGGCCAGCTCCGTGGTTAGCCGGCTAATTTCGCTTTCGAGCTTGCCCACGGCTGCGGGATCGGCTCCGGCAGCGCCCGGATTGGTGCCGGCCGATTTCTCGAGGGCGGCAAGCCGTGTCTCGATCGGCTGGAGATCCACCGTGACGGGCGTGGCGGGTTCGGCAAGGCGCGCCTTCAGCGCCTCGATTTCGCTGGACAGGCCGGCAAGCGCGCTGTCGCCGCCCGTGCGTTCCGGCCCGAGAGCCGGCAGGTAGCCGCCATATTGCAGGCTGCCGGCGCCGAGAAGCGCGATCAGGCCGCCAAGGATACTTGCGGCGAGCGTGCCGGACGTGCCGCGCTGGCGGGGCGGCGGCGTTTCCTTGCGCGCCGGCTCCTTGTCGGCCGCAGGGGCCGGCTCTTCCGGCGCCTGCTTCTCGTCTGCGATCTCCGGGCTTGCCGCCTCGTCCGGCTGTGCGGAGACGTCCGCAACCGTGTCGGCAGCTTCCGCCTCGTCGGTGGCGGGAACCGCTTCGAGGTCGATCGTCACCGGCTCGTCGCCGGTCCTGTTTCGACGGGACGGGGTTTCCGGTTCCATGGCGGCCTCCTCGCGTTCATGTGCATTGCCCTGAACGTAGACAGGGAAGCCGGGGAGGGAAAGACCCTTGCGGCAATTTCGTCCGCCGGGGGCCGGTTTCAGAGCAGCGCGAACAGGCTTTTTTCGTCGGGAGCGGCGGCGATGGAGACATTGGCGGTGAAGTGCCGGGGCACTGCGGCTGCGACATTGCGGCTCATGCAGAGCAGGCGGACGGACTGGAAACGCTCGGGTGTTTCGTGAACGGGAGGCAGGCGGAAGAAGGCGAGCGCGCTTTCGCGGGAATAGAGCAGGACGGCGTCGGGAAGCGGGACGAGCAGCGCCGCTTCGATGTCCGTTTTGGCGGGCGTGAGCGGCGTCATGCGATAGGCTTCGACGGTGCGGAAGGGGATGCCCGCCTCGCGAAGCCGGCTTTCGAAGGCGGGCGCGCGCGGATTGCCGGCGAGATAGAGCAGGGGGGCGTCCGGCAAGCCGGTCTCGCGATAGTGCGCGGCAATCATCGCGGCAAGGCTTTCGCCATCCCCGTCGGCGGCAAGGACGGTGGGGAAGCCGGCGGCGCGCATGGCGGCGGCGGAGGCCTGCCCGACGGCGAAGACCATGGTGGCAAGGCCGTTGCCGAGCCTGCCGGACAGGCGGGCGATTTCCGCGCTGGTGACGGCGATGGCGGAATGGGGCTCGCCGAGGGCTTTTCGCGTCGCCGTCAGGTCGTGTTCGGCCTGCGATAGCGGCAGGCAGACGGCCTCGTGCCCCAGCGCCGAGAGCGCATCCCGCGTGCGGGAGGCGGCAGGCTCGGGGCGAAGGACGAGGACGCGCATCTCAGCCCCAGCTTTCGAAGAAGTCCGCCCCTGCCTTCGCGCGGATCGCCTCGCCGGCCTCTTCGCCGAGCGTGGCGGCATTGGTTGCCGGGCCGCTTGCCTCGATCTCGTGGAACCGGCTGCCATCCGGCGTCAGGATCATGCCGCGGAACTGGACGTGGTCGCCCTCGACGGTCGCGTAACCGGCGATGGGCGTGCGACAGGAGCCGTCGAGCGTGGCGAGGAAGCCGCGCTCGCAGGTGACGGCGGTGCGGGTCGGCCGGTCGTCGATGGCGGCAAGCAGGTTTTCCATGCGCGCGTCGCCCACGCGGCTCTCGATGCAGATCGCGCCCTGCGCCGGAGCCGGCGGGAAGGAGACGGGATCGAGGATTTCCGTCGGCACGTCGAGCTTGCCGAGGCGCTTCAGGCCGGCATAGGCGAGCAGCGTCGCGTCGGCCTCGCCGCCGGCGAGCTTGGCAAGGCGGGTATCGACCTGTCCGCGGAAGACGATGACATTGAGGTCCGGGCGCAGCCGGCGGATGAGCGCCTGCCGGCGCAGCGAGGCGGAGCCGACGGTCGCGCCCTGCGGCAGGTCCAGCAGGCGTTTTGCGCTGCGGCCGATGAAGGCGTCGCGGATGTCTTCGCGCGGCAGGAAGGCGGAAAGGTGCAGGCCTTCCGGCAGTTTTGTCGGCATGTCCTTGGAGGAATGCACGGCGAAATCGAGTTCCCCGGAGGAAAGCTGCGCCTCGATCTCTTCCGTGAACAGGCCCTTGCCGCCGATTAGCGCCAGCGAGCGGTCGGTGATGCGGTCGCCCTTCGTCGAGAGAACGACGATCTCGAACATCTCTTCCGGCAGGCCGTGCGCGGCCATCAGGCGCGCGCGGGTCTCGTAAGCCTGGGCGAGCGCCAGCGGGCTGCCACGGGTGCCGATCCTGAAAGGTTTTGTTTGCATCCGCCTTGATCCATTGTTACCGGGATGTCTCGTAACCGGCTTTAGGGCCGCCCGCAATCGATCCTAGTGCTTCATGTCGTCCCATCTGACCATCCTCGGTATCGAAACGAGCTGCGACGAGACCGCCGCGTCCGTCGTCGCGCGCGGTGCCGATGGCAAGGGCGAGATTCTTGGCGAAGTCGTGCTGAGCCAGTTGGAAGAGCACAGCGCCTATGGCGGCGTGGTGCCGGAGATCGCGGCGCGCGCGCATGTCGAGGCGCTGGACAGCCTGATTTCCGAGGCGCTTCTGCGCGCCGGCCGTTCGCTTGAGGATATCGATGCCATCGCGGCGACGAGCGGGCCGGGGCTGATCGGCGGACTGATTGTCGGGTTGATGACCGGCAAGGCCATCGCGCGGGCGACGGGCAAGCCGCTCTATGCCGTCAACCATCTGGAAGGCCATGCGCTGACGGCGAGGCTGACGGACGGGCTTTCCTTCCCCTATCTGATGCTGCTCGTTTCCGGCGGCCATACCCAGCTTGTGCTGGTGCGCGGCGTCGACGATTACGAGCGCTGGGGCACGACCATCGACGACGCGCTGGGCGAGGCCTTCGACAAGACCGCCAAGCTGCTCGGCCTGCCCTATCCCGGCGGGCCGGCGGTGGAGCGCATGGCGAAGAACGGCAACCCGGAACGCTTCACCTTCCCGCGTCCGCTCGTCGGCGAGGCGCGGCTCGATTTCTCCTTCTCCGGCCTCAAGACGGCGGTGCGTCAGGCGGCGCAGTCCATCGAGCCGGTGACGGATCAGGATGTCGCCGATATCTGCGCCTCCTTCCAGCGCGCCGTCTCGCGTACGCTGAAGGACCGCATCGGCCGGGGGCTTGAGCGGTTTCGCACGCTCCATCCCGACGTTGAAACGCCCTCGCTCGTCGTTGCCGGCGGGGTGGCGGCGAATGCGGAATTGCGCGCGACGCTACAGGCGCTATGCGACAAGAACCGTTTCCGCTTCATCGCGCCGCCGCTGGCGCTCTGCACCGACAATGCTTCGATGATCGCCTGGGCGGGGCTGGAGCGCATGGCGGCCGGTTTTGCGCCCGATGACCTGTCCGTCGCGCCGCGTTCGCGCTGGCCGCTCGACCGCGAGGCGGCGACGATGCTCGGGTCCGGCAAGCGGGGAGCCAAGGCATGAGCGCCCATGCGAAAATCGCCGTGGTCGGTGCGGGGGCCTTCGGCACGGCGCTGGCAAGCGTGGCCGCCGCCAGTGGTGGCGATGTCACGCTGATCGGGCGCGATGCCGGCTCGGTCGAGGCCATGCGGACCACGCGCCGCAACGAGAAGGCGCTGCCGGGCATCGACCTGCCGCAGACGCTTGCCTATAGCGCGGATGCGGCGGTCATGCGTGGCGCGGGCATCGTGCTTTTCGCCATGCCCTCGCAGGCACAGCGCGAGGCGGCGCGGTCGCTCGCTCCGCTCCTTGCGCCCGGCACGGCGGTGGTCATCTGCGCCAAGGGCATGGAGAAGGGCACTGGCCGGCTCCTGACCGAGGTTCTGGAAGAAGAACTGCCCGGTCGCGAGATCGCCGTCCTCTCCGGTCCCGGTTTTGCCGCCGATATCGCAAAAGGGTTGCCGACGGCGATGGTGATTGCCGCGCGCACGGCGGAGATCGGGGCGATGCTGGCGCAGGCCCTTTCCGGGCCGACCTTCCGGCTTTACCCCTCGACCGACCGGATCGGCGTGCAGCTCGGCGGCGCGCTCAAGAACGTGCTGGCGATTGCCTGTGGCATCATCGAGGGCGCGCAGCTTGGCGATTCCGCCCGGGCGGCGCTGATCTCGCGCGGGCTTGCGGAACTGTCGCGCTTTGTGGAGGCGCATGGCGGGGAGGGCATCACGGTGACGGGGCTTTCCGGCCTCGGCGACCTCGTGCTCACCGGCACCAGCCACCAGTCGCGCAACCTGCGCTTCGGCATCGCGCTCGGCCGGCATGGCACGGCGGCCGGCTGGTCGGGCGATCTCGTGGAAGGCGCTTTCGCCGCCTCGGTCGCCTCGGGCGTTGCGGCGGAAAAGGGCATCGACATGCCGATCACCGATGCGGTCGCCCGCATCGTCGACGGCACACTGGACGTGAAGACCGCCATCGGGCAGCTCATGACGCGCCCGATCACCCAGGAATAATGGCCAGAACTATAACCGAAGGGAAGGACCGCACATGCATTTCGCATTCCTCTGCAAGGACAAGCCCGGCGCGCTTCAGGTGCGCCTCGATACGCGCCCGGATCACCTCGCCTATCTCAATGCGCTGAATGCCGAGGGCAAACTGGCCTTCGCCGGCCCGTTCCTCGGTGATGACGGCAAGCCGACGGGCAGCCTTGTCGTGGTCAAGGCCGAGACGATCGAGGCGGCGCGCGAGATCGCGGCGAACGATCCCTATGCCAAGGCCGGCCTTTTTGCCGAGGTCGAGGTGAAGGCTTGGAACTGGGTCTTCAACAATCCGGAGGCGTAAGGCCCGATGGCATACTGGCTCTACAAGTCCGAACCCTTCAAGTGGTCCTGGCAGATGCAGAAGGATGTCGGCGAAGCCGGCGAGGAATGGACCGGCGTGCGCAACTATCAGGCGCGCAACAACATGCGGGCCATGAAGATCGGCGAGAAGGGCTTCTTCTACCACTCCAACGAGGGGCTGGAGATCGTCGGCATCACCGAGGTCTGCGCCCTGTCGCACCCGGATTCGACGGCCGGCGAGGACCCGCGCTGGGACTGCGTCGATATCCGCGCCGTGCGCGACATGCCCAGGCCCGTTTCCCTCAAGGATATCAAGGCCAATCCGAAGCTGGCCAATATGTCGCTCGTCACTTCCATGCGCCTTTCGGTGCAGCCGGTGACGGAGGAGGAGTGGATCGAGGTCTGCCGCATGGGCGGTCTCGATAACCCGCCGCGTTAAATTCCGTGAGGACCGACCCCGAAGTCTTCATCCGCGAGAACACGGATGTGCTTTCGCCGCCGCATGTGCCGGAGGTTCGGCTGCGCCTTGCCACCGAGGCGCACGACCTGTGGCTGAAGACGGAGGAAGAGCTGGAGGCGATCGGCCTGCCGCCGCCCTTCTGGGCCTTTGCCTGGGCGGGCGGGCAGGGGCTTGCCCGCCATGTGCTCGACCATCCGCAGCTTGTCGCCGGAAAGACGGTGCTGGATTTCGCCAGCGGCTCCGGCCTTGTCGGCATTGCCGCGCGCATGGCCGGGGCTTCCGCCGTGCTGGCGGCGGATATCGATCCCTGGAGCGGGACGGCGATCCGGCTGAATGCGGCGCTCAACGGGGTCGCTCTCGACTGCTCAGCCGAAGACCTTGTCGGGCGCGATGCGGGCTGGGATGTGGTGCTGGCGGGTGACGTCTTCTACGACCGGGACTTTGCCGACGTGCTGATCCCCTGGTTCTCGGCGCTTGCCGCGCGCGGCGCGACGGTGCTCGTCGGCGATCCCGGCCGAGCCTATTGCCCGCGGGACCGCATGGAGGCGCTCGCCACCTATCAGGTGCCGGTGACGCGGGCGCTGGAGGACAGCGAGGTCAAGAAGACGACCGTCTGGCGGTTCACCAGTTCGGGCGAATGACGCAGACCCCGGCTTCCCACGAGCAATCGTTCTGGCCGGGCGCTACGGTGATGACCTTCGGCTCGCTCCTGCGGGATGCTTCCCGCCTCGTTCTCCAATCGATCGCATCGGTATCGCCGACATAGATGGTGATGCTGTCGGCGCGCAGGTGATAGGCCGGGAAGACGCCGATGCGCATCCCGTTGTCCCGCCAACCCTGCCGCGCCTCCCCGCCGGAGTGGAATACGGTCTCGAGGCGTCCGCCATGGCCCGGCAATTCGATGCTCGGCAGCCACTTGGAGCGATGGTGATGGCCGTGATGGCGGGAGGAGCCCCAACCGTCACCGGCGTCAGCGGCCGTCATGCCGCCTGCGACAAGCGCGACCGCAAGCCCTAAGACTTTGGTCGCACGGAGCGCGGATAACAGAGTCATTCTGTCCTGCCTTCCGGGTTATGCTTAACAAATCCTTAACGGCAGGATGAGGCAGAAAGCCGCAAAAGTCACGGATTCGATTGGGGATTTTCCGCGTTTGGTTAACGTGCGGCGGGTGCGCCGGAACGGGACGGAGGCAGGAGGCCGTCTAATCGATTAAATTCATTTTGCACTGCAAGAAGGCTTGTGGTTCCGCTTTCCGGTGATTAAACGTCGCAATCACTGCATTGTGCACAACATATTTGCAATTCCGGAGAAAATCGGTCCAGTTTTGGCTCTCCGGGGTTCCGTGAGGTTCAGATGACGAATGTCACTCGAAGCCGGCCGCTTTCGCCGCATCTCCAGGTTTACAAGCCGATCCCGACGATGGTCATGTCCATCGTGCACCGCATCACCGGCGGCGCGCTCTATTTCGGTACCGTCCTCGTCGCCTGGTGGCTGATCGCGGCGGCGACGGGCGAGGCCTATTTCGACTGGGTAAGCTGGTTCTTCGGCACCTGGATCGGCCGTCTCATCCTCTTCGGCTACACCTGGGCGCTGCTGCACCACATGCTCGGCGGCCTTCGCCACTTCATGTGGGACATGGGCCGCGGCTATGAGAAGCACTTCAATACCAAGCTCGCCATCGTGACCCCGGTCGTCTCCGTCGCCCTGACGGTGCTGGTCTGGGTCGTCGGCTATCTGGCGCGCTGAGGAGAGACCCATGGATATGCGCACGCCCCTCGGCAAGGTTCGCGGCCTCGGCTCGGCAAAGGACGGCACGGAGCATTTCTGGCGCCAGCGCCTGACGGCCGTCGCCAACGTTCCGCTGATGCTGTTCTTCGTCGGCTTCCTCATCTGCTACAACGGTGCGTCCTATGCGGAAGTGACGGCGGCGCTGTCGCATCCCGTCGTCGCCGTCCTCATGGGCCTCGTCGTCATTTCCGGCCTCATTCACATGAAGCTCGGCATGCAGGTCATCATCGAGGACTATGTGCATGCGGAAGGCGTGAAGATCGGTCTCCTCATGCTCAACACCTTCTTCGCGATCCTCGTCGGCGGGCTCTGTCTTTTCGCCGTCCTCAAAATCGCTTTCGCAGGATAATTCACCATGGCAGCGATCTCCTCCCCGGCGGCCAACGGCAAAGCCTATACCTATGTGGACCATTCCTTCGACGTGATCGTCGTCGGCGCCGGCGGCGCGGGTCTTCGCGCCACGCTCGGCATGGCCGAGCAGGGCCTCAAGACGGCCTGCATCACCAAGGTCTTCCCGACGCGCTCGCACACCGTCGCCGCGCAGGGCGGCATCGCCGCCTCGCTGCAGAACATGACGCCGGATAGCTGGCAGTGGCACCTCTACGACACCGTCAAGGGGTCCGACTGGCTCGGCGACGTCGACGCCATGCAGTATCTCGCCATGGAAGCGCCCAAGGCTGTCTATGAGCTGGAGCATTACGGCGTACCCTTCTCGCGCAATGCGGAAGGCAAGATCTACCAGCGCCCGTTCGGCGGCCATATGCAGAACTACGGCGAAGGCCCGCCGGTGCAGCGCACCTGCGCCGCCGCCGACCGCACCGGCCACGCCATCCTGCACACGCTCTACGGCCAGTCGCTGCGCAACAATGCGGAATTCTTCATCGAGTATTTCGCGCTCGACCTGATCATGTCGGCCGATGGCCGCTGCACCGGCGTCGTCGCCTGGAACCTCGATGACGGCACGATCCACCGCTTCGCCGCCAAGATGGTGGTTCTGGCGACCGGCGGCTACGGCCGCGCCTATTTCTCCGCCACCTCGGCGCATACCTGCACGGGCGACGGCGGCGGCATGATCGCACGCGCCGGCCTGCCGTTGCAGGACATGGAATTCGTCCAGTTCCACCCGACCGGCATTTACGGCGCGGGCTGCCTGATCACCGAGGGCGCGCGTGGCGAGGGCGGTTATCTCGTCAATTCCGAGGGCGAGCGCTTCATGGAGCGCTATGCGCCGTCGGCCAAGGACCTTGCCTCGCGCGACGTCGTCTCGCGCTGCATGACGATGGAAATCCGCGAAGGCCGCGGCGTCGGCAAGAACAAGGACCACATCTTCCTGCATCTCGACCATCTCGATCCGGCCGTTCTGCACGAGCGCCTGCCGGGCATCTCCGAGAGCGCCAAGATCTTTGCGGGCGTCGACGTGACGCGCGAGCCGATCCCGGTCCTGCCGACCGTTCACTACAACATGGGCGGCATTCCGACGAACTACTGGGGCGAAGTGCTGAACGCCGATGCCCAGAACCCGGAACGCATCGCGCCCGGCCTGATGGCCGTAGGCGAAGCGGGCTGCGCCTCGGTGCACGGCGCCAACCGCCTCGGCTCCAACTCGCTGATCGACCTCGTGGTCTTCGGCCGCGCCGCCGCCATCCGCGCCGGCCAGGTCATCGACCGCGCTTCCCCGATCCCGGCGCTCGACATTGCCGCCTGCGACAAGATCATGGACCGCTTCGATCGCCTGCGGAACGCCAATGGCGGCACGCCGACGGCGATCCTGCGCGACAAGATGCAGCGCACCATGCAGGAAGACGCCGCCGTGTTCCGCACGCAGGAATCGCTGGAAAGCGGCTGCAAGCGCATGAGCGAAATCTGGAAGGAACTGCCGGACATCAAGGTCACCGACCGCTCGATGATCTGGAACTCCGACCTCGTCGAGACGCTGGAGCTGGAAAACCTGATGGCCAACGCCATCACGACCGTCTACGGCGCCGAGGCCCGCAAGGAGAGCCGCGGCTCGCATGCCCGCGAGGACTATGCGACCGGCCCGCTCGGCGGCCGCGACGACGTCAACTGGCGCAAGCACACGCTGTCCTGGGTCAACGAGGCGGGCGACGTCACGCTCGACTACCGCCCGGTGCATACCGACCTCATCGCCGACGGCATCGATCCCAAGAAGATCGAGCCGAAGGCCCGCGTCTACTAAGATCGAGGAGAACAGGACATGGTTGAACTCGCTCTCCCGAAAAATTCGCAGATGACCGAGGGCAAGGTCTGGCCGAAGCCGGACGGGGCCACGAATACCCGCGAATTCCGCATCTACCGCTGGAACCCGGACGACGGAAAGAACCCGTCGATCGACACGTTCTACATCGACGTCGACGATTGCGGCCCGATGGTTCTCGATGCGCTGCTCTACATCAAGAACAAGATCGACCCGACGCTGACGCTGCGCCGCTCCTGCCGCGAAGGCATCTGCGGCTCCTGCGCCATGAATATCGACGGCACCAACACGCTCGCCTGCACCAAGGGCATGGACGAGGTGAAGGGCACCGTGAAGGTCTATCCGCTGCCGCATATGCCGGTGGTGAAGGACCTCGTTCCTGATCTTACGAACTTCTATGCCCAGCACCGCTCCATCGAGCCGTGGCTGAAGACCGTGTCGCCGACGC
Organism: Shinella zoogloeoides; assembly: GCF_020883495.1. Lineage (NCBI taxonomy): Bacteria > Pseudomonadati > Pseudomonadota > Alphaproteobacteria > Hyphomicrobiales > Rhizobiaceae > Shinella > Shinella zoogloeoides. Next base: position 3,224,777 of record NZ_CP086610.1, on the reverse strand, counting down.
CGGCCAAGGAATGGAAGCAGAGCCATGAGGACCGCCTCAAGCTCGACGGCCTCTATGAGTGCATCCTGTGCGCCTGCTGCTCGACCTCCTGTCCGAGCTACTGGTGGAACGGCGACCGTTATCTCGGCCCCGCCGTACTGCTGCAGGCCTATCGCTGGCTGATCGACAGCCGCGACGAAGCGACGGGCGAGCGCCTCGACAATCTCGAGGATCCCTTCCGCCTTTATCGCTGCCACACGATCATGAATTGCGCCCAGGCCTGCCCGAAGGGTCTCAATCCGGCCAAGGCGATCGGCGAAATCAAGAAGATGCTGGTCGAGCGCCGGCTCTGACCTACATAAGCAGCGTTCACGAAACGTGAGGAGGCGGCCCGGACAATCGGGCCGTTTCGTCTTGATTCGTGCGGGCGATTCACGTTAATTCGGCGGGAATTGCTGCAGGGCAGCAGTATCGGGCAGATGATCGGGAGTAACGAGATGCGGATTCACCATGTTGCAGGCGGACTGATGATGGCGCTTGCACTTGCCGGCTGCCAGCGCACCGCGTCGATGGACAGCGTCAATACGCAGCCGAACCTCACGCCGCTGCAGGCCCAGCCGGTCGGCGCGGTCGCCTCGAGCCAGCTTCCCGATCCGACGACCAGCACGACCAGCCAGTTCCCGGACAAGCCGACGACCGATACGGCCATGGCGACGGGCACCGGCGATACGGCGGCGGCCGCCACGGCGCTCGACGTCAAGAAGGAATCCATGGTCGGCAACTGGCGCGTGGCGAACGGCCCGTCCTCCTGCGACATGTTCCTGACGCTCACCAATCTCGGCAGCGGTTCGCGCGGCGGCACGCGCGGCTGCGCGGGCGAGCTGACGGCGATGGGCTCCTGGGAAGTGGCCGGCAAGCAGGTCGTCCTGAAGGACCGCGACGGCAACGCCATCGCCCGTCTCTACAAGACGGCCGATTCCCGCTTCGACGGCTCGACCAATTCCGGCCAGCCCGTCAGCCTGTCGCGCTGAGCCATTCTTCCGAAACAGATACGGATGATCTGCGCCCATGGGCAAGGACTGGGACAGGGTTTCGACACACCCGGACCATGGCGTTTCGGATAGGCTGGAAGCCCTCGTTGCAAGCGGCGAGCTGAAGCCGGACCCCGCGCAGAGGGCGATGGCGGTGCGGTTCGACCGGCTGCTCGGCGAGGTTCACGCCCAGCGCCCAGCGCGCAAGTCGAGCGCGCTCGGCTGGCTCTTCGCTTCCCGCAAGCCCGAAAGCGCGAGCGCCCCCAAGGGCCTCTACATCCATGGCGGTGTCGGACGCGGCAAGACCATGCTCATGGACATGTTCTTCGAGCTGGCGCCGGTCAAGCGCAAGCGCCGGGCGCATTTCCATGAATTCATGGCGGATGTGCACGACCGCATCCACAAGCATCGCCAGAAGCTGAAGAACGGCGAGACGAAGCAGGCCGATCCCGTGCCGCCGGTCGCTGCAAGCCTCATCGAGGAGGCGCGGCTTCTCTGCTTCGACGAATTCTCGGTGACGGACATCGCCGATGCGATGATCCTATCGCGGTTGTTCGGCGAACTGTTCCAGCGTGGCTGCATCCTCGTCGCGACCTCCAATGTGGAGCCGGACAATCTCTACAAGGACGGCCTCAATCGCGGCCTTTTCCTGCCCTTCGTCGATCTCCTGAAACGCCATGTCGAGATCGTGCCGCTGGATTCCCTGACGGACTATCGCCTCGAGAAGGACAGCGGCCTGCCGGTGTTCCGCCATCCGCTCGGCGACGAGGCCGACAGGGCGATGGATGCGGCCTGGCGGCGTGAGACGGCCGGCAGGGACGTGGCCCCTGCGACGATCTCCTTCCGTGGTCGCACCATCGTCGTGCCGCAGGCGGCGGGGCGTGCCGCGCGCTTCTCATTTACCGACCTTTGCGAGCGGCCGCTCGGGGCGGCGGATTATCTCGAAATCCTCGCGCATTACGATACGCTGTTCGTCGACCACATCCCCTTGCTCGGAGCCGAGCGGCGCAACGAGACGAAGCGTTTCATCAATCTTATCGACACGATCTACGATCACCGCGCACGCCTCTTTGCGTCTGCGGCGGCTGCGCCGGAAGGCCTGCTTGTGACCCGCAAGGGCACGGAAGGCTTCGAGTTCGATCGCACGGTCTCGCGCCTCATCGAGATCCGCAGCACGGAATATCTTGCCGACCACAAGGCGCGATATGATGGAAAGTGACGGAAGCGTGACGGAAATTCTTACGTTTACGTAAGAATTTTTACATCTAACCGATTGAAAATCTTCGATCCAAAAGTATGTATTGAATTTTTAACATAGGAAGCGTAAGCCCTTGCGCCGAAGGGTCCCGCAATGACGGCATTGGGGGCCTCTAGGATCGGAGCAAAGGAAGCTTTCATGGCCCGCAAGAAGATCGCACTTATTGGTTCTGGCATGATCGGTGGCACGCTGGCGCATCTGGCCGGCCTGAAGGAGCTGGGCGACATCGTCCTCTTCGACATCGCCGACGGTATTCCGCAGGGCAAGGGCCTCGATATCGCCCAGTCCTCGCCGGTCGAAGGCTTCAATGCCTCGCTGACGGGCGCGAGCGACTATGCCGCCATCGAAGGCGCGGACGTCTGCATCGTCACCGCCGGCGTTGCCCGCAAGCCCGGCATGAGCCGCGACGATCTTCTCGGCATCAACCTCAAGGTCATGGAACAGGTCGGCGCAGGCATCAAGAAATATGCCCCGAACGCCTTCGTCATCTGCATCACCAACCCGCTCGACGCGATGGTCTGGGCGCTGCAGAAGTTCTCCGGCCTGCCGAAGAACATGGTCGTCGGCATGGCCGGCGTGCTGGACTCGGCCCGCTTCCGCCTCTTCCTCTCCGAAGAATTCAAGGTTTCCGTCCAGGACGTCACGGCCTTCGTTCTCGGCGGCCACGGCGACACGATGGTGCCGCTCGCCCGCTACTCGACCGTTGCCGGCATCCCGCTGACCGACCTCGTCAAGATGGGCTGGGTCACCAAGGAACGCCTCGAAGAAATCATCCAGCGCACCCGTGACGGCGGCGCCGAGATCGTCGGCCTCTTGAAGACCGGCTCGGCCTACTATGCTCCGGCCGCTTCCGCCATCGAGATGGCCGAATCCTTCCTCAAGGACAAGAAGCGCGTCCTGCCGGTCGCTGCCCACCTTTCGGGCCAGTACGGCGTCAAGGACATGTATGTCGGCGTTCCGACCGTCATCGGCGCCGGTGGCGTCGAGCGCATCGTCGAGATCGACCTCAACAAGGCCGAGCAGGAAGCCTTCGACAAGTCGGTCGCTGCCGTTGCCGGCCTCTGCGAAGCCTGCATCAACATCGCGCCCGCCCTGAAGTAATCCGGTAGCCAGACAGGATTTTCCCGATGAACATTCATGAATATCAGGCCAAGGCTCTGCTCAAGAGCTTTGGCGCGCCGGTCGCCGAAGGCGTCGCGATCTTTTCCGCGGACGAGGCGGAAGCGGCTGCCAAGTCGCTGCCCGGCCCGCTCTACGTGGTCAAGAGCCAGATCCACGCCGGCGGCCGCGGCAAGGGCAAGTTCAAGGAACTCGGCCCCGACGCCAAGGGCGGCGTGCGCCTCGCCTTCTCCATTGAGGAGGCCAAGGCCCACGCCAAGGAAATGCTTGGGCATACGCTCGTCACCGCGCAGACCGGCCCCGCCGGCAAGCAGGTGAACCGCCTCTATATCGAGGACGGCGCGGACATCGACCGCGAACTTTACCTGTCGCTGCTCGTCGACCGCTCGGTCGGCCAAGTCGCCTTCGTCGTCTCGACGGAAGGCGGCATGGACATCGAGGCCGTTGCGCATGACACGCCGGAAAAGATCGTCAACGTCGCGATCAACCCGGAAGCCGGCGTCACCGCCGACGACCTTGCCAAGCTGACGGCAGCTCTCAAGCTCGACGGCGAAGCCAAGGCCGATGCCGAAAAGCTCTTCCCGATCCTCTACAAGGCCTTCGTCGAGAAGGACATGAGCCTGCTCGAGATCAACCCGCTGATCGTCATGAAGAACGGCCGCATGCGCGTTCTCGACGCCAAGGTCTCCTTCGACGGCAACGCCCTGTTCCGCCACGACGACATCAAGGCGCTGCGCGACGAGACCGAGGAAGACGCCAAGGAAATCGAGGCCTCCAAGTGGGATCTCGCCTATGTGGCGCTCGACGGCAATATCGGCTGCATGGTCAACGGCGCAGGCCTTGCCATGGCGACGATGGACATCATCAAGCTTTACGGCAAGGAACCGGCGAACTTCTGCGACGTCGGCGGCGGCGCCGGCAAGGAGAAGGTTGCGGCTGCCTTCAAGATCATCACGGCCGACCCGAAGGTCGAGGGCATCCTCGTCAACATCTTCGGCGGTATCATGAAGTGCGATGTCATCGCCGAGGGTGTCGTTGCGGCCGTGCAGGAAGTCGGCCTCAAGGTTCCGCTGGTCGTTCGCCTCGAAGGCACGAATGTCGAGCTTGGCAAGAAGATCCTGAACGAATCCGGCCTGGCGATCACCGCCGCCGACGATCTGGACGACGCCGCCAAGAAGATCGTCGCCGCGATCAACGGCTAACTGAAGGACCTGACCTCATGTCGATTCTCGTCAACAAGAACACCAAGGTCCTCGTTCAGGGCCTGACCGGCAAGACCGGCACCTTCCACACCGAACAGGCGCTCGCCTATTACGGCACGCAGATGGTCGGCGGCATCCACCCGAAGAAGGGCGGCGAAACCTGGACCGGCTCCAAGGGCGAAAGCCTGCCGATCTTCGCCTCCGTCGCCGAAGGCCGTGAGAAGACCGGCGCGGACGCATCCGTGATCTACGTTCCGCCGGCAGGTGCCGCGGACGCGATCATCGAGGCGATCGATGCGGAAATCCCGTTCATCACCTGCATCACCGAAGGCATCCCGGTTGCCGACATGGTGCGCGTCAAGGCCCGCCTCGACCGTTCCAAGTCGCGCCTGCTCGGCCCGAACTGCCCCGGCATCCTGACGCCGGAAGAGTGCAAGATCGGCATCATGCCGGGCTCGATCTTCCGCAAGGGTTCGGTCGGCATCGTCTCGCGCTCCGGCACGCTGACCTATGAGGCCGTCTTCCAGACCTCCAACGAAGGCCTCGGCCAGACGACGGCCGTCGGCATCGGCGGCGACCCGGTCAAGGGCACCGAATTCATCGACGTCTTGGAGATGTTCCTGGCCGACGACGCCACGACCTCGATCATCATGATCGGCGAAATCGGCGGTTCGGCCGAAGAAGATGCGGCGCAGTTCCTCATCGACGAAGCCAAGAAGGGCCGCAAGAAGCCGATGGCCGGCTTTATCGCGGGCCGTACCGCTCCGAAGGGCCGCACCATGGGCCATGCCGGCGCTGTCGTTTCCGGCGGCAAGGGCGATGCGGAATCCAAGATCGCGGCGATGGAAGCTGCGGGCATCCGCGTTTCGCCTTCGCCGGCACGCCTCGGCAAGACCCTGGTCGAAGTCCTCAAGGGCTGAGAAACGAAACGAGGGGAGGCCGGCTGAAACGCCGGCCTCTCTGGCTCTTCCCGGCAGGATGTGCCGGGCAGTCACAACACGATCGTTCGGGAGGCGGGCGGCGCCCGCAGAGAACCATGGCACGGCAAGACGCCAACGAACAATTCCTGGCCACGTCCTTCCTCGACGGGGCGAACGCAGCCTATATCGAACAGCTCTACGCCAAGTATGAGGCCAATCCCGCCTCTGTCGGCGAGGAATGGCAGGCCTTCTTCAAGGCCCTCGAAGACCAGCCCTCCGACATCGTGAAGGCGGCCAAGGGCGCTTCGTGGAAGCGCGCGAACTGGCCCGTCGCCGCAAACGGCGAACTCGTCTCGGCGCTCGACGGCAACTGGGGCGTCGTCGAGAAGGTGCTTGAGAAGAAGGTGCAGGCAAAGGCCGAGGCCGCCGCCGCGCAGGCCGGCACGCCCGTCAACCAGGCTGACGTCAATCAGGCGACCCGCGACTCGGTGCGCGCCATCATGATGATCCGCGCCTACCGCGCCCGCGGCCACCTGCACGCCAAGCTCGACCCGCTCGGCATTGCCGCGCCGGTCGAGGACTATCATGAGCTTTCGCCCTCGAACTACGGTTTCGAGGACAAGGATCTCGACCGCAAGATCTTCATCGACAACGTGCTCGGCCTCGAATACGCGACCGTGCGCGAGATGGTCGAAATCCTTGAGCGCACCTATTGCTCGACCATCGGCGTCGAGTTCATGCACATTTCCAACCCGGAAGAGAAGGGCTGGATCCAGGAGCGCATCGAAGGCCCGGACAAGGGCGTCGACTTCACCGTCGCAGGCAAGAAGGCGATCCTGCAGAAGCTGATCGAGGCGGAAGGCTTCGAGCAGTTCATCGACGTCAAGTACAAGGGCACCAAGCGCTTCGGCCTCGACGGCGGTGAATCGCTGATCCCGGCGCTGGAGCAGATCATCAAGCGCGGCGGCCAGATGGGCCTGAAGGAAATCGTGCTCGGCATGGCGCATCGCGGCCGCCTCAACGTTCTGACCAACGTGATGGCCAAGCCCCACCGCGCCGTCTTCCATGAGTTCAAGGGCGGCTCCTACGCGCCGGACGACGTGGAAGGCTCGGGCGACGTGAAGTACCACCTCGGCGCTTCCTCGGACCGTGAGTTCGACGGCAACAAGGTGCATCTGTCGCTGACCGCGAACCCCTCGCATCTGGAAATCGTCAATCCTGTCGTCATGGGCAAGGCCCGCGCCAAGCAGGACCAGATGGCCAAGATCTTCGAGGGCGACATCATTCCGTTGTCCGAGCGGGCTCAGGTCATGCCGCTGCTGCTGCATGGCGATGCGGCCTTCGCCGGCCAGGGCGTCACGGCTGAAATCCTCGGCCTGTCGGGCCTGCGCGGCCATCGCGTCGCCGGCACGGTCCATGTGATCATCAACAACCAGATCGGCTTCACGACGAACCCGGCCTTCTCGCGCTCCTCGCCCTATCCCTCGGATGTGGCCAAGATGATCGAGGCGCCGATCTTCCATGTGAACGGCGACGATCCGGAAGCGGTGACCTATGCCGCGAAGATCGCGACCGAGTTCCGGATGAAGTTCCACAAGCCGGTCGTCATCGACATGTTCTGCTACCGTCGCTTCGGCCATAACGAAGGCGACGAGCCCGCGTTCACGCAGCCGAAGATGTACAAGGCGATCCGCGCCCACAAGACCGTGGTCAGTCTCTACGGCGCGCGCCTCGTCGCAGAAGGCGTGATCAGCGAGGGCGAGTTCGAGAAGATGAAGGCCGACTGGCGCGCTAATCTCGAAACCGAATTCGAGATCGGCCAGTCCTACAAGCCGAACAAGGCCGACTGGCTGGACGGCGTGTGGTCGGGCCTGCGCTCGGCCGACAACCAGGACGAACAGCGCCGCGGCAAGACCTCGGTGCCGATGAAGCAGCTCAAGGAGATCGGCCGCAAGATCGCGACGATCCCGGAAGGCTTCCACGCCCACAAGACCATCCAGCGGTTCATGGACAACCGCATGCAGATGGTCGAGACGGGCGAGGGCATCGACTGGGCGATGGGCGAAGCGCTGGCCTACGGCACGCTCTGCGTCGAGGGCACCAAGATCCGCCTGTCCGGTCAGGACTGCGAACGCGGCACCTTCTCGCAGCGCCATTCGGTTCTCTACGATCAGGAGACCGAGGACCGCTACATCCCGCTCGCCAACCTTTCCCCGACGCAGGCGCGCTACGAGGTCATCAACTCGATGCTCTCGGAAGAGGCGGTGCTCGGCTTCGAATACGGCTACTCGCTGGCCCGCCCGAACGCGCTTACCCTCTGGGAAGCCCAGTTCGGCGACTTCGCCAACGGTGCGCAGGTCGTCTTCGACCAGTTCATCTCGTCGGGCGAGCGCAAGTGGCTGCGCATGTCGGGCCTCGTCTGCCTCTTGCCGCACGGCTATGAGGGTCAGGGTCCGGAGCACTCCTCCGCCCGCCTCGAACGCTTCCTGCAGCTCTGCGCGGAAGACAACATGCAGGTCGCCAACGTCACGACGCCGGCGAACTACTTCCACATCCTGCGCCGTCAGGTGAAGCGCGACTTCCGCAAGCCGCTGATCATGATGACGCCGAAGTCGCTGCTGCGCCACAAGCGCGCCGTGTCCTCGCTATCGGAAATGGCGGGCGAAAGCTCGTTCCACCGCCTGCTGTGGGACGACGCCGAGGTCATCAAGGACGGCCCGATCAAGCTCCAGAAGGACGCCAAGATCCGCCGCGTCGTGATGTGCTCGGGCAAGGTCTATTACGACCTGCTGGAAGAGCGCGAGAAGCGCGGCATCGACGACGTCTACCTGCTGCGTCTGGAACAGCTCTATCCGTTCCCGGCCAAGGCGCTGATCAACGAGCTGTCGCGCTTCCGCAACGCCGAGATGGTCTGGTGCCAGGAAGAGCCGAAGAACATGGGCGCCTGGGCCTTCATCGACCCCTATCTGGAATGGGTGCTGGCGCATATCGACGCCAAGTACCAGCGCGTGCGCTACACCGGCCGTCCGGCCGCCGCCTCGCCGGCGACGGGCCTGATGTCCAAGCACCTCGCGCAGCTTGCCGCCTTCCTCGAGGACGCGCTGGGCGGCTAAGCCGCCCAACGTTCCCGCACCCACGACAAAGACACGAACAACGGAACTCAAATCATGGCTACCGAAATCCGCGTCCCGACTTTGGGCGAATCCGTCAGCGAAGCGACCGTCGGCACCTGGTTCAAGAAGGTCGGCGACACCGTCAAGGCCGACGAGCCGCTCTGTGAACTGGAAACCGACAAGGTGACGATCGAAGTGCCGGCCCCGGCCTCCGGCGTCCTTGCCGAGATCACCGCCAATGCCGGCGACACCGTCGAGCCGGGCGGCCTGCTCGGCCAGATTTCCGCCGGCGCTGTCGCCGGTGCGGCGGCTCCCGCTGCCGCGGAAAAGGCTGTCGCCGCCGCTCCGGCTGCTGAGGCCAAGCCCGCCGCTTCCGCTGCCATGCCGGCCGCTCCTGCCGCCGCCAAGCTGCTTGCCGAAAACAACCTCTCGGCCGATCAGGTCGACGGTTCCGGCAAGCGTGGCCAGGTGCTGAAGGGCGATGTCATGGCCGCCGTCGCCAAGGGCATCACGGCGTCTTCTGCTTCTGCCGAGCCGGTCAAGGTTGCCGCCCGCCCGGCCTCCTCGGAAGCCGATGCGCCGCGCGAAGAGCGCGTGAAGATGACGCGCCTGCGTCAGACCATCGCCAAGCGCCTCAAGGACGCGCAGAACACCGCCGCCATGCTGACCACCTACAACGAGGTGGACATGTCGGCCGTGATGGACCTGCGCAACCGCTACAAGGACCTCTTCGAGAAGAAGCATGGCGTGAAGCTCGGCTTCATGGGCTTCTTCACCAAGGCCGTCACGCATGCGCTGAAGGAACTGCCGGCCGTCAACGCCGAGATCGACGGCACGGACATCATCTACAAGAACTACTGCCATGTCGGCGTTGCCGTCGGCACGGACAAGGGCCTCGTCGTTCCGGTCGTGCGCGATGCCGACCAGATGGGCATTGCCCAGATCGAGAAGGAAATCGGCCGCCTCGGCAAAGCCGCCCGTGACGGCGAGCTTTCCATGGCCGACATGCAGGGCGGCACCTTCACCATCTCGAACGGCGGCGTCTACGGTTCGCTGATGTCCTCGCCGATCCTCAATGCGCCGCAGTCGGGCATCCTCGGCATGCACAAGATCCAGGAACGCCCGGTCGTCGTCGGCGGCCAGATCGTCATCCGTCCGATGATGTATCTCGCGCTCTCCTACGACCATCGCATCGTCGACGGCAAGGAAGCCGTGACCTTCCTCGTGCGCGTCAAGGACAGCCTGGAAGATCCCGAACGCCTCGTTCTCGATCTCTAAGGGTCGCTGCGGCGGGCGCTCCTTCGAGAGCGCCCGTCTGCCCCGCCGCTTGCCGGCGTCGGGGCGATGATCGGGTCTGCGCCTGGAGTGCGAGGGTGATGGAAGCAGCGGCCGCATCGACGGAAATCTGGGTGCTCGGCTGGAGCGTCGTGTTTCTCCTCGTGCATATTCTCGTGCAGGCCTTGTCGCTGGATCTCGCCGGCGATCTCGGCATCAAGTACCTGCTCGGCCCGCGGGACGAGCAGCGTACGTCCAGAAGCGTGGTGGCGGGGCGTCTCCAGCGTTCCCTCAACAATATGCTGGAGACCTATCCCGCCTTCGTCGCGCTGGCGCTTGCGCTGGCCGTGACGGGCAAGACGGGCGGGCTTGGCGCGACGGGCGCGCTGGTCTGGATTGCCGCCCGCATGGTTTTCACGCTGTTCTACGTGGCCGGCGTTCCGGTGCTGCGCACGCTCGCCTGGTTCGTATCGATCTTCGGGCTTGTCCTGATGGTCGTGCGGCTGATGACCTGACCGAAGCCCGAGCCGAGACGAAACCGTGGCCTTCGCTCCTCCCGGCATCGTGACAGCAACCGAACCGCAGGATACCTTCCGTCGGGCACGCGAGGCGTGCGCAGAGCAATCCCGTGGCCTTCACGGCCTCCACAACGCACCGGTCGCACGTCCATGAGCCAGTATCTTCTCGAACTTGCCTCCCTGATGGCTATCTTCGCCTTCGCCATCGTCTCCCCCGGCGCGGACCTCGCCATGGTCATGCGCCAGTCGCTCGTGCATGGACGCCGCGCGGCCATCGTCACGTCCTTCGGCATCGGCACGTCGCTGATGTTCCACGTCACCTATACGATCCTCGGCCTCGGCCTCATCATTTCCCAGTCGATCTACCTCTTCAACATCGTGAAGTGGTGCGGTGTCGCCTATCTCGTCTATATCGGCATCAAGGCGCTTCGCGCCGGCAAGGCGGACCTTTCCGTCGAGGCGGTGAAGGGCGATGCGGACGGCAAGAGCGAACAGTCGGCGCTGCGCGCCTTCGGCCTCGGCTTCCTTGCCAATGCGCTGAACCCCAAGCCGGTCTTCTTCTTCCTGTCGATCTTCTCGACGGTCGTCAGCGCCCACACGCCCATCGCCGTCAAGTTCGGCTACGGCCTTGTCATGGCGATCTGCCTCATCGTCTGGTTCGTCGGCGTTTCGTTGTTCATGACGACGCCGAAGATGCGCGCGGCCTTTGCCCGCGCCAGCCAGTGGATCGACCGCGCCAGCGGCCTCGTCTTCATCGCGCTTGGCATCAAGCTCGCCACGGAAAAGGCCCACTGAAACATGCGCGCTGCCCTCGTCCTCACCGCTTTCCTCGCCGCTTCCGCTGCATCTGCGGCGGAGTGCCGGCAGGACCGCGCGATCTATGCGGATCGCGACGGGGGCTATGAGCTGACCTTCGAGCCTGTCGGCTCCGATGCCGCCGCGACGAGCCATCACTTCAAGCTGAAGGTGCTTGCCAGCGGCGTGGTGCTGGACGGTGTGGTCCTGCCGGGCGACCCTCCCCGTTCCAACGGTATGGTCATGCACAATTGCCCGGAAGGGGATGCGACCGGCGAGGAGATCGCCACCTGCACCGTCTGGGAAGGCGTGATCTATGCGCTCGACAGCGGCGATGCCGCGCTCCTGCCCGATGAAGGCGGCAAGGCGGCCGAGAGCCTGCTTCTCTCCGGCTTCGGGGCGTCGCTGCGCTATTCGACCCTCTGGGAAGAGGGCAAGGCGAGTGTCATGCCCTGGGACGTGCTGAAGCGGAAGGGATGCGCGGCATGAGCGAGGCCCCCGTCCTTCTCGTCACCGGCGGCAGCCGCGGCATCGGCGCCAGCGTGTGCCGCCTTGCGGGCGCGGCCGGCTGGCAGGTCGCGGTGAACTACGTTTCCAATCTTGCAGCCGCCGAGGCCGTGGTGGCCGAAATCCGCAATGCCGGCGGCTCGGCGATTCCCATTCAGGGCGATGTCGGCAGCGAGCTCGGCCTTGCCAATATCTTCTCCACCATCGACGGCACCTTCGGCCGGCTCGACGGTCTCGTGAACAATGCCGGCATCGTCGCCATGCCGCAGCGCGTCGACGAAATGTCTGCCGAGCGGCTGGAGCGCATGTTCGCCGTCAATGTCATGGGGTCGATCCGCTGCGCGCAGGAGGCCGTGCGCCGCATGTCGACGCGCCATGGCGGGCAGGGCGGTTCCATCGTCAACCTGTCGTCCGTCGCCGCGCAGCTTGGCTCGGCCGGGCAATATGTCGACTATGCCGCCAGCAAGGGCGCCATCGAGAGCTTCACCATCGGTCTTGCCCGCGAGGTCGCGGCGGAAGGCGTGCGCGTCAATCTCGTGCGCCCCGGCATCATCGATACGGAAATCCACGCCTCCGGCGGCCTGCCGGACCGGGCGCGCGACATGGCATCGCTCATCCCGATGCAGCGGCCGGGCACGGCCGATGACGTCGCCCATTCCATTCTCTATCTTCTCTCCGACGCGGCATCCTATGTGACGGGTGCCGCCCTCAACGTCAGCGGCGGCCGCTAGGCCCCGCGCAGGAAGGACTTGTCATGGCATATGATCTCATCGTTATCGGTTCCGGCCCCGGCGGCTACGTCTCGGCCATCAAGGCGGCCCAGCTCGGCCTCAAGGTCGCGGTCGTCGAAAAGCGCGCGACCTATGGCGGCACCTGCCTCAATGTCGGCTGCATTCCCTCCAAGGCGCTGCTGCACGCCTCCGAGACCTACAGCCACGCCGCCCACGGCATGGAAGCCCTCGGCATCGACGGCGTGAAGCCGACCCTCAACCTGCCCAACATGATGGCGCACAAGGATGCCACCGTGAAGTCGAATGTCGACGGCGTCGCCTTCCTCTTCAAGAAGAACAAGATCGACGGCATTCAGGGCACCGGCAAGGTGCTGGGCGCGGGCAAGGTCTCCGTCACCAACGACAAGGGCGAGGAACAGGTTCTCGAAACGAAGAACATCGTCATCGCCACGGGTTCGGATGTTGCCGGCATTCCGGGCGTTCCGGTCGAGATCGACGAGAAGGTCATCGTCTCCTCGACGGGCGGCATCGCGTTCGACAAGGTGCCGGGCCATCTGGTCGTCGTCGGCGGCGGCGTTATCGGCCTCGAGCTCGGCTCGGTCTGGGCGCGCCTCGGTGCCAAGGTCACGGTCGTCGAATATCTCGACGCCATTCTCGGCGGCATGGACGGCGAGGTCTCCAAGCAGTTCCAGCGCATGCTGGCCAAGCAGGGCATGGACTTCAAGCTCGGCGCGAAGGTGACGGGCGTTACGAAGTCCGGCTCCGGCGCGAAGGTGACCTTCGAGCCGGTCAAGGGCGGCGATGCCACCACCATCGACGCCGACGTCGTGCTGATCGCCACCGGCCGCAAGCCCTACACCGAAGGCCTCGGCCTCAAGGAAGCCGGCGTCGCGCTCGACAGCCGTGGCCGCGTCGAGATCGACAAGCACTTCCAGACCAACGTTCCGGGCATCTACGCCATCGGCGACGTGGTGCGCGGCCCGATGCTGGCCCACAAGGCCGAGGACGAGGGCGTTGCCGTCGCCGAAATCCTCGCCGGTCAGGCCGGCCATGTGAATTACGACGTCATCCCCGGCGTCGTCTACACCCAGCCGGAAGTCGCCTCCGTCGGCAAGACGGAAGAGGAGCTGAAGGCCGCGGGCATCGCCTACAAGGCCGGCAAATTCCCCTTCACCGCCAACGGCCGCGCCCGCGCCATGCTGGCGACGGACGGCTTCGTGAAGGTTCTGGCGGACAAGGAAACGGACCGCGTTCTCGGCGTCCACATCGTCGGCTTCGGCGCCGGCGAGATGATCCACGAGGCGGCCGTGCTGATGGAATTCGGCGGCTCCTCCGAAGACCTCGGCCGCACCTGCCACGCGCACCCGACCATGTCGGAAGCCGTCAAGGAAGCCGCGCTCGCAACCTTCGCCAAGCCGATCCATATGTGAGCGGCTCGGTCGTGGCGACCTCTGATTGCTAACTATTATCAGCCGATCTATAATCGGGTGATGGAGGTCGCCATGGCCAGCAGCGCAAATCTCGGCAAGCATCTTGAAGACTATGTCGCCGACCTGGTGCGAACGGGTCGCTACAATTCGCGCAGCGAAGTGCTCCGCGAGGGCGTGCGGCTCGTCGAGGAGCGCGAGAAGCGGTTGGTCGCGCTGGATGCTGCCATTGCCAGGGGGCTGGAGGACGCAGAGGCCGGGCGTTTGTCTTCCGCGGAAGATGTGGCGGCACGGCTGGCTGCGAAATATGGCCGGATGACGGGGCGCAGCGCCTCATGATCGTTGTCCTCTCACGGGAAGCGGAGAGGGACCTCGAAACGATCGGCGATTACATCGCCCGCGATAATCCGGCGCGGGCGCTCAGCTTCGTGCAGGAGCTGCTTGTCCGATGTGGAGCGCTTGCCATAACGCCTGACGCCTTTCCGCTTGTGCCGCGTTACGAGCGTCATGGTGTCCGCCGCCTCGTGCATGGGCGTTATCTGATCTTCTACCGCGTTGCGGATGGGCAGGTGCAGGTGCTGCATATCCTGAACGGCGCGCAGGATGTCGAGGCGATCCTTTTCCCGGACGGATAGCGACTGCGACAACCGGCCGCCTGTCTTCCCCGCCCGAACGGGGGCACCATGAAGGCCTTAAAGGAAGGTCTTCATGTCTCCCGTCTCGCGGCCCGTCTCGCTCCCCCATCCCCTCCTTCCCGCCGCCGACTGGGCGGATCGCTTCACGCTCGGGCTGCCGGTCGGCAATCTGACGGCGCGGGAGGCGGCGCGGCTGGCGCTGGAGCATCCGCCGGGCTGGGTGCGCAAGCTGATGGTGCTGCGCAACGCTCTTGTCGCGCCTTTCGGCCTCAAAGGGGCGGCGGCGGAGGTGAAGACCTCGGATGCGGAGATCGGCGGATTTCCCGTCGTCAGTGTCAGCGACGACCGGGTGGTGCTCGGCTTCGATGACCGGCACCTCGATTTCCGCATTGTCATCGACGTGCGGCAGGACCGGCCGAGCGGGCAGACCCTTTCCGTCATGACGCTCGTCCAGCGCAACAACCTGTTCGGGCGGCTTTATCTTGCCGCCGTCATGCCGTTCCACAAGCTGATCGTGCGCCGGATGCTGTCCGGCATCGGCGAGCGGGTGCTCACTTCACGGCGGTGACCGTGAAGCCCTTCCTGCGCAGCAGCTCGACAACGCCCTCCGGCCCCGGCAGGTGCAGTGCGCCGACGGCCATGAAGACATTGCCCTCCGCGAGGATCGGCGCGGCGCGGTCCGCCATGATGTGGTTGCGGTCGACGATGATGCGCTGCTCGAAATCGGCATAGGCATCGTCGCCTGTCTCGGGGCCGGCCGCGCGCATCATGGGCATGATCATGCCGGTATCGCCGGCAAGATAGAGCTGGCTCATCGTCTCGATGACGTCTTCCAGCTTGTCGCCCAGCTCCACCGTCTGCACGAGGCCCTGGATCTGGGGTTCGAGCGGCAGGGAATCGAGGGCGGAAATCTGTTCGATCAGGGTTTCGAGGCCCTTCAGGGTCTTGCCCTCGGCAAGCGCGTCCTTGGCGAGGCGCTGGTCGAGGAAGGCGGCGCCGGCGGTCTTGCGGGCGATCTCGCAGGCCGGCAGCGCGACGAAGCTGGCGATCATCCACGGCTTCATGCGGGCGACGGCCGCGAGCGAAAGGCCGCGACTCTTCAGGCCTTCCGTCAGCTTTGCGGCGTCGTCCTTGTCGAGGAAATCGGTGATGGACTTGCCGTCGGTGAACATGGTGAGGTCGGGGTGCGCCATGATCGCGACGCTGGCCTTCTTCTCGTCGGCGATCTCGTCCGATTCGACGATGACCGTGCCGGCGGCGGCATAGGCGGTGCGCGCGGTCTCGGGCATGGCGAGCACGCGCGGATCGGTCACATGCATGGTGCCGAGCAGCCAGGAGGGGGGCCTGCCGTCCTTTTCGATCTTCCAGAGGATGGCCCGGCCGTTCGGTACGGCGTCGGCTTCGGCGCGCAGCTTCGCGAAAGCGGCGGGATCGTCCTTCTCAAGCTGCGTAAGCAGGTTCTCGCCGCCGCAGGCGGGCGTTTCCTGGGCGTTGGCCGGCGAAAGGGCCGCCAGCACGACGAGGAAGGAGAGTGCGAGGAGCACGTTGATCGCGGCGAGAAGCCACAGCCCGGTATCGGCCAGCCGGTCGGCGAGCGCTTCACGGCTTTTGTGAAGAAGGACTATCATGGTCGAACTCCCTGCATTTTCGGGCGGACCCTAGCGTCCTCTTCCTCATAATCCCTTAACGGGATCAGGCGCGGGGATGGGCGCGGTCGTAGATTTCGAGCAGGCGCGCCGAATCGACGCCGGTATAGACCTGCGTGGTGGAAAGGCTGGCATGGCCGAGCAGTTCCTGGATGGTGCGCAGGTCCCCGCCGCCGGCCAGAAGATGCGTGGCGAAGGAATGGCGCAGCGCATGGGGCGTGGCGCTGTCCGGCAGGCCGAGCGCGCCGCGCAGCTTCTGCATCTCGCGCTGGACGATGGCCGGCTGCAGGGGGCCGCCCCGCGCGCCGCGGAAGAGCGGCTTGTCTTCCGCAAGCTGGAAGGGGCAGAGCCTGATACAGTCTTCGACACCCGTTCGCGCCTGGGCGATCAGCGGCACGATGCGCGTCTTGTCGCCCTTGCCGGTGATGCGCAGGGAGGTGGGGCTGCCGGCAAAGTCCGCCGGGGTCAGCGACAGGGCCTCGGAAATACGCAGGCCGCAGCCATAGAGAAGGGTCAGCACGGCGGCGTTGCGCGTGCGGATCCAGGGTTCTTCGGCAAGCTGTTCCTGCGCATCGACGACGGCGATGGCCTGCTTGTCGGAAAGCGGCTTCGGCAGCGATTTCGGCTGTTTCGGCGAGCGAACGGCGGTCGCCCCGGCGGCATTGGCGAGGCCCTTGCGCTCCAGATGGCGCAGGAAGGAACGCAGGCCCGCAAGGCCGCGGCCGAGCGTGCGCGAACCCGCGCCGTCACGGCGGCGGGCGGCGAGGAAACCGCGCAGGTCCGCCGGGCGCAGGGCGCCGATGTCCTTCAGCCGGGCGGGGGCGGCGATATGCTGCGTCAGGAAGGCGAGGAACTGGCGCGTGTCGCGCTCATAGGCGTCCAGCGTGTTGTCGGAAAGCCGGCGTTCCTCGGCAAGGGCGCTGAGCCAGCCCTGCCGCTCGTCCATGAGCGTCTGGTCGGCGATGATGAGAAGTTCCGTCATGTCCTGTCTCTGATGTTCGGGGCAGGATGGCGGTTTCCGCTTAAGGATTTGCTAACGTTCTTCCTCCGGGCTGGGCAAGGAGTATCGCCTTCCTCTAGACACGGTGGGCTGTATAGAGACGGCTCTCTTTTCGAATCCGGGTCAATTCATGCTGCTGCGCTCCATGTCCGCCGAAAACTACCGCTCGCTCCGTTCGATCCGCATGGATCTCGGCCGGGTGAACCTCTTCGTTGGGGAAAACGGGGCCGGCAAGTCCAACCTCTATCGCTCGCTGCAACTGGTGCAGGCGGCGGTGCGTGGCACCTTCGCCAACGAGATCGCGGCGGAAGGCGGCATGGGATCGGCGCTGTGGACCGGCAAGCGCCGGCCGAACGAGCCGGTGCGCATCAGGCTCGAGGCCGAGCTGATGGACGAGGAGCGGGCGATCACCTTCCGCTACCGCATCGAGGCGGGCCTCAGGCCGCCGGCCTCCGCCGGCTTCGCCTTCGAGCCGCAGGTGAAGGCGGAGGAACTTTCCATCGAGACGGGCCGCCGGCCGGTGACGGTGATGAAGCGGTCCGGGCCGGGCATCATGGTGCGCAACGAGACGGGGCGCATGGCCGAATATCCCGAGCAGGCGCTGACGTCGGAGACGGCCATCGCGCTGCTCGGCGATGCCGGGCATTATCCAGAGATCGGCACCTTTCGCCGCGCCGTTTCGCAATGGCGGTTCTTTCACGGCTTCCGCACGGATCGCGATTCGGCGCTGCGCCAGCCCTGCCTTGCCGTCACCGCGCCGCTGCTCGACGAGGACGGGGCCAATATGGCGGCGGTCTTCGCCACGCTCGCCTGGACGCGGCAGGATACGGTCGATCTCGACCGGGCCGTCGCGGATGCCTTCGGCGGGGCGAAGCTTTCCGTGCCGGAGCCGGAGGAATTCGCCTCCTACGGGCTGGTCTTTCCGCATTTCCCGCAGCGCGTCTTCCAGCCGCGCGAGCTTTCCGACGGGCAGATTCGCTTCCTCTCGCTCGCCGCCGCGCTGCTCTCCTACCGCACGCCGCCATTGATCGCGCTCAACGAGCCGGAGGCCAGCCTTCATCCCGACATGCTGCCGGCGCTTGCCGAAATGATCGCGCGCGCCGCCCGCACGAGCCAGCTCTGGATCGTCACCCATTCGGAGCGGCTGGCGCGGGAGGTGGAAAGCCGCTGCGGGGTGCGGGCCAGGCGCGTCGTGCGTAAGGACGGGGCAACCTGGATCGACGGGATGCGGCTGACCGGCGAGATGGACGACGACGAATGAGCGGGGCGGCGATCTTTGCGGTTTTCTTCGCACGGCCGCGGGGGCATCTTCGCGGGCGATGAGCAGCGATTCGACCAATCTTTTCGGGGAAAGGCTTTTTCCGCGCACGGTGCCCGTGATGGTGCCGGTGCCGACGCCTGCGCCCTATTCCTATGCCGTGCCCGAGGGCATGGCGGTCGAGCCGGGCTCCATCGTGCAGGTGCCGCTCGGACCGCGGCTGGTGCCGGGCGTCGTCTGGGACGGCGGCGATGACGGCAGGGTCGATCCGAAAAAGCTGCGGCCCATCGAGAAGGTCTTCGACTGCCCGCCGCTTTCCAGGGAGATGCGCGATTTCCTCGACTGGGTCTCCGCCTATACGGTGACGCCGCCGGGCCTCGTCGCCCGCATGGCGCTACGCGCGCCGACGGCCTTCGATCCCGAGCCGATGATCGAGGGGCTGCGCTTCACCGGCCACCGGCCGGAACGGTTGACGAGCGCCCGCGAGCGCGTGCTGGAACTGGTCGAGGACGGCATTGCGTGGACCCGCTCGGGCCTTGCCCATGCCTCCGGCACCTCGACGAGCGTTATCGACGGGCTGGTCAAGCAGGGCAGTTTCGAGACTGTTTTCCTGCCGCCGCCGCCGGTGGTGGCCGCGCCCGATCCCGATTATGTCGCCCCCCGGCTCGAAGGGCCGCAGACGGAAAGTGCGGCGGAACTGGTCGAGAGCGTGCAGAAGGGCGTCTTCTCCGTCTCGCTGATCGACGGCATTACCGGCTCGGGCAAGACGGAGGTCTATTTCGAGGCCATCGCCGAGACGTTGCGGCGCGGCCGGCAGGTGCTGATCCTGCTGCCGGAAATCGCGCTGACGGCAAGTTTCCTTGAACGCTTCCAGGACCGTTTCGGCGCCAAGCCCGCCGAATGGCACTCGGACCTCGCCCCGCGGATGCGCGAGCGCGTGTGGCGGCAGGTGACGACGGGGGATGTGCGGGTGGTGGCCGGCGCGCGCTCGGCGCTGTTCCTGCCCTTCGAGAATCTTGGCCTCGTCATCGTCGATGAAGAGCACGACCCGGCCTACAAGCAGGAAGACCGTGTCTTCTACAATGCCCGCGACATGGCGGTGGTGCGCGCGCGCATCGGCGATTTCCCGGCCGTGCTGGTCTCGGCGACGCCTTCGGTGGAAAGCCGGGTCAACAGCGAGACCGGGCGCTACCGCAAGCTCCATTTGCCGACGCGCTACGGCGATGCGGCCCTGCCGGACCTGCATCTCGTCGACATGCGGCGGCATCCGCCGGCAAAAGGCGGTTTCCTCTCGCCGGTTCTGCTGCGCGGCATCGCCCGCACCATCGAGAAGGAGGAGCAGGCGCTGCTCTTCCTCAACCGGCGCGGTTATGCGCCGTTGACGCTCTGCCGGGTCTGCGGCCATCGCTTCCAGTGCCCGCAATGTTCGAGCTGGCTGGTGGAGCACCGTTTTCGCGGGCAGATCCAGTGCCATCATTGCGGCTATGCGGAGCGGACGCCCGAAGCCTGCCCGGAATGCGGCACCTTCGATCATCTGGCGGCCTGCGGGCCGGGGGTGGAGCGCATCGCGGAGGAGGTCGAGCGCCATTTCCCCGAGGCGCGGACCATCGTGCTTTCCTCCGATCTGATGGGCGTCAAGCGCCTGCGGCTGGAACTGGAAGCCATCGCGCGGGGCGAGGCGGATATCGTCATCGGCACGCAGCTCGTTGCCAAGGGGCACAATTTCCCGCTCATGTCACTGGTCGGGGTGGTGGATGCCGATCTCGGCCTCTCCAACGGCGATCCGCGCGCGGCTGAACGCACCTTCCAGCTTCTTTCGCAGGTCACGGGCCGCGCCGGGCGCTCGGGCCTCAAGAGCCACGGCCTCATCCAGACTTACCAGCCGGCCCATCCCGTCATGCAGGCCATCGTCTCGGGCGATGCGCAGGCCTTCTACGACCGCGAGATCGGCGAGCGGGAAAAGGCGCTGCTGCCGCCCTTCGGCCGGCTCGCCTCGGTCATCGTCTCGGCCGATACGCGCGGCGAGGCGGAAGCGCATGCGCGCGGATTGCGGCAGGCGGCACCCCATGCGGACGGAATTTCCATCCTCGGCCCGGCGGAAGCGCCGCTGGCGCTGGTGCGCGGCCGCCACCGTTTTCGCCTTCTGGTGCATGGCCGGCGGGGCAGCGACATGCAGGCCTTCCTGCGCGCCATGCTGGCCAACGGGCCGAAGGAGCGGGCCTCGCTGCAGGTGCAGCTCGATGTCGATCCGCAGAGTTTCCTGTGAAGTGCATGGTTAACAAAGAGTTGTGCGAAGTCGGCGCGTGCGCTTCAGTGCGCCGGGCGCTTGTGCGATAGAGAATCGCAGCAACCGACGGGAGAGGCGCCGAGATGGAATTCTACATCCCCACCGAGACGGGCGAGTTCCTGGCGTTCTGCGCGGCCATCGTGACGAGCCTGCTCGGCCTGATCGCGCTCTTCGCTCCCGGCACGGTGCTGAAACTCGCCGGTCTCCAGACGAAGGAAACCAGCCGCGAAGGGCTCGCCTTCGTCCGCTCCTCCGGCGGCTTTTATGCCGGCCTCGCCATCGTGGCGCTGATGATGGCGCAGAGCTGGATCTATATGGCGATCGGCGGCGGGTTCACCCTTGCCGCTTTCGGCCGCATCCTCTCGCTGATGTCGGATGGATCCTTCTCGCTGAAGAACCTTCTCGTGCTCGCCGTGCAGGCGGTGCTTGCCGGCCTGCCGCTGGGCTACGCCTTCGGCTTCATCTGACCCGAAAATCAGGCGATTGACGCTTTCCGGCGGCCGAACAGAGTGCGCGCAGTCAACTTTTGCCCCGACTGTGGCCGACTTATGGCGCATTCCTGCGTCCGGCGTGTTGCGAGTCCGGGTTTCCTATGCTAGACGAACCGCGAAATTCAGAAAAAGCGGGCGCCAAGGCCTGTGGGAACTGAAGATTACCGCAACGATTTCAGGTGGTTAGGACCGTAGCTTCGCTACTGCCCTGCGTCTTGAATGATAAGAAGAGAAGCTTGTGCCCGTGGCAGACACATCCCAGCTTGTTTCCGGTGTTGCAGAAAGATACGCGTCTTCGCTTTTCGACCTCGCTCAGGAAGCCGGTTCGGCTGACAGTGTCGGTGCCGATCTTGCCCGTTTCCAGGCTCTGATCAACGAAAGCGACGACCTGAAGCGGCTGATCGCCAGCCCTGTCTTCTCCGCCGAAGATCAGACCAAGGCCATTGCCGCCGTCGCCGCCAAGGCCGGCATCACGGGCCTCGTGGCAAACTTCCTCAAGGTGGTTGCGTCGAATCGTCGCCTCTTCGCCGTTCCCGGCATGATCCAGGCATACCGCGTCATCGCGGCCCGCGCCCGCGGCGAAATCACGGCCGATGTCACCTCGGCCCATGCGCTGACCGCAGCGCAGGAAAACGAATTGAAGGCGGCGCTGAAAGGCGTCACCGGCAAAGACGTGGCGGTTGCCGTCACCGTGGATCCGTCCATTCTCGGTGGTCTGATCGTCAAGGTGGGATCGCGCCAGATCGACACGTCCCTTCGCACCAAACTCTCTACTCTTAAGCTTGCACTGAAAGAGGTCGGCTGATGGATATCCGCGCCGCGGAAATTTCCGCAATTCTCAAAGATCAGATCAAAAACTTCGGCAAAGAGGCGGAAGTCTCGGAAGTCGGTCAGGTGCTTTCCGTCGGTGACGGTATCGCCCGCGTTTACGGCCTCGACAATGTCCAGGCCGGTGAAATGGTGGAGTTCCCCGGCGGCATCCGCGGCATGGCGCTGAACCTGGAAAGCGACAACGTCGGTGTCGTTATCTTCGGTTCGGACCGTGACATCAAGGAAGGCGACACCGTCAAGCGTACGGGCGCCATCGTTGACGTTCCGGTCGGTCCGGAACTGCTCGGCCGCGTCGTCGACGCGCTCGGCAACCCGATCGACGGCAAGGGCCCGATCAATGCCAAGCAGCGCGCCCGCGTTGACGTCAAGGCTCCGGGCATCATCCCGCGCAAGTCGGTTCATGAGCCGATGTCGACCGGCCTCAAGGCCATCGACGCCCTCATCCCGGTCGGTCGCGGTCAGCGCGAGCTCGTCATCGGCGACCGCCAGACCGGCAAGACCGCCATCATTCTGGACACGATCCTGAACCAGAAGGCCATCCACGACAACGGCCCGGACGGCGACAAGCTGTACTGCGTCTACGTCGCTATCGGCCAGAAGCGTTCGACCGTCGCCCAGTTCGTGAAGGTTCTCGAAGAGCGCGGCGCTCTCCAGTACTCGATCATCGTTGCCGCAACGGCTTCCGACCCGGCGCCGATGCAGTATCTCGCACCGTTCGCCGGCTGCGCGATGGGCGAATACTTCCGTGACAACGGCAAGCACGCCCTCATCGGCTACGACGACCTTTCCAAGCAGGCCGTTTCCTACCGCCAGATGTCGCTGCTGTTGCGCCGCCCGCCGGGCCGCGAAGCTTACCCGGGCGACGTCTTCTACCTGCATTCGCGTCTCCTCGAGCGCGCTGCAAAGCTCAACGACGACATGGGCGCTGGCTCGCTGACGGCTCTGCCGGTCATCGAAACCCAGGGTAACGACGTTTCGGCGTTCATCCCGACCAACGTGATCTCGATCACCGACGGCCAGATCTTCCTTGAAACGGACCTGTTCTACCAGGGTATCCGCCCGGCCGTTAACGTCGGTCTGTCGGTTTCCCGCGTCGGCTCGTCCGCGCAGATCAAGGCGATGAAGCAGGTCGCAGGCTCGATCAAGGGTGAACTCGCCCAGTATCGCGAAATGGCAGCCTTCGCCCAGTTCGGCTCGGACCTCGACGCCGCAACGCAGCGCCTGCTGAACCGCGGTGCCCGCCTGACCGAACTCCTGAAGCAGCCGCAGTTCTCGCCGCTGAAGACGGAAGAGCAGGTCGCGGTGATCTTCGCCGGCGTCAACGGCTACCTCGACAAGCTTCCGGTCGCTCAGGTCGGCAAGTTCGAACAGGGCCTGCTTGGCTACCTGCGCTCGGAAGGCAAGTCGATCCTCGACGCGATCCGCACCGAAAAGGCGATCAGCGACGACACGAAGGGCAAGCTCAAGGCTGCTCTCGACGCCTTCGCCAAGACCTTCGGCTGAGCTGACGGTTCCAGCCCTGCGCGCCGACAGGCGCGCGGGCGCTCCCGAACTTTGGATTTGACGCATGATCCTTCCGGATCGTGTTACAGGACGGAAAACGGATGCCTTCACTTAAGGATCTGAAAAACCGGATCGCCTCCGTCAAGGCGACGCAGAAGATCACCAAGGCGATGAAAATGGTCGCCGCGGCGAAGCTTCGACGCGCCCAGGAAGCGGCCGAGGCCGCCCGGCCCTATTCGCAGCGCATGAGCGCCGTTCTCGCGAACATCGGCCAGGACGACAGCGCGCCGCGTCTGATGACCGGCACGGGCAAGGACGATGTCCACCTGCTCGTCGTCTGCACGGCCGAACGCGGCCTGTGCGGCGGCTTCAACTCGCAGATCGCGCGTCTGGCGCGTGACCATACCCGCAAGCTTCTGGCAAGCGGCAAGACGGTCAAGATCATCTGCGTGGGCAAGAAGGGCTTCGATATCCTGCGCCGCGAATTCGCTTCGCTGATCGTCGACCGCGTCGACCTGCGCGAAGTCAAGCGCATCGGCTTCACCAATGCAGACGAGATCGGCCGCAAGGTCATCGGTCTCTTCGAGCAGGGTGAATTCGACGTCTGCACGCTGTTCTATTCCGAGTTCAAGTCGGTCATCGCGCAGATCCCGACCGCGCTCCAGCTCGTTCCGGCTTCCGCTCCCGCGGCCGCTGCCGAAACGACCGGTGCAACGGCGATCTACGACTACGAGCCGGACGCCAGCGCGATCCTCGGCGATCTCATTCCGCGCAACATTTCCGTGCAGATCTTCCGGGCCCTGCTCGAGAACGTCGCCGGCGAAATGGGCGCCAAGATGAGCGCCATGGACAACGCGACCCGCAATGCCGGTGAGATGATCAACAAGCTGACGCTCAACTATAACCGTCAGCGCCAGGCTCAGATCACCAAGGAACTCATCGAAATCATCTCGGGCGCTGAAGCGCTCTAAGGACCAGGACAAAGAGGGTAAGATACATGGCTAAGGCAGCTACCCCGAAAGAAACCGCAGTCGAAAAGAAGCCGGCTGCTGCGCGCAAGACGGCAACGAAGGCTGCCGATCCGGTAGCTTCCGCTGCTGCGACCGGCCGCGTCACCCAGGTTATCGGCGCCGTCGTCGACGTCGCCTTTGACGGCGCCCTGCCGCTCATCCTGAACGCGCTGGAAACCGACAACAACGGCAACCGCCTCGTTCTCGAAGTCGCCCAGCACCTCGGCGAAAACACCGTTCGCACGATCGCCATGGACTCGACCGAAGGTCTCGTCCGCGGTCAGCCGGTCGCCGACACGGGCGCTCCGATCTCGGTTCCGGTCGGCGATGAAACGCTCGGCCGCATCATGAACGTCATCGGCGAGCCGGTCGACGAAGCAGGCCCGCTCGTCACCTCCGCCAAGCGCGCCATCCACCAGGACGCTCCGGCCTATGTCGAGCAGTCCACGGAAGCGCAGATCCTCGTCACCGGCATCAAGGTCGTCGACCTTCTCGCGCCTTACGCAAAGGGCGGCAAGATCGGCCTCTTCGGCGGTGCAGGCGTCGGCAAGACCGTTCTCATCATGGAACTGATCAACAACGTCGCCAAGGCGCACGGTGGTTACTCGGTGTTCGCAGGCGTGGGTGAACGTACCCGCGAAGGCAACGACCTTTACCACGAAATGATCGAATCGGGCGTGAACAAGCACGGTGGCGGCGAAGGCTCCAAGGCTGCTCTCGTTTACGGCCAGATGAACGAACCGCCGGGCGCCCGCGCTCGCGTCGCCCTGACGGGTCTGACGATCGCTGAAGACTTCCGCGACAAGGGCCAGGACGTTCTGTTCTTCGTCGATAACATCTTCCGCTTCACGCAGGCCGGTTCCGAAGTGTCGGCTCTGCTCGGCCGTATCCCGTCGGCCGTGGGCTATCAGCCGACGCTCGCCACGGACATGGGCCAGATGCAGGAACGCATCACGACCACGACCAAGGGCTCGATCACCTCGGTTCAGGCCATCTACGTTCCCGCCGACGACTTGACCGACCCCGCGCCGGCCACCTCGTTCGCCCACCTCGACGCCACGACCGTTCTGTCGCGCTCGATCGCCGAAAAGGGTATCTACCCGGCCGTTGACCCGCTCGACTCCACGTCGCGCATGCTCGACCCGATGGTTGTCGGCGAAGAGCACTACGAAGTCGCCCGTAAAGTCCAGACGACCCTGCAGCGCTACAAGGCTCTCCAGGACATCATCGCGATCCTGGGCATGGACGAACTGTCGGAAGACGACAAGCTGGCCGTTGCCCGCGCCCGCAAGATCGAGCGCTTCCTGTCCCAGCCGTTCTTCGTGGCTGAAGTCTTCACCGGTTCGCCGGGCAAGCTCGTCGCTCTCGAAGACACGATCAAGGGCTTCAAGGGCCTCGTCAACGGCGAGTACGACCACCTTCCGGAAGCCGCCTTCTACATGGTCGGTTCCATGGAAGAAGCCATCGAGAAGGCCAAGAAGCTGGCTGCCGAAGCCGCTTGATGAAATCGGGGCGCCCGTCAGGGCGCCCTTTCCTGACCGGATTAGTCAAAAGAAGTGAATGGTCATGGCCGACAGTTTCAACTTTGAACTCGTTTCCCCCGAGCGCCTGCTGGTTTCCGGTAGCGTCAGCGAAGTCGTCATCCCGGCGACCGAGGGTGAGATGACCGTCATGGCCAACCATGCGCCGACCATGACGACGATCAAGCCGGGCATTGTCACCGTGAAGACGGCCGACGGCAAGAAGGACCGCTATGTGGTCTTCGGCGGCTTTGCCGACATCATCCCGACCGGCTGCACGCTGCTGGCCGAATCGGCCGTCCATGTCGACGAATTCAACAGCGACGACATCACGCGCCGCATCGATGTTGCCCGCAAGGAACTCGAGCATGTGAAGTCCGACGACCAGAAGTTCGGCATCGAGACCTATCTCGCCGAACTGACGACGCTGCAGGGCATCGTCATGCCGGTCTGATGGCAGGCATCATCGCGTAGACATCGAACCCGCCTCCGGCGGGTTTTTTGTTGCCCTGCATGCGCTGACAAGGTCCTCTTTACCTTACCGAAGGGAAAGCCGCTTCTTTCGTCGGCAACTTGCAGGCGATTTCCTCTTTCTTTACGGCCCTGCGCAAGATTGCGGTCAAACGCCCATCGCCATGAAGGCGAGGTCCAGCATCAGGATGGAATGAATGAGCACCAAGATCGTACCCGTCATCATGGCCGGCGGTAAGGGCACGCGCCTCTGGCCGCTGTCGCGCGCTTCCGCCCCCAAGCAGTTCCTCGAGTTCCTCGGCGAGACGACGCTCTTCCAGAAGACGCTGTCGCGCGTTTCCGACGCGGCGCTGTACGAGCCGCCCGTCATCGTCACCAATGCCGATTTCCGCTTCCTCGTCGCCGAGCAGGCGCGGGCGGCCGGCGTGCCGCTCACCTCGATCCTGCTGGAGCCGGTCGCGCGTAACACCGCACCCGCCCTTGCCGCCGCTGCCGCCGTGATCGCGGCCAAGCACGGCGAGGAGGCGATCATGCAGGTGCTGGCCTCCGACCACGAGATCGACGCCAATGCCGTCTATTTCGACTGCATCGCCAAGGCTGCCGCTGCCGCCCGCGCCGGCCGCCTCGTCACCTTCGGCATCACGCCCAGCGAGCCGGCCACGGGCTACGGCTATATCGAAACCGGCGAGGACCTCGGCAACGGCGCCCATGCCGTGCGCCGCTTCGTCGAGAAGCCGGATGCAGACCGTGCGACGGCCATGCTTGCGGCCGGCGGCTATCTCTGGAATTCCGGCATGTTCATGCTGCCGGTCGGCCTTTTCCTGCGCGAGCTTCAGCAATATGCGCCGGAGGTGCTGGCCGCGGCGAGCGAAGCGGTTTCCAAGGCGCATCACGACCTCGATTTCGAACGCCTCGACGAGACGGCCTTTGCCCGCGCGCCGGATATCTCCGTCGACTATGCGATCTTCGAGAAGACGCCGATCGCCGCCGTCGTGCTCTCGCCGATTTCCTGGTCGGACCTCGGTAGCTGGGATTCGGTCTGGAAAACGGGCCGGCAGGACGAGGCCGGCAACGTCGCCGACGGCAGCACGACGGTGCTCGACACGCGTAACTCGCTGGTCATCTCGCGCGATATCCATGTCGCCGTGCAGGGGCTGGAGAATATTGCGGTCATCGCCAGCGAGGATGCGGTCTATGTCGGGCGGCTGGAGGACAGCCAGAATGTCGGCAAGCTGGTGAAGCATCTTGCGGGCCTGCCGAAGACGGCGAAGCTGACCGAGACGCATCCGACGTCCTATCGCCCCTGGGGCGGTTATACCTCGGTGCTGAACGGCGAGCGCTTCCAGGTCAAGCGGCTGTTCGTGACGCCCGGCAAGCGGCTGTCGCTGCAAAAGCACCACCACCGTTCGGAGCACTGGATCGTCGTGCGCGGCACGGCGGAGGTGACCATCGGCGACCGCACGATCCCGCTGCGCGAGAACGAATCCGTCTATATTCCGCAGGGCGAGGTTCACCGGCTCTCCAATCCGGGCAAGATCCTGCTCGAGCTGATCGAGGTGCAGACCGGCTCCTATCTCGGCGAAGACGACATCATTCGCATCGAGGACGAGTTCGGCCGCGGCTGACCTCGCCTTTCAAAATTGCGCTGAAACGGGCGGGGCGTGGCGAGAGCCACGCCCCGCTTCACTTCGCCCCCTTGACATCCGGCCCCCGGAGGCCGACTTCACTTCGGCATCCCGACGCGAAGGAGACGAGCCATGAGCGAAGCAGCCCGCACGACGATCGACCAGGCCGAGGTCGACCGCTTTTCGGCGATGGCGGCCGAGTGGTGGGATCCGACGGGAAAATTCCGCCCGCTGCACAAGTTCAACCCCGTTCGTCTCACCTATATCCGCGACCTCGTTTCCGCCCAGTTCGGCCGCGACCCGCAGTCCCATCGCCCGCTGGAGGGCCTGCGCATCCTCGATATCGGCTGCGGCGGGGGGCTTCTGTCCGAGCCGATGGCGCGCATGGGGGCGGAAGTGCTCGGCGCGGACGCCTCTGAAAAGAATATCGGCATCGCGAAAGCCCATGCGGCGGGCAGCGGCGTGCCGGTCGACTACCGCGCCGTGACGGCCGAGGCTCTTGCGGAAGGCGGCGAGACCTTCGACGTCGTGCTCAATATGGAAGTGGTCGAGCATGTCTCCGACGTCGATTTCTTCCTGACCACCTGCGCCTCCATGGTGCGCCCCGGCGGCATGATGTTCGTCGCCACGATCAACCGCACGCTCAAGGCGGCGGCGCTCGCCATTTTCGCGGCCGAGAACGTGCTGCGCTGGCTGCCGCGCGGCACGCATCAATATGAAAAGCTGGTGCGGCCGGAAGAGATCGAAAAGCCGCTCACGGCCTCGGGCCTGACGATGACGGATCGCACGGGCGTCTTCTTCAATCCGCTGCTCAATCAGTGGAACCTGTCGAAGGACATGGACGTGAACTACATGCTGGTGGCGCGGCGCGCCTCCGCGTGATCAGTTCGTATCGTCGGGTAGCACGGGCAGGGCGGCGACCTCGACGCCTTCTTCCAGGAGATCGCGCACTTCTTCCGCCGTCGCCCGGCCGATGAGGCCGCGCTGCTCGGTTTCGCCGTAGTGGATCTTGCGGGCTTCCTCGGGAAAGCGCTCGCCGACATCCTCGGAATTGGCGCGGATGGTCGAGACGATCTCGCGAAGCTTCGTCATCATCTCGCGCTGGCCGGTCTGCACGGCGAGATCCTGCCGCTGCTGCTTCTTGCGCGCGGTGGAGACGGAAGGGGCCATCAGGCGCTTGGCGACATGGGCCGAGCCGCAGGTGGGGCAGGAGACGAGGGCCATCTTCTGCTGGCGGTCGAAATCGTCCGCCGAGCCGAACCAGCCCTCGAAAGCGTGCCCGTTGTCGCAGGTAAGTTCATAGCGGATCAAGCGGCAACGCCTCCCTTGACGGGATGATCGCCCGGGGCTTCGAGCGTGAAGGCGCGTCCGTTGCGCAGGTTCGGGATCTTGTCATGCGCCGCCTTGACGGCGGCGATGTCGATTTCCGCAAGCACGACCGCCTCGCCCGTTCCGCCCGCAGAGGCGAGCACGCGGCCCCAGGGGTCGACGATCATGGAATGGCCGAAGGTCTCGCGGCCGTCCTCATGCACGCCCCCTTGCGCGGCGGCGACGATATAGACGCCGTTCTCGATGGCGCGGGCGCGCAGCAGGATTTCCCAATGGGCTTCGCCCGTCTGGCGGGTGAAGGCGGCGGGCACGGAGATGATCTGCGCGCCCGCCTGAGCTTGCGTCTTGAAGAGTTCCGGGAAGCGCACGTCGTAGCAGATGGCAAAGCCGAGCCGTGCGAAGGGCAGGTCCGCCATGCGCGCCACCGCGCCCGGCGAATAGACCGCGCTTTCGCGCCAGCTCTCGCCATTGTCGAGGTCGACGTCGAACATGTGAATCTTGTCGTAGGCGCAGATGCGTGCACCGTCCGGGCCGAAGAGGAGGCCGCGGTTGGCGACCTTGCCGTCGGCAAGCGCGATGGCCGTGGAGCCGACATGGACATGGATGCCAAGCTCGGCGGCAAGCTGCGCGGCCGCCGCCACCACGAGGTCGTCCTCCTCTTGCCGCAGGATGGCGCGCAGGCCCGTGCGGTCGCGCTGGAGGGCCCCGGTCATTTCCGGTGTCTGGACATAGACCGCGCCCCTAGCGGCCGCCTCGCGCACGAGCCGGCGCATCGTCTCCACGTTGCGGACGGGGTCCGTCCCGGAGCACATCTGGATGGCGGCGATCGTGACGGGCATCGGGGTCTCCTCAGGCGGCCAGAAGCGCGTCGAGTTCGCCGGCGCGGTCCAGCGCATGCAGGTCGTCGCAGCCGCCGACATGGCGGCCATCGATGAAGATCTGCGGGAAGGTGTTGCGGCCGGCGCGCTCGATCATCTCCTGCCGCAGTTCGGGCGCGTGGGTGGCGTCGTGCTCCTGATAGGCGACGCCCTTCGTTTCGAGGAGTTTCTTGGCGGCGCTGCAATAGCCGCAGAACTGACGCGTGTAGATGACGACCGAAGCCATGCGTTTTCGCTCCAAAGCTTGAAAAACCTTATCTTTTATATAGGTCCGGGCAGCGCCCTTGCAAAGGTCAAAACGGTGACGTCCGCAACGCCGGCCCGTTTGAGGATGCGGGTGACGGCGGCAACCGTCGCGCCGGTCGTGTAGACATCGTCGACAAGCACGACGCGGCGGCCGAAAAGAGCCTCGCGACCTGCGGGGGTAATCGTGAAGGCGCCGCGCACATTGTCCTCGCGGGCGCGCGGGCCAAGGCCGATCTGGCGGCGGGTGCGCTTCGTGCGGCGCACGGCGTCGATCAGGACGGGCGTGCCGGAAAGCGCGCCGAGGGCCCGCGCCAGTTCGGCGGCCTGATTGAACTTGCGCCAGAGGAGGCGCAGGCGGTGCAGGGGCACGGGCACCACGACATCGGCCGCCTGAACGCTGCCGTCGCCGGCGCGCAGCATCCAGGCCGCCATCATCGGCGCAAGTTCGGTACGGTCGCGATATTTCAGCGCATGGACCAGACTGCGGGCGAGGTCGTCATAGAGCGCGACGGAGCGCAGCCGGTCGAAGGGCGGCGGGCTGGCTATGGCGTCGGCGCTGAGGATGCCGGGGCCGAGATCGTGCGAGAAAGGCGTGCCGAGCACCTCGCAATAGGGCCGTTCGATGAAGGCGAGCCCGGCCCAGCAAGCCGGGCAAAGGCTTGCCTTGCTGCCGAGAAGCACGCCGCAACCGGCGCAGACGGGTGGGTAGACGGTGTCGAGCGCAAGGCCCGCAAGGCCGCGCAGCCGGCGGGCGAGGGCCTGCCGGAGCGGGACTGCCGGCGCTTCATCGGCCCCGTTTTCGCTCATATGGTTGACAATAGCCGCGGTTCACGGCCAAAGCGACAGGGAATCCGAACTGGACCTTTCCCATGGAAACGCTTTTCGACCACGCCCTGATCGACACGAACCGCCTGCGGGCGCTGCGCGGCGAGCCGGCCGATTTCCTGCTCGACCTGGTGGCGCGCGAGCTTGCCGAACGGCTCGGCGTCATCGAGCGCCGCTTCGAGCACGCGGTCGAGCTGCACGGCCATACCGGCGCGGTGGCGCGCGCCCTTGCCGAAACCGGCAAGGTGGACGCCATCCTGCGCGTGGAGAGCGACGCGCGCTTTGCAGCGCCCGGCGAGGCGGTGATCGTCTCGCCGCTCGAGACCGTGCCGCTGGAGCCGCAATCGGTCAACCTGATCGTCTCGCCGCTCGCCCTGCATCTCACCAACGATACGCCGGGGGTCTTCGTGCAGATCCGCCGTGCGCTGAAGCCGGACGGGCTGTTCATGGCGGCCATTCCCGGCAGCGGCACGCTGCAGGAATTGCGCGAGGTCCTGCTGGCGGCGGAAAGCGAATTGACGGGCGGGGCCAGCCCCCGGGTGATCCCCTTCCCGGATGTGCGCGACGTGGGTGCGCTGCTCCAGCGCGGCGGCTTCGCGCTGCCGGTGACGGACAAGGAGACCTATACGGTCCGCTACGATTCGATCTTCCCGCTGATGAAGGACCTGCGCGCCATGGGCATGGCCAATCCGCTTGCCGGCCGCAGCCGCCGGCCGCTGGCGCGCGCGATCCTGCTCAGGGCGGCGGAGCTTTATGCCGAACGCTTCTGCGATCCGGACGGGCGCATCCGGGCGACCTTTTCGATCATCTATGTATCGGGCTGGGCGCCGCACGAAAGCCAGCAGAAGCCGCTGAAGCCCGGTTCGGCGGCGATGCGGCTTGCCGATGCGCTCAAGCAGACAGGTGGGCAAGAGTGATCAGTCCTCCAGTGTGAGGCTTTCGCTCAACATCTGGAACGTGTTGTCGAGGCTGTCGCCCAGGGCGGAAAGGCCGACGATCAGGCCGACGGCGACGAGGGCGGCCATCAGGCCGTATTCGATGGCCGTCGCGCCCTTGGCGTCGGCGAGGAATGACTTCAGAAATCGCATCATTCCCGCTCTCCCAAGGGTCTCGTTCAGCAGCCGCCGCCCGTTTCACTGCCGTTGACGATGCAGACGGCGCCCGGCATTTCCTGCAGGACGCTGCGGCGCACGGTATAGCGCTTGGTGCCGCTTTCCGCCGGGATCGAACCCGTCGAGATCATGTCGAAGTCGTCCGGCACATTGGCGATCATGCGCTTGTCGGTCTTCGCGGAGAGGACCGGGGTCAGGACCAGCGCCAGGGCGATCACGGCTGTACCGAAAAGGAGGGCAAGATTGAGGGCACCGGTCCGGGTGTCGCCGGCCGGCGTGAAATCCTTCTCCTGAACGGCTTTCCAGAAGTCTTCGTCACGCATCACAGGATCTCGTAAGCATTCATTGCAACGTTAGACCCAATCTTTGAACGAGGGTGCTAAACGTTTGCTTAACGGAGACTGAAAAATTGAGGGTAAATCCCTCGCTATCCCGCTCAGAGAAGGTCCATGAGGAAGGGGATGAGCGGTTCGTCGGCCGGCGGCATGGGGTAGTCGCGCAGCGCCTTCGGGCGCACCCACTTGATCGCCTGCCCCTCGCGGCCCTGTGCGGTGCCCTCGAAGCGCCGGCAGACATAGAGCGGCATCAGCAGGTGGAAGTCGTCATAGGTGTGGCTGGCGAAGGTCAGCGGCGCAAGGCAGGGGATCTTCGTGGTGATGCCGAGTTCCTCGTCCAGCTCGCGGATCAGGGTTTCCTCGGGCGTCTCGCCCGGCTCCACCTTGCCGCCGGGGAATTCCCACAGGCCGGCGAGCTGCTTGCCTTCGGGGCGCTGCGCCAGAAGGATGCGGCCATCGGCATCGACCAGCGCGCAGGCGGCGACGAGAAGGATGCGGCGCTGTTTGGCAACGGTCTCGGTCATGCCGCGTTCGGTCCCCGGTAGCTGTATTCGTAGGCGTCCTTAAAGCCGGCGCGGCTGTAGAGCGCGCGGGCGGCGGCGTTATCCGCCTCGACCTGCACCCAGGCCTTGCGTGCGCCCTTGAGCTTGGCCCAGCGCAGGCTGGCATGCAGGATGGCGGTGCCGAGGCCCTGTCCGCGCCGTTCTTCGGCGACGCCGAGCTGGAGGATGCCGGCAAGGTCGTTGTCCTGCACGGCGATCGTCACGGCGGTCGGGCCGAAGTCGGGTTCCTCGAAGATGAAGAGGCCGGCTTCCGCCTTGATGGCGTTGATGATCTCGGTAAGGCCGGGCTTCAGCGCCGGGTCGTCGCCGGCCACGCGGATGCGCGCATCGACGAAGCGGCCGACATCGCGGCTCGGCAGGTGATCGAGGCCCTCGTCGCGCGGGAGGCTGGCGAGGTCGGCCATCATGACGGCGGTCCGGCCGGCATTCGCCCAGCCGGCCTCGTCCATGAAGGCGATCAGCTCCGGCGGCGCAAGCGGCGTCTGGCGCACGAGCAGCGGCCGGCCGTAATCGGCGAAGCGCTTTGCCGCCTTTTCAAGGCGGATCGCGATGTCGCGGGTATCGGACGGGTCGAGCGGGTTGACCGAGTTCAGCCGGCGCGAGGGGTGGCCCGCGGTCAGCCGGCAGAGCCAGCTTCCGTCATACTGAACCGTGGCCGCCGGCCAGGCACGAAAACCGACGGCCTCGAGCCGCCGGACTTTGGGGAGATCGCTCATCGTCGTCTTCTGTCCGGAAAGGGTCACGGATTCGCCGGTCTTTTAGCTGCGGTAGTCGCCGTTGATCTCGACATATTCCTTGGTGAGGTCGCAGGTCCACACCGTCGCGCGGCCCTTGCCAAGGCCGATCTCGACACGCACCGGAATGTCCTCGCGCTTCATGACGGCGGTGGCGGCGGCCTCGGAATAGGCCGGATCACGCTCGCCGTCGACGGCGACGCGCACGTCGCCGAACCAGATGGCGAGGCGGTCGCGGTCGGCCATCTCGCCGGACTTGCCGACAGCCATGACGATGCGGCCCCAGTTGGCGTCCTCGCCGGCGACGGCGGTCTTGACCAGCGGCGAATTGGCGATGGAAAGCGCGATGCGCTTGGCCGCTTCGTCGTTCTCTGCGCCTTCCACGGTGATCTCCACCATCTTGCGCGCGCCTTCGCCGTCGCGAACGACCTGAAGGGCGAGATCGCGCAGAAGGTCGTTCAGGGCGGCGCGGAAGCCGTCGAGCGTGGCATCGTCGGCCGTCACGGGCTTCTGGCCGTCGGTCGCGGCGGCGCCGGTGGCGAACAGCATCAGCGTGTCGGAGGTCGAGGTGTCGCTGTCGACGGTCACGGAATTGAAGGTCGGGCCGACGCCGGCCGAAAGCAGGGATTGCAGCACGGCGGCGGGAATGTCGGCATCGGTGACGACGAAGGAGAGCATGGTCGCCATGTCGGGCGCGATCATGCCGGCGCCCTTGGCGATGCCGTTGATGGTGACGGTGACGCCGCCAAGCGCGGCGGTGCGCGTGGCGACCTTCGGATAGGTGTCCGTCGTCATGATCGCCTTGGCGGCTTCGAACCAGAAGTCCTCGGTGCCGGAGGCGGCGAGGCTGTCGAGCACGCCGGAGAATTTCGTGGCGTCGAGCGGTTCGCCGATGACGCCGGTGGATGCGAGGAAGACTTCACCCTCGCTGCAGCCGATGGCCTTTGCGGCAGCTTCCGCGGTCATCTTCGTCGATTCGCGGCCCTTGCGGCCGGTAAAGGCATTCGCATTGCCGGAATTGACCACGACGGCGCGCGCGACGCCGCCCGGAAGGTTGGCGCGGCAGAAATCGACCGGGGCGGAGGGGCATTTGGAGCGCGTGAGGACGCCCGCCACCGTCGCGGGGCGGTCGAAGACCATCATCAGCACGTCGGTCCGGTTCTTGTACTTGATCCCGGCGGCGGCGGTCGCCATGCGCACGCCGCGCAGCGGCGGCATGTCGGCATAGGTTTTGGGAGCGAGCGGGGAGATCGAACCGGACATCGTTTGTTTCCTGCGTGAAGAAAGGCCCGGCGGGAAGCGCCGGGCCAAAGTCGTTTTACTGCTGGCCTTCCGCTGCCGGGGCGGCTTCGCCTTCACCTTCGGCGACCGGCTTGTTCACGGCGTCATAGGCGGTCTTCAGCGTGGCGTCCTGGATGTCGATCGGAGCGGCGGCCTTGGCCTTCTCCAGAAGCTCCAGATACTTGTCGCGCATGACAAGCTGGCGAACCTGCGGTTCGACCTGGTCCAGCGCCGGGGGCTGCTGCTTGCGCTTGTCCTCGACCTTGATGACGTGGAAGCCGAACTGCGTCTTCACCGGCTCCTTGGAATAGGCGCCCTTTTCAAGCGCGAAAGCGGCTGCTTCGAACTCCGGAACCATGCGGCCCTTGGAGAAATAGCCGAGGTCGCCGCCTTCCGACTTGTTCGGGTCGGTCGACTTTTCCTTGGCGATTTCAACGAAGTCCTTGCCGGCGTCGAGATCCTTGATGATGGCCTTGGCCTCTTCCTCGGTCTTGACGAGGATGTGGCGGGCGCGGATTTCGTCTTCCGGCGTGATCGCGGCGATTTCCTTCTCGTAGCGCGCCTTCACCTCTTCCGGGGTAACGGCATCGACGACGTGCTTCTTGAAGTAGGCGTTGTGCAACTCGCGGTCCGTGAGGAAGGCGAGGCGCTGCTTGAAGTCGGCGCTGTCCTTCAGGCCTTCCTTGTCGGCGTCGGCCGCGAGCAGCTTGACGTCGATGATGGAGGAGAGGGCGGCGACGCGCTTCTGGTCGTCCGGCAGGTTGGCGAGCTGCGGGTCGAGGCCGGCGATCGCGAGCTTCAGCTCCGATTCGTGGATCTCGACGGCGCCGACCTTGGCGATGACCGGATCGGCCGGAGCATCTTCTGCGCGAACATTGCTGCTGGCTGCGGCGATCGCGATCAGGGCGACTGCCGCGAGCTTGCTGTACTTGAACATTACGAAAAGACCTTTCACATCCTCGCCGGAATCGGGTCGATATCCGGTGCCGGACGGTTCAACACCACCAGAATGTGGCAGTTGTGCAACCGTCAGAGCCGTTGACATCATTCGACCCCCCTCTTATCTGTCACGCAATCCCGCGTCCAGAACAGTTTCCGGGCGTTTCACGGCTTTGCGCGCAATTATCGTGCGGCCCGTCACGCGCCGGGCGCCCATAAAGAAAGGACCATTCTGATGGTCAGCCTCGGCGGCATTGCCCGCAAGTTGTTCGGCTCCTCCAACGATCGCCGCGTCCGTTCCTATAAATCCCGCGTCGATGCGATCAACGCGCTGGAACCCGAGATCAAGGCGCTCTCCGACGAGGCGCTGCGCGCCAAGACCGTCGAATTCCGCGAACAGCTCGCAGCCGGCAAGACGCTGGACGACCTCCTGGTGCCGGCCTTCGCCGTCGCCCGCGAGGCGGCCTTCCGCGTTCTCGGCCTTCGTCCCTTCGACGTCCAGCTCATCGGCGGCATGATCCTTCACGAGAAGTCGATCGCCGAAATGAAGACCGGCGAAGGCAAGACGCTCGTCGCGACGCTGCCCGTCTATCTCAACGCGCTGGCCGGCAAGGGCACGCATGTCGTGACGGTCAACGATTACCTCGCCTCCCGCGACAGCGGCCTGATGGGCAAGATCTACGGCTTTCTCGGCCTTTCGACCGGCGTCATCGTGCATGGCCTCGACGACGACCAGCGCCGCGCGGCCTACGCCTCGGACATCACCTACGCGACGAACAACGAACTCGGCTTTGACTATCTGCGCGACAACATGAAGTACGAGCGCAGCCAGATGGTCCAGCGCGGCCACTTCTTCGCCATCGTCGACGAAGTGGACTCGATCCTCGTCGACGAGGCGCGCACGCCGCTGATCATCTCCGGCCCGCTCGACGACCGCTCGGACCTCTACACCACCATCGACGCCTACATTCCGCTGCTGGACGAGGCCGACTACGAGATCGACGAGAAGCAGCGCTCCGCCAACTTCTCCGAAATCGGCACGGAGAAGCTCGAAAACCTGCTGCGCCAGGCAGGTCTTCTCAAGGGCGAGTCGCTCTACGACGTGGAGAACGTCGCCATCGTTCACCACATCAACAACGCGCTGAAGGCCCACAAGCTCTTCACCCGCGACAAGGACTACATCGTCCGCAACGACGAAATCGTCATCATTGACGAATTCACCGGCCGCATGATGCCGGGTCGCCGTTATTCGGAAGGCCAGCACCAGGCGCTGGAAGCCAAGGAAAAGGTCACGATCCAGCCGGAAAACCAGACGCTGGCCTCGATCACCTTCCAGAACTATTTCCGCATGTATTCCAAGCTCGGCGGCATGACCGGCACGGCCTCGACGGAAGCCGAGGAATTCGGCAACATCTACGGCCTCGAGGTCGTGGAAGTGCCGACCAACCTGCCGATCCAGCGTATCGACGAGGACGATGAGGTCTACCGGACGGCGGAAGAGAAGTACAAGGCGATCATCGAGGAGATCAAGGCGGCGCGCGAGAAGGGCCAGCCGATCCTCGTCGGCACGACGTCCATCGAGAAGTCCGAGCTTCTGGCCGAACTGCTCAAGAAGTCCGGCTTCAAGGACTTCCAGGTGCTGAACGCCCGCTACCACGAGCAGGAAGCCTATATCGTGGCGCAGGCCGGTGTTCCCGGCGCCGTCACCATCGCCACCAACATGGCCGGCCGCGGCACGGACATCCAGCTCGGCGGCAACGTCGAGATGCGGCTTGAGCGCGAGCTTGCCGAGATGGAGCCGGGTGCCGCGCGCGACGCCAAGCGCGACGCCATCATCGCCGAGGTGAAGAAGCTGAAGGAACAGGCGCTCGCCGCTGGCGGCCTCTACGTCCTTGCCACCGAGCGCCACGAAAGCCGCCGTATCGACAACCAGCTTCGCGGCCGCTCCGGCCGTCAGGGCGACCCGGGCCGCTCGAAGTTCTTCCTGTCGCTGCAGGACGACCTGATGCGCATCTTCGGCTCCGAGCGCATGGATTCCATGCTGCAGAAGCTGGGTCTCAAGGAAGGCGAGGCCATCGTCCATCCCTGGATCAACAAGGCGCTGGAACGCGCGCAGAAGAAGGTCGAGGCGCGCAACTTCGATATCCGCAAGAACCTCCTGAAATACGACGACGTTCTCAACGACCAGCGCAAGGTCATCTTCGAGCAGCGCATCGAGCTGATGGACGGCGAGAATCTGTCGGAAATCGTCGGCGACATGCGCCATGAGGTGGTCGAAAACCTCGTGCGCCTGAACATTCCGGAAAACGCCTATGCGGAGCAGTGGGACGTCGCCGGCCTGAAGCATGGCGTTCTCGAACAGCTCAATCTCGACCTGCCGATCGACGCCTGGGCGGCGGAAGAGGGCATCGACGAGAAGGATATCCTGGAGCGCCTGCGGACGGCTGCCGATGCGGCGGCGCAGGATCGCGCGGAACGCTTCGGCCCCGAGATCATGACCTATGTCGAGCGCTCGGTGCTGCTCCAGACGCTGGACCACCTGTGGCGCGAGCATATCGTCAATCTCGATCACCTGCGCTCCGTCATCGGCTTCCGCGGCTATGCCCAGCGCGATCCGCTGCAGGAATACAAGGCCGAGGCCTTCGAACTGTTCCAGGCGCTGCTGGCGAACCTGCGCCAGACCGTGACCGCGCAGCTGATGCGCGTCGAGCTGGTGCGCCAGGCCGCCGATGCGCCCGCGCCGGTGCCGCCGGAAATGGAAGGCCATCACATCGACGGCACGACCGGCGAGGACGATTTCGGCGAAGGCAGCGGCTTCATGGCCGTCGCCGTCGAGGACCGCGACCCGAACGACCCCGCGACCTGGGGCCGCATCGCGCGCAACGAGCCTTGCCCCTGCGGTTCCGGCAAGAAATATAAGCATTGCCACGGCGCCTTCGAGCAGGCGTGACGAGCATCCTGAAATGCCGCCTCCGGGCGGCATTTTCTTTACGGGCGAGGCCCCGCGCGGCAGTCCATCCAACCGTTTGTTAACCCTGATCTGACAAGACTGGCGCTCGTTCAGTCCTGCGTAGCGTTCGGGTTCCTGTGTTCATGGCGGTCATACAGTCGGCGGAGAGGTTGCTGCCCGCGGGCCTGCGCGGCAAGGCGGAACCGTTCCTGCGCGCGCTCGCCAGCGACGATCCGCGCAATCGCGCGCAGCGCATGGCGCTCGTCACCTTCGCCATCCGCGTCGTCAGCGCCGCCATCGCCTTCCTTTCGCAGATCGTTCTCGCCCGCATGATGGGGGAGTTCGAATATGGCGTCTTCGTCTTCGCCTGGGCGCTCGTCGTCATCTGCGGCGACCTGTCCTGCCTCGGCTTCCACACCACCGTCGTGCGCTTCCTGCCGGATTATGCCGGGCGAAACGCCCATGCGGAAATCCGCGGCCTCATTTCCACGGCGCGCGTCTTCGCCATGCTGTCCTCCACGGTGCTGGCGGCGGTCGGCTTCCTCTGCCTCTGGCTTTTCCATGGGGCCTTCTCCGACTACTATGTCATACCGCTGTTCATCGGCCTCTTCTGCATGCCGATGATTGCGCTCGGCGACGTGCTGGACAGCACCGCCCGCGCCCATAGCTGGGCGCTCGTTGCGCTCAGCCCTACCTACATCATCCGCCCGCTGCTGATCCTCGTCTTCATGGTTCTGGCGATGTGGCTGGATGAGCCGCATACGGCGCAGACCGCGATGGTCGCGGCGCTGGCCGCCACCTATCTGACCACCGTCGTGCAGTTCATCAATATCGTGCGACGGCTCGGCACGCGCTATGTTCCGGGGCCTCGAAAGGTCGAAATCTCCCTCTGGATCAAGGCGGCGCTGCCGATCTTCCTCATCGAGGGGTTCAGCTTCCTGCTCACCAATTCGGATGTGCTGGTCGTCGGCATCTTCCTCGATCCGGAAAGCGTCGCGATCTATTTCGCGGCGGCCAAGACCATGGCGCTGGTGCATTTCGTCGTCTTCTCGGTAAAGGCCGCTGCGGCTCCGCGCTTTTCGGCCCTGTTCGCCTCCGGCGACCGGGCGGCGCTGGCGCGCTTTGCCGGCGAGACGGTGCGCTGGAGCTTCTGGCCGTCGCTTGTCGTCGGGCTTGCCGTGTTGGCGCTCGGCCATGTCCTCCTGTCGCTGTTCGGCCCGGCCTTCACGGCCGGTCATGGCCTGATGGCGATCCTCCTCGCCGGCATTCTCGCCAAGGCGCTGGTCGGCCCCGGCGAGGTTCTGCTCACCATGGCCGGCGAGCAGCGGTTCTGCGTCGCCGTCTATGCCGTGGCGCTCGCCGCCAACGTCCTCTTCAACGTCACGCTCATTCCGCTCTTCGGGTTGACGGGCGCCGCCATCGCCACGGCCAGCGCCATGGTCGTGGAGGCGGTGCTCCTGCATATCGCGGTGCGCGGCAAGCTCTCTATCATTCTCTTCGCCTTCGCCAATCCGGTGACGGCAAGCCTTACCAACGGGATGGACCACCATGACCGATAGCCACGGCTTCGACCATGCGCTTGCGGGCGGGCGCGCCCAGGCCGCTATCCCGCCGGCAGCCCCGCTGGCGCAGCCGCCGGCCGACCAGCGCATCGCCACCGGCAAGCCGGGCCGCTCGCTCGCCCTCTATCCGGCGACGGCCGGCTACGAACTGCAGCAGGAGCTGGACTTCCTGTCGAACCGCGTCATGGAGCCGAACGTCTTCTTCACCGGCCGGTTCCTCGCGCCGGCCATGCCGCGGCTCGAGGACCGCACGGTGCGCCTCGCCGTCATCCGCGACGAGGCAGCGGGGCGCAGCCGCCTTCGCTTCCTGATGCCGTTCTCCATCGAAAAGCCGGGCTTTTCCATCGGCTCCAGCATCCTGCGCGTCTGGTCGAACCCCTTCGGCCCGCTCGGCACGCCGCTCGTAGACGCCGAGGATGCCGCCGAGACGCTCGACAACCTGCTGGACGTACTGGGCGGCGGCAGCGCCGGCCTGCCGCCGATCCTCGTCCTGCCCGATCTTCGCCTCGACGGTCCCTTCGCGCAGTTGATCCGCGCCGTCGCGATCGGCCGCAACCTTCCGGTCACGGTCACCGACACCTATCGCCGGCCGATGCTGGAGAGCCTGCTCGACGGCCAGACCTATCTCCAGCACGCCATATCGCCGGAGCATTTCCGCGAGCTGCGCCGCCAGTGGCGAAAGCTCGATCAACTCGGCATGCTCGGCTACAACGTCGCCCGCCAGCCGGCCGATATTCGCCTGCGCATGGAGGAATTCCTGCTGCTGGAGGCCTCCGGCTGGAAGGGCCGGGGCCGCACGGCGATGATCAACGATCGCTATCGCGCCGCCTTCGCCCGCGAGGCGATCACCAATCTGGCCGAGACCGACGGCGTGCGCATCCACACGCTCGATCTCGACGGCCGCGCCATCGCCTCCATGGTCGTCTTCCTGACGGGCGGCGAGGCCTATACGTGGAAGACGGCCTTCGATGAGGAGTTCGCGAAATATTCGCCGGGCAAGCTGCTTTTGGCGGAACTGACGGAATGGCATCTCGACGACGCCAATATCGTCCGGTCGGATTCCTGCGCCGTGCCGGACCATCCGGTGATGAGCCGCTTCTGGGAAGAGCGCGAGGAGATGGGCACGCTGGTCATCGGCCTGCAGCAGAACCGCGACCGCGACGTGCGGCAGGTGGCGACGCAGCTCCATCTCTATCGCAACACCCGCAACGTGGCGCGGCTGCTGCGCGAGAAGATCCGTTCGCTGGCGCGGCGCTAGAGTTTGTCAGGTTCATTCTGAACCTGACAAACTCTAGATTCCCTTGTTTCCGTTTGTCTTATCGGGAAAACCGGGTTCCACTTTTCCCTGACAAACTCTAGCCAAGAGCATTTCCAGCCGGAGCGGGATCGCTTTGGCGTTGGATCATGCGATTGCACAAAATGCCCTATGCCGCGAAGGAGGCTTCTTCCGCCGCCCGCTTGCGCAGCAGGTGGCGGATGACCTTGCCGGAGGTTGTCAGCGGCAGGGAATCGACGAAATCCACCTCGCGCGGATATTCGTGCATGGAAAGCCGGGACTTCACCCAGTCGCGAATGTCGCGCGCCAGCGCCGGCGACGGCGCATGGCCCGGGCGCAGCATCACATAGGCCTTGACGATCTCCGTGCGCACTGGGTCCGGCTTGCCGACGGCGGCGGCGAGCTGCACGGCGGGATGCCCGGCAAGGCAATCCTCGATCTCACTCGGGCCGATCCGGTAGCCTGACGAGGTGATCACGTCGTCGTCGCGGCCGAAGAAGGTGACGTAGCCTTCCTCGTCCATGCGGCCGAGATCGCCCGTCGTCATCCAGTCGCCGATAAATTTCTCCGCCGTCGCCTTCTCGTTCAGCCAGTAACCGAGGAACATGACGGGGTCCGGGCGCTTCACCGCGACCTGCCCCACGGTGCCGCGCGGCAGCTCCCGGCCCTCGGCATCGATGATCGCGACCACATGGCCCGGCACGGCCTTGCCGATCGGCCCCGGCCGGGAGATGCCGAGCTTGCCGATGGAGCCGAGCACGATGTTGCACTCGGTCTGTCCGTAGAATTCGTTGATGGTGATGCCGAGCGTATCGCGCACCCATTCCCAGGTTTCCCGGCCGAGCGATTCGCCGGCCGAGCCGATGGTGCGCAGGTTCAGCCGGTATTTCTCCCGCGGCTTCTCGACCGTCTTCATTAGCCGCAGCGCCGTCGGCGGGATGAAGGCGTTGCGCACATCCATCTCCTGCATGATGCGATAGGCCATGTCGGGGTCGAACTTCTGGCCGGGCGAGGAGACGACGGGCACGCCGAGCAGCAGCGCCGGCAGCAGCACGTTGAGCAGGCCGCCCGCCCAGGCCCAGTCCGATGGCGTCCAGATGCGGTCGCCCGGCTGCGGCAGGAACTCGTGATGCATCTGGAAGCCCGGCACATGGCCGAGCAGCACTCGATGGCCGTGCAGCGCGCCCTTCGGTGGGCCGGTCGTGCCCGAGGTGTAGATCATCATGGCCGGATCGTCCGGCCCGCTGTCCACGGCCTCGAAGGGGCCGGCATGTCGGGACACCAGCTCCTGGAAGTCCTTGGCCTCCACGCCATCCGCCGGCTCGGTGGAGATCACGAGCTCCAGCGTCGGAAGCTCTGCGCGGATCGATGCCAGCCGCGTCAGGCCGAAGCCGTTGGTGACGACGGCCTTTGCCCTGGCGTTCTTCAGGCGGAAGAGCAGGGCGTCCGCACCGAAGAGCAGGGCCAGCGGCAGCGCGATGGCGCCGAGCTTGTAGATCGCGACATGGGCGACGACCGTCTCGAACCCCTGCGGCAGCAGGATCGCAACGCGGTCGCCTTTCGTGACGCCTTCCGCCTTGAGCGCGGCGGCAAAGGCATCCGAGCGGGCGGCAAGCGCGCCATAGGTCATGGAAAGCGGGGGAGCATCGGGCAGGAAATGCTGGAGGCAGACCCGGTCCGGTTCACGTGCCGCCCAGGCGGACGAGACGGCGGTGCCGATATTGAAGCGTTCGGGGATCTGCCAGTGAAAATCCCGGTACAGCGCGTCATAGGTCGGTCTTGCGGCAAGCATCCGGCATCACTCCAGTTTGCTGCACTGCAACTAGCATTCCGGAGAGTAGGGGGCAATGGCGGCTTTTTGCTAGAGCCAGGTGAGCCGGCTGTCGACCTCGCTCACATCCTTGAGCGAAGCGGCCACCGCCACCGCCCGCCCGGCCTCATCGGCAGAGCCGACGCTGCCGGACAGCAGGATACGCGTCCCAACGCAGGTCACGGCGATATCGGACGCATCCACATCGCCCGCCATGGAAAGCGCATCGGCGACCGCCGTTTCCAGCCGGGCGGGATGCGGCCCATCGAAATGCTCGGGCTGCACGCCCTTGAAGGTGCCTTCCTTGAAGACCATGACGCGCTCCTTCCGCTTGGCTTCGCAGGTTTGGCGCGAGCCGTGCGGTTGTTTGCAGCGGCCGGCGCATGCTGTTTCCGGAAGAGAAATCCCCGGCATGGTTGAGACCCAAGAGCGTGCACATCGCTCTCGGGTCCCCCTCGCAACCGCATCCGGGGGTGTTTGCAGTTGCATTCCTGAAATGCGGTGCCGCAAAATTTGTTCCCGCTAAAAAGCGAATTTTTATGAGGGGCGTATCGGTACTATTCTCGCCCCAAAGGGCAGTCTCCAGCATTGGACGCACACGGCCGATCGAAGTGTGTTGCATCCAATATCGACCCTTGCTAGAGCAATCTCGAAGATTCGCTTTGAGGTGCCGAGGCATCGCTGAGCGATCTGGCTCGGTGGGGCGTCGCCAAGCGGTAAGGCACCGG
The DNA here is from genome assembly GCF_020883495.1 of Shinella zoogloeoides. Taxonomy (NCBI): domain Bacteria; kingdom Pseudomonadati; phylum Pseudomonadota; class Alphaproteobacteria; order Hyphomicrobiales; family Rhizobiaceae; genus Shinella; species Shinella zoogloeoides. Next base: position 3,180,057 of record NZ_CP086610.1, on the reverse strand, counting down.
TTTTTGGTACCGGCATTCCCAGGTTCGAATCCTGGCGCCCCAGCCAGCCCTCCCTTCTTCAGGCCAGAGAAACATTTCACGCCGGACACGAATAGCCGCGCCAATGCGGCGAGCGGACATTGTGAAGTGCAGAGAAGCCTATTTTCCAGTTGCCGAAGGACTACGGAGGGACCCCAAAGATCATCTTGCCTATTGTCGACATGGTGCCCGGGGCGAAAGCCTTATCGCGGGAGGATGTTGGTCTCTGTTTCGCGACCGGTTTCGGATGGATGAATTCAGGACACTGTTCGGGCCTGTGCTCTGGAGCGGCTGGAGATCGGCAAGTCGTTTTCCACGGTACTGCTTACTGGTCACCGCTTATGGCGGTCTACAAAGGCGTACTGTAGGGAGAGTTGCGGATTTTTGCTCGCCAAGACTGGGGGATTTCCGTTGACGTGCTCCCCCTGATCGTCCGCGTTTACAAGTTAGCTCTGTCTATGTTCTGATCCTGTTTGGACCGGGCTGTAAACTCATGAGGGGCAAGCCGTTGGGGCTCGTGTGCGGGCGGTCCAAGTTATAGTCGTTTCTCCAGCATTCGATAATCTCCCTGGCATGGCGGTAGCTGGTGAATAGGTGCCCGTTAAGGCATGCGTCCACTGAAGCTCTTCACGAAGCCGTTTGCAATGGCTTGGCCAGCGCGATGTAATGCCACGCGACAGCATGATCCTGCTGTCATTTTAGGGTGGCGTTCGACGCCAGTTCGGCTCCGTTGTCCGAGACGATCATGCAGGGATAGCCCGTTCTGAGGGCGATCCCGTTCAGTTCACGACCGACACGTTCGCCGTACAGCGAGTGTCGACCACGCTAGCAAGACACTCTCGGCTGAAGTAGTCGAGGACACAGAGAATGCGGAAGCGCCTGCCGTCGACCAGAGCATCGGAGACGAAGTGCAGGCTCCAGCGCAGGTTAGGTTCCTGCGGGATTGCCATCGATGCTCGCGTTCCCAGCGCTCTTTTGCGACCGCCGCGCTTGCGCACGGTCAGCCGCTCTCCTCCTTGTAAAGCCTATACAGCTTCTTCCAGTTGACCTTGATACCTTGCCGCTTGAGCGACATGCAGGCTACGATAGCCGAAGCGACGCCTTTGGCTGGCCAGTTCCTTTAGCCTCGTGCGGGGCGCGGCGTCATCGCCCCGCGTCGACCGATAGCGGAAGACACGCGGGTCTATGTCGACCAGACCGCAAGCGCGGAGCTGGGAATAACCTTTCTCGCTCATAGCCAGTTCACGGCGTTCCTCCTTGAGCCGGGCTTCAGAAGTTTTTTCCGAGCATTTACTTCAGCGTTGATACATCGAACGCCGCTTCGGCGAGAAGGCGCTTCAACTTGGCATTCTTGTCCTCTAAAGCCTTCAGGCGCTTGGTCTCCGGCACGTCCATTCCGCCATACGTCGAGCGTCACTTGTAGAAGGTCGCGTCGCTGTCACCATATTTGCGGCACATTTCAACAGCCGACAACCCAGCCTGGTGCTCCTTCAAAATGCCGATGATCTGTTCGTCAATGAAACGGCATCGCTTCATTTTCTGTCTGCATCTCCAGAGAACAGCCTAATCTTAAAGCGAGGATATTTCAGGGGAGCATGTCAGAACCAAATTTGCAATCCATGGTGCCCACTTGATCATCAAGCCCTTAAAGGCCATAACCCCTCGGCAAAATCGACGGTGATCCCTCGGTGGCGGTTAGATGACCCGGATTGCACCGAAGCTGCCGTATGGATCTGATGCAGAAGCGATACCACGTCGCTAGAGTTGTTGCAAAGTTACCGGAAAATCTAGAAGGCGAAGCGCAAAGAGCATTTATAATGGTTCTATAGGGGAGTTCTTTGCTTTTCAGTGCTGAGAGAATTGTCAACATTGTATTGCGGAGTATGACGCTTTGCATACGGTTTTTATTTATATTTTTTTTGGCAAAATACATAGATCCTTCTTCAATTGGCTACTACGGTATTTTTTCTGCCACGGTTTCCTATGGAATGTATTTTGTTGGGTTGGATTTCTATATTTATACCACGCGCGAGATTATACGGACTTCCGAAGGCCGGAGAGGTCAGATGCTCAAGGGGCAAGCAGCGTTATCGGCGGTACTTTACGTACTGCTGCTACCTCTCGCGATCCTTCTGCTTCGGTATGTCGGCTGGCCCATTTATCTGATCTGGTGGTTCGCCCCGCTTCTGCTACTCGAATATTTCAATCAGGAAATATACCGTCTGCTCATTGCGTTATCGCAACAGATTTCCGCTAGCCTACTCCTATTTATGCGTCAGGGGAGTTGGGGGCTCGTAATTGTCGCCCTGATGGCTTGGTGCGCGGAGAGCAGGAATCTCAATGCTGTTATGGCGCTGTGGGCATTCTCCGGGGTGGTTACCGCCGCGCTAGGCATTGTGAAATTGAGGAAGTTGCGGATGGGCGGCTGGCGTCTTCCAATCGACTGGGGGTGGATCAGGAAAGGCGTCGTCTTAAGCGCGGCTTTTCTCGGCGCAACCTTGGCTCTGAGGGGCATCCAAACCGTCGACCGATACTGGTTGGAAGCGCTTGGTGGTATACAGATGGTTGGGGCCTATGTGCTGTTCCTGGGTATAGCCGGCACCTTGTTAGTATTTCTTGACGCGGGTGTGTTCGCTTATGCTTGTCCAGAACTTATCCGGCTGGCTCATGACGGTGAACATGCCCTGGCCCGCAAGCGCATGTGGCAGATACTGCTGCAGACCCTGGCATTGTGTGTAGCCTTCGCCTTTGTCAGTTGGTTGGTGCTACCCTTCCTATTGGATTGGATTGGTGACCCGGTCTACAAGAATGCGATTCGGCTGTACCCTTGGATATTGATGGCAATGACAATCAACGCCCTCGGCATGGTGCCGCATTATGTGCTTTATGCCTACGGGAAGGATAGGTCGATTATCGCAAGCCATTTGGTGACTCTGCCGGTGTTCGGGTTATCGACATGGCTGGTGGGCATGTTTCAACCCCTTCTGGCGGTGCCGATCGGCTTGGGCGCATCCTTCATTCTGATCCTTGTCTGGAAGACCGTCGCTTGCTGGCGGCTCGGTCGTAATACCGGCATGGCTACGTCCTCTTAACATCGGAACGGTTCAACCAACATGATTCGCTATGGGCAACAGGATATCACGCAGGACGATATTGACGCCGTCATCGGTGTGCTTAAATCCACAAATTTGACCCAAGGTCCCAATATCCCGGCATTCGAGCAAGCGGTGCTCGCGCATGTCGGCGCCCGCCATGCGGTCGCCGTCAACAGCGCCACATCGGCGCTGCACATCGCCTGCTTGGCGCTCGATCTCGGTCCCGGCGACTGGCTGTGGACGACGCCCAACACCTTCGTCGCCTCTGCCAACTGCGCTCTCTATTGCGGCGCACAGGTCGATTTCGTCGACATCGACCCCCGCACCTACAACCTCTGCCCGCAGGCGCTGGAGCGCAAACTCATGGAGGCTGAGAGGGTCGGCCGTCTGCCCAAGATCGTTGTGCCGGTGCATTTTAGCGGTCAGCCCTGCGATATGGCGGCAATCCATACGCTTGGCCTGAAATATAACTTCCGCATCATAGAGGATGCCTCGCATGCTATCGGCGGCCGTTACAAGGGCGAGCCGATCGGCAATGGCCGCTACAGCGACATCACGGTTTTCAGCTTCCACCCTGTTAAAATCATTACCACTGCTGAAGGCGGCATGGCTCTGACCAATGACGATGGGCTGGCGACACGCCTCGGCTTGTTACGTAGTCATGGTATCACCCGTGACCCAGCGCTGATGACCAAGGGTATGGATGGGCCGTGGTACTATCAGCAGGTCGCGCTCGGCTACAATTACCGCATGACGGACATACAGGCCGCCCTCGGTGTTAGCCAAGCGACCCGCTTGGCCGAATATGTCTTGCGCCGCCACGAGATTGCGGCGCGATATGAAAGCCTGATGACTGATCTGCCACTGACCCTGCCGTGGCAGCATCCAGATAGCCATTCGGCCTGGCACCTCTATGTGGTCCGCCTACAGCTCGACCGGATTGAAGCCACGCATCTTGAGGTGTTCGATGCGCTGCGCGCGCGCGATATAATGGTCAATCTGCATTATATTCCGGTACATATCCAGCCGCATTATCAGGCAATGGGTTTCCGTGAGGGCGATTACCCACACGCGGAGCAATATTACCGGGAAGCGATCAGCATCCCGATGCACCCAGCATTGACCGATGCCGAGCAGGATTTCGTCGTCAAAGTGCTGCGGGAGGCGATCGGGCAATGAGGCTTGCCGTCATCCCCGCGCGGGGCGGTTCCAAGCGTATTCCGCGTAAGAACATCCGGCCGTTCGTGGGACTCCCAATGATTGCCTGGTCAATCCGCGCCGCGATTGAAAGCGGTTGCTTCGAACGCATCATCGTCAGCACCGATGACGCCGAGATCGCCGAGGTCGGCCGGGAATATGGGGCGGAGACGCCGTTCGTGCGCCCGGCCGTACTGTCGGACGATCATACCGGGACCATTCCCGTCATCGCTCATGCGGTGCGGTGGCAGGACGAGAACGGCCCGACGGCGCAGGAAGTCTGCTGCATTTATGCGACCGCACCCTTCATCAGGGCCGCTGATATCCGACGGGGGCTCTATGTGCTCGACGATAGCGGTGCGGACTATGCCTTTTCCGTCACGAGCTATCCGTTTCCAATCCAGCGCGCGCTCCGATTGACGCCGGAGCGACGTGTGGAGATGTTACAGCCCGAGCATTTCAATACCCGTTCGCAGGATCTGGAAGAAGCCTGGCACGACGCTGGGCAATTCTATTGGGGGAAGGCAAAAGCGTGGTTGACGGGGACGCCACTGTTTGGTCCTGCCAGTGCGCCGGTTCCGCTGCCGCGCCACCGCGTTCAAGATATCGATACGTCCGAGGATTGGAAACGGGCGGAACTCATGTTCAAGGCTGCGGTGGATACCGGAGTGAAGGCGTCGATTCAAAATGACCCACGATAGCCGCCAACCCAAGCGTATCGCTTTCCGTACCGACGCCTCGGTGGAGATCGGCACCGGCCACGTCATGCGTTGCCTGACGTTGGCGGATGCTCTGCGCGAAGACGGAGCGGAGTGCCTGTTTCTGTGTCGTCGGCATGAAGGGAACCTGCTCGAGTTGATTGCCGGCCGCGGGTATAAGGCCATTGCCTTGCCTCGCCCCGATGCACTGGCTGCCATGGATTGCGATGCTCCTCCCCACGCGCATTGGCTCGGTACGAACTGGGCTACTGATGCGCAAGACAGTCTTGAGGCACTGGCCGGTGTATCTACGGACTGGATGGTCGTGGACCACTACGCGCTTGATCGCCGATGGGAACAAGCGGTGCGCCCGAGCTATCGCCGCCTGCTGGTGATCGACGATCTCGCCGACCGCCCGCACGATTGCGACCTCCTGCTCGACCAGAGCCTTGGTCGGCGGGTTGAAGACTACTGTGATCTGCTGCCGCCGGACGCGCAAACCCTGATCGGTCCGCGCTACGCCCTGTTGCGTCCCGAGTTCGCCGCCCTGCGCGCCGAAAGCCTGGCACGGCGTGAGCAGTCAGAGTTCAAGCATCTGCTCATCACGATGGGCGGTGTCGACAAGGACAACGCGACTGGCGCGATCCTCGACGCGTTGGGCGGCTGCGAGTTGCCACCTGACCTGCGGATTACCGTGGTGATGGGCCCGCATGCACCCTTTCTGGCGCAGGTAAGGGCGAAAGCCGCCGCGATGCCTCGGCCGACCCGTGTGCTGGTCGGCGTGCACGATATGGCGCGCCTGATGACAGACGCAGATTTTGCCATTGGCGCGGCGGGCAGCACCTCTTGGGAGCGCTGTTGCCTCGGCCTGCCGACGATACAATTGGTTTTGGCTGAGAATCAGAAAGAGGTCGCAGCGGCTTTCGCAGAGTTGAATGCTGTTATTGCTATTCCTACCGTGCCGTCTTTACAGAAAATTTTACCCAAACTGCTGAAAGATCCGGCGTTTGAGCAATTGCGCTTACTTTCAAGATATTCGAGCGGCATCTGCGACGGTCTTGGTGTATTGGCCGTTATAGAGGGGATGTTGCAAGAGACCATTTCCTTGGGGGTATAGAATGAGTATTTCCGGCCGACTCCGTCCGATCGCCGACAATGAACTTGACCTTATGTTGTCATGGCGAAATGCGCCCACCGTTCGCGCCAATATGTATACGCGGCACGAAATATCGGCTGAGGAGCATATGGCGTGGTGGGAGCGGACTCGCCAGCGCACTGACCAGTACTATTTCATGTACGAGGATTGGAGCATACCGTTAGGTATTGTCGGCTTTACGATGGTTGATCGAGTCAATTCCAATTGTTCCTGGGCGTTCTATGCATCCCCCGACGCACCGCGTGGAACGGGTTCGCGTATGGAGTTCCTTGCGTTGGACGAGGTTTTCAGCAACATGCGTTTGCATAAGCTGTATTGTGAGGTGCTGGCCTTTAACATGCCGGTGATAGGATTGCATCGGAAGTTCGGATTTCGTATCGAAGGGACATTTCGCGGCCAGCACTTGCGAGACGGTGCCTTTGTGGACATCGTTCGGCTGGGGATTCTCTCCCAAGAATGGGCACACAGGCGCGGGGCGATGCAAGCCGTGCTCGCCTGCAGTCAACAGGAACGATAACATGATTCCAGAGCTGAAGATCGCCGGTCGCGCTATCGGCCCAAGCTATCCTCCCTATGTGATTGCCGAGCTGTCGGCCAATCACAACGGTTATCTGGATATCGCCTTGCGCATCATCGAGGAGGCGCAGAAGGCGGGTGCCGACGCGGTCAAGCTGCAGACCTACCGCCCCGATACCATAACGCTTGACAGCGATCGGGAGGAATTCAAAATTAAAGGGGGGCTGTGGGACGGGCGTACGCTCTATGAGCTCTACGAGGAAGCCCATATGCCGTGGGAGTGGCACAAGCCGCTGTTCGACTATGCGCGCAGGCTCGGTATTACCATTTTCTCCTCGCCTTTCGATACGACGGCCATCGATCTGCTCGAGGATCTTGGCGCGCCAGCCTACAAGATCGCTTCGTTCGAGGCGGTGGACCTGCCGCTCATCCGCTATGCGGCCGCGACCGGCAAGCCGATGATCATCTCCACCGGCATGGCCGACGAGGAGGAAATCGCGGAGGCGGTCGCCGCGGCCCGCGATGGCGGCTGCCGCGAACTGGCATTACTGCACTGCGTCTCCGGCTATCCCGCGCCGGCCGCCGATTACAATCTGCGCACCATTCCCGACATGATGGATCGTTTCGGCCTTGTCACCGGCCTGTCCGATCATACACTCGACAATACCACGGCTATCGCTGGCGTTGCGCTCGGCGCCTCCATCATCGAAAAGCATTTCACGCTCGACCGCAACGGTGGTGGACCCGACGACAGCTTTTCGCTGGAGCCGGCGGACATGGCCGCGCTCTGCATCGGTGCGAAGACCGCATGGGACGCGCTTGGCCGTATCGATTACGGTCGTAAATCAAGCGAGCAGGGTAACATACAGTTTCGTCGTTCGCTCTATTTCGTGAAGGATTTGAAGGCCGGCGAGATCATCACTGCCGATGCCGTGCGGAGTGTGCGGCCAGGATACGGGCTTGCGCCGAAGCACCTAAGTATTATTCTTGGGAGAAGACTAATAAAGGATGCCTTGAGTGGGACTCCAACAAATTTTACATATTTTTCTTGATGTTTTTATGTAAATATTATTTATATTGTATTTTTTGGTATGGTTAATTCTTGAATTTAACTATCATAAGTATCGAGTCTCTCTGTCTATCGTGGTGTGTTTTTTTACATAAAAATTATCATGCTTGGGTGGAATATGGCGATTTTCTCAATGCTTCGAACTCGATTCTTACGGGCGGTGAAAGGCTTTATTGATCCATTGTTGTCGATGGCGGATAATAAGTCTTTTGTGGATCCAAAAGCCAAATTAAATCGGTTTGTTAGGATTAATAATAGCAAAATAGGTAGGTATAGTTATGTTGGTCCGCGAACTCGCGTATGTAATGCCGATATTGGGTCATTCTGTTCCATAAGCTGGGATTGTTTTATTGGGCTTCCATCCCACATGGCGGAGCTTGTATCGACCTCTCCAATTTTCGTGGAAAAGTATAACGGTACGGGATTCAGTTGGGTGGAGACTGAGTCCGCCAGTTATGTCGAGCGTAGAGTTAAAATCGGACATGATGTATGGATCGGTGCCAACTGCATGATCCTTGAGGGTGTTCAGATAGGTAGCGGGGCGATTGTCGGCGCGGGAGCAGTTGTGACTCGAGACGTTCCTCCCTATTCTGTTGTAGGTGGCGTTCCTGCAAGGCATATTAAGCTCAGATTCCCGGAAGAAGTTGTGGCTGCCCTGCTCCAGGGGGCTTGGTGGAATGCATCGGAGAGCGAAATCCGCTCAGCGATGCATTTATTTACAATTTCAAATCCATCTCTAGAGAATATTGCAGATTTACCTAGCGCCACTCGTAACAGCTCTTAGAGGTTATAATGTCGTATTTTGAGTTGCACGAAAAGATTAACAGGGTGCTTTATCGCGCTTTTAATGTCGCAAGTGATGCTGTCTTCTGGATGAATCGTGACCTTCACGCCAGTCTAGGTAGGAATAAAAAATACAAAAATTTACACAAAGGAGAGCGTTGCTTTATTATTGGCACTGGCCCCTCTCTTAAAAAAATTCCGGCTGAGCACCTTGCATTTTTAAGCTCAGAGTGTGTTTTTGGGGTGAATTCTATGTATAAATCCGATATTCTAGATCATTTAAGGCCTAGTTATTACTCATTATTTGACAACCAATACTGGATAAAAGAAATTAATGAATTTAGTGAGATTATTAATAAATATATATCTAGTCCTCCTGTTTTTATAACTGACATTAGAGCCAGGGATTGCATCCGAGACGATTTAGATTGCGTGTTCGTTTATTCTAAAAATTATCCAGAAAGTGTTGTTAGATATGATTTATCTAGTAATGTATCTTCTGTCATGAATGTTGTTAGTTATTCTATAATTTCTGCTATGTATATGGGGTTTAGAGAAATATATCTTTTGGGGTGCGACTATAATCTATTCTGCTCTCGTATGAATAATCATTGCTACAGCGATGCATTGGACGATCAAAGCTTGCCGACCTACAATTTGGCATTTTACCTTAAATACTATCACATTACTACGGAGATTCATTACCTTATAGCAAAATTGGCTAAAGAAAATCATATTAAGATAGTGAACTTAACAGACGGGAGTCTTCTTGATGCGTACCCCATGGGGGGGGTGTCTGATTTTCTCTAGGCTCAGGGCCTATTAATGCGAGCTGAGATGTGGGCAAGGGCAGAGCGCAACATCGGTGCGGCTCTTTGGCGTTCCGCCAGTTAAAGTGAGTTATTCTCACCGGCCGAGCGCAAAAATTACTTCAGGGTTGCTGGATCTGACGAAGCTTATACCGAACGGATTCGAGATGGGTGATTGGATCAAATTCTTGTCAAGATTGGACGGTTCTGTTTCGGAATGAGTTCTGGTGCATGGAGGGCAGTCATGCGCGATCTATTCCGGCTATCGAATGAAGCCTGGACGACGTTGAAGCCGCATTTGCCAAAGAGCCAACCGAGCAAGTCCCGGGTAGGTGCCGACGTATCATCAGCTGCATTCTGCGCATCCTGAAAACCGGTGCACGGTGGTGGAACGTGCTGCCCGAGTACGGCCCGGCGAAAACGATCTATAAACCTGATATTCCCGCTGGGCTCGGTGCGGTACTTGGCAGTGTGTCCTCGCTAGAGTGGCTGCTTCCAGGCCAACCCCTGATGAAATGATGCTCGACAGTTCTTAGGTGAAAACCCATCGCTCTGCATCTGGCGGAGATGGGCGGGCTTGTGGCCGGATCGTTGCCGTCGCACTGACACTTGGAAATATTGCAGATATCTCCATGGCTCGGCCCATGTTGGAGGTTATTTCTCAGACTCGCCGTCCGATCGCCGACAACGCTTGCAATGCTGATTGGCTGCATCTTTTGGCGTAAGAAGCGAGGCATTAAAGTGGTGATCTCCGACCAAGCAAGTCGTAGTGCGCCTGTCCGCTCAATCGTCCCGCCTATTATAAACGTCGAAACGTCATTGAATGCTTGTTCGGAAGGCCCCAAAAAACTGGAAGCGCAGCGCAATGCGATATGGTTGCCTCGCTGTCCACTATCTCGCTGCAATTGTCCTCGTTGCTCTTGCGATGAAGTAGTTTATGGGGTGCTTGCCTTGGCCTCATACTCGGCATAAGTGAGATGGACGACGATGTCGGCATCCCAGTTCCAACCTCCTGCTGCCGTGGTGTGGTCTGTATGCGTCGGACTCATCGCATTGTCCGGCATGCTGAGGTAGCTTTACCTTTGAGAGCCGGCTCGTTATACCGCACCATAAAGGTGGTGCGAGAGTTGGCGCTACAGGGTGCAAGGTATGAAAAACGAGTGTGTTCTCATCACCGGCGGCACGGGTTCGTTCGGCAAGACCATGCTGCACGACCTCTTGCAGCGCGGCTGCGGAGAAATCCGCATCTTCAGCCGTGACGAGGAAAAACAAGACGCACTGCGTAACAGGCTTCGCAATGAGAACGTTCGTTTTTACATAGGAGATATTCGGGACCGAGACAGCGTGACCAGGGCGATGGCCGGTGTCAATCGCGTTTTCCATGCTGCGGCGTTGAAGCAGGTGCCGTCCTGTGAATTCTTCCCGCTCGAGGCAGTGCGCACCAATATCCTGGGTTCCGAAAATGTGATCCATGCGGCGGTAGCCGCTGGCGTGCGCTCAGTTGTCTGCCTGTCCACCGACAAGGCGGTGATGCCGGTCAACGCCATGGGCATCTCCAAGGCGATGATGGAGAAGATCGCCATTGCGCTTGCCCGCGCTATCGGGCCGGATGCCGCGACGACCATCTCACTCGTGCGCTACGGCAACGTCATGTATTCGCGTGGCTCAGTAATCCCCCTTTTCATCAATCAGATCAAGAGTAGGCAGCCTATCACCGTGACCGAACCGGCGATGACGCGCTTCCTAATGCCGCTGCGTGATTCCGTGGCGCTTGTGAACCATGCCTTTACCTGCGCGCGCCAAGGTGATCTCTTCATCCGTAAGGCGGCCGCCTCCACCATAGCCAATCTCGTACGGGCGCTCGCCGAGCTGCTGGGCGTGCCTAACCATCCTGTCGAGCAGATCGGTTGGCGCCACGGTGAGAAGCTCTACGAAACGCTGGCCACCGCCCAGGAACTCGGCCAGAGCGAGGATATGGGCGACTATTATCGCATCTGCATGGATGGCCGCGACCTCAATTATCGCGCCTATTTCACCGAGGGCGAGGATGAGACGGCGCGGCGCGAGGACTATCACTCGCACAATACCGAGCGTCTCGATGTTGACAAGGTGAAGGCGCTGCTGCTGACTCTTCCCGAGGTCCAGGCGGAGCTTTACGCGTGGAACAAGCCGGCGTGAAGCGTTTCGTTGTCACCGGCGCTGCGGGGCTGCTGGGCTGGCACGCCTGCGCGCGTCTCCATGCCTCAAACTGCGCGGCGGCTTTTCGCAAGGCTCCGCCCCCCTTCGACCTCATCACGCTCGACCACCGCGCCTTCGTCGACCCGGTTCTCCTGCGCGAGGCCCTGACGGGTGCCGATGCCGTGCTGCACTTCGCGGGTATCAACCGGGCCTCGGATGAGGAGATCGAACAGGGCAATCCGGCGATCGCCGGAGCCTTGGCGCAAGCTTGCCGTGAGGCCGGCGCCGACCCGCATATCGTCTATGCCAATTCGACCCATGCCGCTTGCGATACGCCCTATGGCCGCGGCAAGCGGCGGGCAGGGGATATTCTCGCCGACTCACTCTCGCGCTATACCAATCTGGTGCTGCCGCATATTTTCGGCGAATGCGCCCGGCCGCGCTACAACAATGTCACCGCCACCTTCATAGAGCAGGTGATCGCCGGCGAGAAGCCGTCGGTCGACCCGGACGGCCGAGTGCAACTCCTCCATGCGGGTGCTGCCGCGCAGACCGCGATCGATGCAGTGCTTGACGGCGCGACCGGCATGCGACGCCCGGAGCCTCGCCCCATGGCCGTGGGAGAGCTGCTCTCCCGGATCGAGGCATTTCATGCCGCTTACAGTGCAGGTCTCTTTCCCGATCTTGGCGATGCATTCGACCTCGCCCTGTTCAACAGCTACCGCGCCGCGCTTTATCCGAACCGGTTCCCGCGGTCGCTCAAGCTCAACAGCGACGCGCGCGGCACGCTGTTCGAGGCGGTGAAGGGCGGCGGCGGCGGCCAAACCTTTGTAAGTTGGACCGAGCCAGGTGCCACGCGCGGTCAGCACTTCCACCTGTCCAAGGTCGAGCGCTTCCTCGTGCTGGCGGGCGATGCGGTGATCCGTATCCGCCGGGTGCTGCACGAGCCAATATGGGAATACCGCGTCAGCGGCGAATTCCCCGCGGTTATCGACATGCCGACGCTTCACACGCACAGTATCGAGAATGTCGGCCACACACCCCTGCTCACATTGTTCTGGACGCAGGAGGTCTTCGACCCGGCGGCTCCAGACACTTATGCCGATCCTGTAATGAGGTAAGACGATGCTCAAGGTGATGACCATATTGGGGACCCGTCCCGAGATCATCCGCCTGTCGCGCGTGATGGCGCGGCTCGACCGGCATTGTGACCACCGCATCGTCCATACCGGCCAGAACTACGATTACGAGCTGAATGAGATGTTCTTCGAGGATCTGGGCGTGCGCAGGCCGAACCATTTCCTTGGCACGGGCGGCGGCACGCTGGGCGAAACGCTTGGCAGGATCCTGATCGAGAGTGAACGTGTGATCGGCGAGGAACGCCCGGACGCCGTGCTCATCCTCGGCGACACCAATTCGGCGATCTCTGCCATCATGGCGCGACGCATGAAGGTGCCGGTTTACCATATGGAGGCCGGCAATCGCTCCTTCGACCGCAATGTGCCGGAAGAAACCAACCGCAAGCTAGTCGACCATATCGCCGACTTCAATCTTGTCTACACGGAGCATTCGCGCCGGCATCTCCTGTCCGAGGGCATCGCCCATCGGCGCATCTATCTCACAGGCTCGCCGATGCGCGAGGTGCTGGAGCACTATCGCGACCGCATCGACGCGTCAGACGTGCTGGAGCGCCTCGCCCTCAAGCCGCGCGGCTATTTCATCGTCTCGCTGCATCGCGAGGAGAATGTCGACTCGGCCATACGCCTTTCGGCGCTGGTCGAAACGCTGAGCACGCTTGCCGCGTGCTACGACATGCCAGTAATCGTATCGACCCATCCGCGCACGCGCAAGCGGCTGGAAGCGCTGGGGGGGGGGGGGGCTGCGCTCGATCCGCGCGTGCGGTTTATGAAGCCGTTCGGCTTTCACGACTACAACCGTCTCCAGACCGGTGCCTTCTGCGCCGTTTCCGACAGCGGCACTATCGCTGAAGAGGCGTCGATCCTCGGCTTTCCAGCCATTACCCCACGCGACGCCATCGAGCGCCCGGAAGGGCTGGACGCGGGATGCATCATCATGACGGGACTCGACCGCGACACGATCCTTGCCGGTGTCGATGCGGCGGCGCGCCTGTTCGCTGAGCGCGAGGCGGCGGGGCGGGCGCACCCGGTCCCGGACGACTACCGCATCGCCGATACGTCCGAGCGTGTCGTCAGCCTGATCCTCGGTACGGCGAAGCTCTCCAATGCATGGGACGGCATTCGCGTGAACGATCTCAACTGAGCGGATGCCCGGCAACAGCAAAGCTGCGCAAGCGCCCATTCGCGCCTGTGCCGGCATGGCTGGCGCCCGACCTTACGCCCGCTGAGGCCGGCCGCGCTCCGATCTATCGTTGCGACCTGGTGCCGGGATGTGATAACCTTCCTAAAACAGGCGTTTAGCCGGCCGCTATCCGATGAATCCGGTCGCGCCGGAAAGAAGGGTTCCGCACTTCGTCACCGTCTTCCTATACCTCAATCGACCTGTCGCCATGAATGGCCACGAGAGCGTCTTGTGAAAATACTATTCATATCTCAGCATTTCTTTCCGGAGCAGTTTTCAAATAACAGAATAGCTGAGAATATGGCGGACAGGGGCCATGACGTATCTGTCTGCACAGCCGTTCCAAACTATCCGTCCGGACGGTTCTTCGATGGATATTCGAATCGCTCGAACAGAACCGAACGATGGGGGAAGATCCTCATTCATCGAGCCTGGACCGTTCCGCGTGGCAAGAGCGCGCTGTCTCTGTTCGTGAACTATATCACCTTTCCTGTTGCCGCGAGCATCAAGGTCCTGCTCGCGAAAGCGCGGCCGGACGTCGTCTTCGTTAGCCAGTTGTCGCCGGTCTTCATGGTCCTGCCGGGCATCTTGCAAAAATGGAAGACCGGGTGTGGCCTTGTCTACTGGGTTCAGGATATTTGGCCGGAGAGCGCGACCTATACGCTCGGCCTGCGCAATCGCCTTGTCGTCGGCCTTTTGAACGCGATTTGCGGATGGCTCTACCGGCGGGCCGATCTCGTAATGGTGCAAAGCGCCGCGTTCAACGACATGATCACTAGGTTCGGTGTGCCGCCCGCGCGCATCCGGCTTCTGCCGAACACCGCGCCGGACAGCTATCGTCCCCTCACGCCCGAGCAGGCGCCGGACTATGCTGCCCTTGTGCCGCAGGAGGGCTTCCGGCTGATGTTCGCCGGTAATATCGGCGAGAGCCAGGACTTCGATACGCTGGTCGCCGCCGCGGTTCTGTTGCGTGGGCGCGAGGATCTTCATTGGGTAATCGTCGGCAGCGGCCGCGACGAGGCACGCGTTAGGCGTCTCGTGGTGGAAAATGGCCTTGGGGAGAGGTTTCATTTCCTGGGGCGGCACCCGGAAGAAGCGATGCCTAAATTCTTCGCCCACGCCGATGCGATGCTAGTGAGCCTGAAGGACATACCGATCTTCGCCTTGACGGTACCCTACAAGGTGCAGTGCTATCTAGCCTGCGGCAAGCCGATCATAGCTTCGCTGGCTGGCGAGGGCGCACGCATCGTCAACGAATCGGGCGCGGGGATTGCCGTAGCCGCGGGCCGGCCGCAGGCCCTCGCTGAGGCGATTGCGAAAATGATGGATGCAACTCCGTCCAGGAGGCATGCCTTCGCTGCCGGTGCCCGCCGCTATTTTGACAACAATTACGCCGCCGACAAGGTGTATGATATCCTTGAGCAGACGCTGGAGTATGCGGCGCAGTACCGATAAGGCCCCGTCTTCAAGTGCTATCTCCGCCGCCTTGATGAATTCCCGCTGGGCTACCGCGCACCGGCTCCGAGGAGGACCGTGCGCACGGTCTTGAACAAGACGAGAAGGTCGAGATCGAAGGAGAGGTGCTTTATGTAGTAGAGATCGTAGGAGAGCTTCTGCAATTCCTCGTCTGTTGTCGCTGCGTATCCCGAGGTAACTTGCGCCCATCCTGTAATGCCTGGAAGAACGAGAGAACGCAGAGTATATTTTGGTTCGGCTTGCTCGCTTGTTCGGGCAACGTATTCTGCAACGGGGCGCGGACCTATAAGGCTCATGTCGCCGCGTAGAATGTTGAAGAGCTGAGGAAGCTCATCGAATCGTAGCTTACGGATAAGTCTGCAACCGGGCATAATCCGTGTATCGCCAAGACTTGTCGAGCCGCCGCTACTACCTTTGTACATGGTGCGGAACTTGTACATGCGGAAGCGGTGCCCACCGAAGCCCCGCCTGATCTGCACAAAAATCACCGGATTCCCGTCCAGAAGAAACAGAAAGAGTGCGACAAGCGCTGCCATTGGCAGCGTAATTGGCAATGTGACGATTACTCCGAGGATATCCAATCCGCGCTTGAGGCGTGCATAGAGCAACTGACTAGGGCTGTAATTAAGATGCGTGATATCGAAGCTGGTGATATCCAATCGGCCGCGGCGCACCTCCAGATAACGGGTCCAGGGCATGATTTCTACGCCGCCGAAATAGCAATTGGCGAGAAATGTCGACCACGGTCCGCTATGATGTTCATGGGGATCGATCAATACAATTTCCGCGTCCCCAAGGTCGGCGTTGGGGCCTGATAGAATTGGTATTTCATCCAACTCATGCACCACGTCGGCGGCGCGCCCGAAGGGAGCAAGAACGATCCGGGCGCTCAGCCTGCGATGAAAACGGATATTGGCATATACTATTATCGCCAACACGACTGGAAGGCACCATAGCAGCGCCAGATAGCTCACTGGAACGCGCAGGGCCGAAAGGACGCTGACGGCGACGCTGAAGAGGCCGATACTGACGATGGAGGCTGCGACAACCGGCGCCTCGTGCCGGCGGAAAGCCGAGAGGATAGCGGCCGACAATACGGGCACGCAGGTAAGCGCGCCAATCGCCCCAAGAATATTGTCCCAATCGTTCCGCCCTGAGCGGGTGGTGATAACGACATAAATCAGCGCCTGCAGCCCGATGGTTACGGCTATGGGACCGACGAAGCTGCGCAGCTCGCGCAAATATCTGTGGCGGCGCGTGCGCCCACCCTGTGCGGTAATATAGGAAAGATCACGTACAGGATAACGCGGTCCAGGCCTACGGCGCGCTCGTCTTGTCCGTTTCTCCACTTGCAGCCTCGATAGACGTTAAGAGCTGTTTCACAGCCCCAAGGTTTTCATTATACGCGCATTGATTGCTTTCACATCGAAGCGCCCCTCGGCCAAGATGCGGCTTTGCCCGCCCATCTCCACGATCAAGTCGGGATTGTCAATGAAATGCTGCATGGCGTCGGCAAGGGCGGGTGCGTCGCGCGGCGGCACCAGAAAACCGTTGCGCCCTGCAATCACCGTCTCGCGGCAGCCGACCCAATCTGTCGTGATGACAGGGCGCGCCATGGCCATTGCCTCCTGGGTGCTGCGTGGGACACCTTCGCGGTAGAACGAGGGCAGGACGAAAACGCTGGTCTGCTCCAGATAAGGTTGCACCGGCACGTGGCCGGTCCATTCCACCAAGCCTTCCGCGACCCATGAGGCAAGCTGTGCTTCATTAGGGTCAGGACTTCGGTAACGGGGCCGTTCCAGTCAAGCAAAATGTAAGGGCCGCAGCAGCGCCGTCAGGCTGCCGATGCGGCAAATAATCCGACAAATTCCCTTTCGCCGATGCCTGGCTTGCTGTGCCCTTCGTTTGAGGTCACCCCGGGTTCATGCTTCGGTCCGTGGTCAGCGCGATGGCTGCCAACATGATGCTGGTCCAGTGCGGCAATTCCGATGTGCCCATCTCGTTGGCGTGCTCGACCGAGGCCGGCGACAGTCCTGACCACGGCATCATCGGAACCGCGTCCCTGTTGGGACCTCGAAGGTCTGCGGTCAGACAGACATCAACGACATGGTTCTGCTATAAACGCTCAGGCCGATTTGGCGATCAACGGGACTATGGAGAATTCCGTACCATCCCTCCACATCCGGTGCAGGATTGTGCCGATGCGCCTTGCCAAAGCCACCATCGCGCGCTTTGCACCTCGGCGTTTGGCAACCTGTGCAGCCCAGCTTCTCAGCCATGTCGAGCGGCCCCGATGGATCATGACGGTAGCCGCTTGGCACAAGGCTCTTCGCAGATTGGCGTCGCCAGCTCGCGTAATGCCGCCGATCACGTCGCGCTCACCGGACTGGTTGCGCGATGGTGTAAGGCCAACCCATGGGCCAACTTTCTTGGACGACGAGAACCGCGCGGGATCATCGACAGCGGATCGGAAAGTCAAGGCGACGACCGCACCAATCCCCGGCATCGTCATCAACAGCCGGCACACCGCGTCATCCTTCGCAAGCAGACGGACCTGACGTTCGAGCCCGGCCAGTTCCTGGCGCAGGCTTGCGCGTGCACGTAACATCGGCCCGGCCGCTGCTTGCAGCATGGCATTGCCATCCACCAATTCCCTAATCCGGGCGTCGAACTGGCCGCGTGAGATGGCGCCAACCTTCAGGCCAAAGTTTCTCAGCAGTCCGCGTAGAGATAGCTCCAGCGCGATCATGCCCTGCTGGATCGCCTTGCGGGCAGCCAAAAGCGCGCGAACCTCCTGTGCCGACACGGATTTGCAATGTACAGGCCTGAACCAGCCCATGTGAAGCAGTCGGGCAATTCCTTCTGCGTCGCGCCGGTCCGTTTTGATCGGCATTGCCTTCAGAGCACCCTTCACTTGCCGGGTTTCCATCAGGACAACATCCAGCCCGGCATCGGCCAGGCCGCGATGCAGCCATTGGGACAGCGGTCCGGCTTCCAGTCCGATGATGGCGACCGCTCCCTCCAGGGTGTTTGCAAAGTCCACGATCGCCTGGGGATCACTGGGAACCTGCGCCTCCTTTGCGATCTTGCCATACTCATTGATGACACAGACGGCGGTCTTCGCCAGTGATACATCCAGTCCGATAAACAGCTTCATCCCGTATTCCTCCGATTGAGACTGATACGGGAACAGCGACAGCTTGCCATGAGCAATTGCAAGATGCTTGGGCTGGTCATGCACGGCGCAGGCCCCGTTACAGCATCTCATTGCTCATAGCCAGAAGATAACGGTCGCAGCGAGAGCGATGGCGGAGAGAAAGGCCATTGGGCACCGGTCGTAACGCGTAGCGACACGCCGCCAGTCTTTGAGACGCCCGAACATGATCTCGATCCGGTTGCGCCGTTTGTAGCGGCGTTTGTCGTATTTGATGGTCTTCTTGCGGGATTTTCGACCTGGAATGCAGGGAGTGATCCCCTTCGCCTGTAAAGCGTCACGATACCAGTCGGCATCATAGCCACGGTCGGCCAGCAACCATTTGGCCTTGGGAAGTTCATCAAGCAAGGCGGCAGCACCGGTGTAATCGCTGACCTGGCCTGCCGTTATGAAGAAGCTGATCGGGCGACCACTCGCATCCGTTACGGCATGAAGCTTGGTGTTCATGCCGCCTTTCGTGCGTCCAATCAGGCGGCCCGCGCCCCCTTTTTTACCCGCAAGCTGGAAGCCGTGCGGTGGGCCTTGAGATAGGTCGCATCGATCATGATGGTCTTGTGCTCTGCGGCTTCAGGCACGGCCAGACCTTCCATCATCTGGATAAATACGCCCTTGTCGCCCCAGCGTTTCCAGCGGTTATAAAGCGTCTTCGCCGGGCCATATTCCTTCGGCGCATCACGCCAACGCAGCCCGTTGCGGTTGACGAAGATGATGCCGCTCAGAACGCGTCGATCATCAACGCGCTGGCGGCCATGGCTCTTGGGGAAATAGGGCTGAAGACGAGCCATTTGCTCGTCCGTCAGCCAAAACAAATTACTCATCAGTCGGGCTCCTATACGCCCATCTGAATCACAGCCGTCAGTTCAAATCAATGGGTCCTGACCCTAGGGCTTGTGAGGATTTGACCTGCCACTGAGAATTTTCTCCAGAATGGATTAGAGTTCGGCCCATTGAGGACGGACTTATGAAGAAGCAGCGATTTACGGAAGAGCAGATCATTGCGGTGTTGAAGGAGCAGGAGGCCGCAGCGAAAGCGGCTGACCTTTGCCGCAGGCACGGGATTTCCGAGGCGACCTTTTATAATTGGAAGGCCAAATACGGGGGCATGGAAGTGTCTGAGGCCAAGCGTCTGAAGGCGCTGGAGGAAGAGAACGCCAAGCTGAAGAAACTGCTCGCCGAACAGATGCTGGATACAGCCGCACTCCGCGAGCTTCTTTCAAAAAAGTGGTAGGGCCTGCCGCCAAGCGTGACGCTGTCGCGCACCTGAAGACCATCATGGGGCTTTCGGAACGGCGGGCCTGCCAGATCATATCCGCAGATCGAGAGACGATCCGCTATCGATCCTCTCGACCGCCGGAGATCGAGTTGCGAGCGAAGCTGCGCGATCTGGCCAATGAGCGCCGCCGGTTTGGCTATCGTCGATTGTTCATCTTGCTTCGGCGAGATGGAGAGCCGTCCGGTGTCAATCGCATCTACCGGCTCTATCGCGAGGAAGGTCTTTCCGTGCGCAAGCGGACAGCCAGGCGTCGTGCCGTTGGCACGCGTGCGCCGATCCTCGTCGAAGCAAAGGCGAATGCCCGCTGGTTGCTGGATTTCGTCCACGATCAATTCGCCTGCGGCAGGCGTTTCCGCATCCTCAATGTGGTCGATGACGTCACGCGCGAATGCCTGGCGACGATCCCGGACACATCGATATCAGGTCGCCGTGTCGCGCGAGAACTGACGACACTTATTGAGCGACGGGACAAGCCCGGCATGATTGTCTCGGACAACGGGACCGAACTGACCTCGAATGCCATTCTCGCCTGGTCGAAGGATCACAAGGTTGAGTGGCACTACATCGCGCCGGGAAGACCAATGCAAAACGGCTATGTCGAGAGCTTCAACGGCCGCATGCGTGACGAGCTGCTCAACGAGAGCCTGTTCTTTGGTCTCGACCACGTCCGCAGCGCCATCGCGCAATGGGCCGACGATTACAACAATTTCCGGCCCCACTCATCACTCGGATACCAGACCCCGGCGGACTATGCCGGGATCATCGCCACAACCGGCTCCAACGCTACGCAATGTGGAGGCTTCGTGTTTCCGCCGGTTGCTCCCACCCCGCCATTTGGCTTATCAAAAACCGCCGAGGCTCTAATCGCAGCCGGATGAAACTTCAGTGGCAGGTCACCGCTTATCGATGGCGTTGGGTTCCGTGCGCTGCTTGCCGACAAGGCCTTTGATAGCAATGCCATCATCGCTGACCTCGATGAGCGCGGCGCCAAGGTCGTTATTTCTCAGCATTCCCGCAGAGCCATGCCACGCCAGATCGACGCAGAGATCTATAAATGGCGGCATCTCATCGAGAACTTCTTCTGCAAGCTCAAAGAGTTCAAGCGTATCGCCATGCGCGCGTGCAAAACCGATCGCAGCTTCGAAGCGATGATCTACCTCGCAGCAGCCATCATAAATTCTCGATGAATCCTCACACGCCCTAGTCTGAAATCCAAAAGGCACGTCGCCGGTTGCAAAATTGAGCCGAAAGTGGTAGGCGGCTACCGGAAAGTCGAAGCTTTCGCGCACGGCATCTCAGGAAGATGGTTGGAAATGAGGCTCCATATCTACGCGATCAATCTCGACCGTTCGGTTGATCGCTGGAACGTGTTGTCTCGTCGGGCGGAAATCCTTGACGTTCCCCTCACCCGTGTCCCCGGTCACAATGGTGCGGCGGTATTGCCCGAGGACCGCATTGATTGCGATATGCGGGCCTTCGAGCATAACAACGGGCGCACGATTTTGCCTGGTGAGTACGGTTGCTATCGCAGTCATCTCAAGGCGCTTGCCGCCTTTTATCAAACCGGCGAACCGGCGGGTATCATTGTAGAGGATGATATCGAGCTTTCCGCGGACCTCCTCATTCGCGCTGGAGCTGCCGTCGAGGCTCTCCCAGAGGCGGATGTCATAAAGCTTTTCAACCATCGTATTGTCGGCTTCAAGCTTGCCACGACGTCGAGAATGGGCGATGAAATCGGCCGCACGATGCATGGTCCCCAAGGTTCGGCTGCGTGTTATGTGGTCACGCATTCGGGCGCCGTACGTTTGATGGAAGGCTTGAAGATCATGGAGTATCCATGGGATGTCGCACTTGAACGAGGCTGGGCCTCCGGTGCGCGCATTTACACGACGCGCCAGGATGTGGCCTCTCCTACGCGAGACGGCACAACGATCGCCACGCAGTCGGCCTATCGGGCTTCAAAGTTTCCATGGTGGAGGCGGCTGAGGACATACGGTATCCGCATTGTCGAAGCCGCACGCAGGATTGTTTATGCACGCAACGGCTGAATCTCGAAGGGCCGCGGGCGAACGTGTGCGTGCAGTCCTGTTTCCCGTACTCTGGGCAATCATGGCGTCAGCCATGTTCGTCGAGAGCGACGTCTATCGCTATGTGACCATTGCTCTCATGATTTTCGCGCTCGTTTCGCATCAGGCGGGTGTCAGGTGGATTTCACGCGATTGGCTCGCGCTTCTATGCTATGCGTGGGCGGTTTACGCTGCTAGTCGATTTGCATTCGGTGTGTTCGTTTTGGGCGAAAGAGGGGCGTCGGAGTGGCTTTATATTTTTCCGGTTTTCTTCCCGCTTATGGGGGTCGCCCTCTATAAAACCCGGCGTTATGTCTTTTCTGCCGCAACATTGCTTGTTGGCTGTGGATTGGTCGGTTTGATACTTACTCTGGATTTCCCTGCGCTTCTCTCAGGGCAGCGCGCCGCCCCGTTTTACCATCATAATTCCATCCACGCCGGAATCGGCAGCTGCATGCTTTTCCTTAGCGCTGTCTTCTGGCTGTTTCATGCCGCCGAGACTGGGCGGCTTCGCGGCGGAATGAGCTGGCTCTTCTTGCCGATCGGCATCGCGACAGCCGCTCTCAGCCTCGTCGGCGCGCTGGGGTCGCACTCCAAGGGCGCATGGCTCGCGCTCGTTGCGACGATCGCTTTCATGGGCGTCCTCAGCTTTTTTCACTACGCCGGCAGGTGGCGGCTTCATCTTTTGGGCGGCCTGCTGTTCGCCGCCGCTGCCGCCACAATGATCGCAGCGCCCTTCGTGGAGAAAGTAGCACGGCCGACCATGGATGCGGCTACAAAGCTGACCGGCGATACCATCGCCATTGAAGGGCCGCTCGCCGCGATGGAGAAGGCGATCGTCGATCCGGCCACCCCGTCCTCAATGCGCGAGCGCCTGGAGTTATGGTCGAATGCCATAGAGTTGGTCCAAGCCGCGCCTTGGGTCGGATGGGGTAACGAATGGCTTCGCAAGTGGTATGGAACGACCTATGCCGATGTCGGCTATACGCTGATCCATAACGGTTACCTTGAAATCATGGTCCGTCATGGGCTGCTCGGTATAATCTTCCTCTTCGTCTTTGCTGTGGCTGCGGCTCGCAGGACGAATGATGCCCACCGTCGGGGGGTCATTTCCTCAAGTCTTGCCGCTTACATCTACAGTTTGAGTTTCTTTTTCTTTTGCACCATAGCTACGAACTCTAATAACCGTCTCGCGCTCGGTGAATCCTTTTTCATCCTAATGGCCGCGGCTGTGTTTTCCTTCACGCTCGCCAGACGGAAAGCTGAACAGGAGCTGATCTAACGTTCGCTTATGGCAACGCCAGTTCTTGCCGTGAGACGTATCTAGTCAGGACTCTTTAAATCAAAGCCAGAAGATGATTGTTGCGGCGATACATATGCTTGAGAAGAAGGTATGCGCGCATCGGTCGTATCGGGTTGCGATGCGGCGCCAGTCCTTGAGCTTGGCGAAGAGGTTCTCCACCTTGTGGCGCTGGCGATAGAGCACCTTGTCGTAGGAGTATGGTCACTTGCGGCTTCGGCTGGAGGGAATGAAGGTTCGATACCCCTTGCCTGTAGGGCGTCTCGGAACGGCGTGCTGTCATAGCCCCGGTCGGCAATGAGCGTCATGGCTGGCGGCAAGGCACCAGCACAAGGCGCGCACCCCTATGGTCACTCATCTGCCCCTCGCTGAGCAGCATGATGATCGGGCGGCCTTCACCATGCAAACAGTTGCAGCTTGGAGTTTAGCCCGCCTTTGGTTCGCCCGATACGGCGGGGAACATCCCCTTTTTGAGCAGGCTCGCCGCGGTTCGATGTGCTTTCAGGTGTGTGGCGTCGATCATGATGCGTTCGGGCTGGAGTGCTCCCCGTTTCACCGGACAGGTCGGCTAGTTTGATTTAGCCCTGATGAACTGCCGAGGGGAAGCCATCTTGAGCGCTGAATGGGGATGGATTTCGTTGTAGTCCTCGATCCATTCGTCAATGAGCCGGAGCGTCGTTGCTGCGTCCGGTAGGGGTGAGATGCGGACGTAATCCCGTTTCAGGGTTTTGACGAATGCCTCGGACATACCGTTTGACTGTGGACTGGCCACCGGGGTGAAGCAGGGCGTCAGATTGAGCGCCTGGGCAAACAGCCTCGTGTCCCGCGCAGTGTAAACCGAGCCATTGTCCGAGAGATGCTCGATAGTGTGCGGGGCTCGGGTTGCGCGGAAGCGTTTCTCGACAGCCTCCAGCATCATGTCGCGCACGTCCGAGCCGGAGATGCCTGCATTCGCGACTGCCGCCCAGGCGATGATCTCGCA
Source organism: Shinella zoogloeoides (assembly GCF_020883495.1). Lineage (NCBI taxonomy): Bacteria > Pseudomonadati > Pseudomonadota > Alphaproteobacteria > Hyphomicrobiales > Rhizobiaceae > Shinella > Shinella zoogloeoides. The sequence goes on along the minus strand of NZ_CP086610.1, from coordinate 3,155,908 downwards.
GTCGAAGGCGTCGATGATGAAGGCGAGACGAACGACCTCGCCGTTCCAGCAGCTGAACTCCAGCCCATCTGAACACCAGCGCAGGTTCGAGCGCATGACCATGACCTTACCGTCATGGATGCGTCCCTTGCGAACGGCCGTGTGCTTCTCCAGCAGCATGGCGTGGTTGCCCATGATGCGTTGAACCCGCTTGGCGTTGACGACAGGCTTATCGGCGGCCCGCCTTTCGCGATTGAGGAGCGCGGCGATCCGGCGGTAGCCATAGGTTGGCCTTTGATCCGCCAGCCTGCGAATGATGGGCAGAAGCTCTGCGTCCTCTGCCTTGTGATAGGGCCCGCGCGGCTTTGGCCTGCCTTTCAACCGCTCGACGAGGTTTGAGCGGGAGACGCCCAACGTGTCTGCGACGGTCTTCATCGGGAACCGTCCTTCGGCAACAAGATCGGCCGCGATATCCGTTTTTTTGAGTCCGCTTTCGAAAGTGCTTCGCGGAGGATTTCGACCTCCATCGTCTTGCGGCCGAGCATGCGCTCCAACTCGCGGACGCGATCCTCCAGCTTCTTCACTTCCGAATTGCCGACAACCGGTTCGTCAGAATCCACGGCTGCAGCACCTCCCTCGCTCAAGAGCCTGCGCCAACGGTAAAGCAGGTTGGGCGCAACACCATGGCGGCGAGCGGTCGAAGATACCGTCTCGCTTGGCTCGAAACTCTGCTCAATGATCGTCAGCTTCTGCTCGGTTGTCCACCGCCCGCGGCGAACATCACCCGTCAGCAATTCAACGTGTCGATACGCGTTAGACATAAGCCTGTCCTCAAGCCTGTGCTTGAGCCTTTCTGCTTATGCCGACTGTCCGGTCGAAGGGGGTGCAGTTCACGGGCTTCGTGCCGTCACCGGACAGGGCCACGAAGATGCGGTCGAATACACCCAGGCGGCTCCAGCGGATGAAACGGTTATAGAACGTCTTGTGTGGCCCATAGTCCTTTGGCGCGTCTTTCCATTGCAGGCCGTGCTTGATGACATAGACGATCCCGCTGATCACACGGCGATCGTCGACGCGCGGAACGCCATGTGCCAAAGGAAAATACGGCGAGATCCGAGCCATCTGGTTTTCACTCAGTAGAACCAAATCGCTCATCACGGTCTCCTCTCGGACACCATGAATCACACATCAAACCAAATTAATAGGTCCTGAACCTAGCTCCTGCTCGGCTTAATCCGGTTCGCATCCTGCATCCTGAAGCGGTCGTTGATGTATCGCCTCCCACTTCCGCATCAGGGTGCTCCTAATCACGGCTGCGGGATGCCATGCTGTCATATGCCGGCCTTTATCAGCTTGGGGTATCTCGAAACAGGCCCCATTGTAGGCCAGAAGATGGACCGAAGAGATCGCTTAAGCCGAAAACGGGTGAGAAGTCAGAAGCTCTCAAGTCAAATTGGTGCCCCATGCCGGTGACTGGGCACCAAATCGAACCGCCAGAGAACCTAATGTCCGTCGTCAAATGATTTGAGACTTTTTGGGCTTTGGAAGAATGGAGTTTCCGGCTCGGTTTGCGGGTTGATTTAAGCCGCTTTGGCCTGGTGGTTCAAGCGGCGCTGCCTGATGGTGTCTTGTTTGATCCTTTCGCGTTCGAGCAGTATGGTCTGGCCGCGCCCGAAGTAGACGTCGGCCGGAGTGAGATTGTCGAGGCTCTCGTGGTATCGCCGATGATTGTAATGCTCGACGAAAGCCGCGATCTGGGCTTCGAGGTCTTCCTGGAAGAAGTAGTTTTCCAGCAGGATGCGGTTCTTCAACGTCTGGTGCCAGCGCTCGATCTTGCCCTGGGTCTGCGGATGGCCAGGAGCACCATGGACCTGGTCGATCTTGTATTTCTCCAGCCATTCGCCGAGGTCGGAAGCAACGTAACATGGGCCATTGTCCGATAGCAGGCGTGGTCGGTGTTCGACCTTGACCTTGTCGCAGCCTGAGGTGGCCAGTGCCAGGTCGAGCGTGTCGGTGACATCCTCGACCTTCATGCTGGTGCACAGCTTCCAGGCGATGATGTAGCGGGAATAATCGTCGAGGATGGTCGACAGGTAGAACCATCCCCAGCCGATGACCTTCAGGTAGGTGAAGTCAGTTTGCCACATCTCGTTCGGGCGCGTCGTCTTGTCCTTGAACTCGTCATTGGCCTTTATGACGATATAGGCTGGCGAGGTAATCAGGTCATGGGCCTTGAGCAGGCGATAGACCGAAGCCTCTGAGACGAAATAGCTTTCAGTGTCAGTGAACTTCACCGCCAGCTCGCGTGGCGACAGATCGGCATGGTCGAGCGCCATGGTGATGATCCGGTCGCGGACAGCGTCGGGGATACGGTTCCACACCCGTGACGGAGCCGAGTGCCTGTCTTCCAGCCCCTCGACACCGTGGGTCTGGAAACGATCATACCAGCGATAGAAGGTTGGCCGAGGAATGCCGAGCTTGTCGAGCGTCTGCCTGGCTGGCAGATGAGACCCCTCGACAAGCCGGATGATCTCGAGCTTTTCGGTGGCGGGATATCTCATTCTTCGTCGCCCCCATCCGCGATCATGCTTTTTTTAAGCAGGCGGTTTTCCAAGGTGAGGTCGGCCAGCGCCTCCTTCAGGTCGCGGCTTTCACGACGCAGCGCTTTCACTTCGTCGCTGGTGGCCGAACGCGCGGTGTCACCGGCTAGCCGCTTCTTGCCCGCTTCGAGAAACTCCTTCGACCAGCTATAATACAGGCTCTCGGCGATCCCTTCACGTCGGCAGATCGCGGCAATGCTGTCTTCGCCGCGCAGCCCCTCCAACACGATGCGGATTTTGTCCTCCGCCGAGTGATGCTTGCGCGTCGCGCGCCGGATGTCCTTGATTGTCTTTTCGGCCGCCGATGTCTGCGGCCCGGTTTTCTTTCTCATCTTCGCTTCCTTTGATAGAGCTACGATGAGCCGAAAATCCTCTCTTCTCAATTAAACCAATTCTGTCTCATGGGCGCTGATGTCGGACAGCTGGACATGCTGGCTGCTATCGCTCGCAAGGACTACGAGGACCGCAGGAGGCGACAGGCGCAGGGGATTGAGAAGGCGAAGGGGAAGGGGGCATACAAGGGGAGGCCGGAAGACGCGGGCCGCAATGCCGCGCTTATGGACATGCTTCGGAAGGGGCAGACTTGGGCGAGCATCGTAGCGGCGACGGGTGTCTCCACGTCCACGCTTGCGAGGCTGGCGAAGAGGATCAAAGCGGAAGCGGGGGAGGCATGAGCATGGTCGGAGAGATTGCAGAAGCCGCCATGCTCCGGGTCGGATTGGGCTACCTTATCGCGGCCACGCTGGCGGGCATATGGGGCGTCTATGAGACGTTCTTTAGGTGACAGGGGCGCGAGCGGTACCGCCTACGTGGCGTAGCTCCGCAAGCGGACCACTTCCCGCTTTCGCAACTCCATTGTCGCCTTGACGTGCAGCAGTACCTCCGCCGTGCAGTCCTCGTCTAGCCGACTGTTCGGCCCGACACGACGATGAAGGAGGTCGCCAATTTCTATCTCCGCGATATGCTTCTCCGCATTCTTAATCGCCGCCTCATGTTCGCGGATACGTGTCAGGTCCATTCGGGGTTCCTCCTTTGTGTTCTCACTATGTTCGCGATTCGGCGTGAAGGATCAAGGGTGGGTGCGACAATCTGTCCATTTAGTCGCGAAACTTGGATCATACTTCTCCACGCCCATGATGAATCGCCCGAAGCTGAGTCGATTGACTGGGAGGATGGGTTCCATAATCTAAAAGAGGTCCAATATCTTGGCCTAAGTCCTTGTTTTCCTCAGAGTCTTCATGTGCAATTTGGTCGCCACGCCAAATCAAAAAGGAGACCCCAAGGCTTCAATCGCGTGGGTGAGGTAGGCCATGACGCGGCCGAGGCGCTGCGTCTTCTGCTTTTCGCTGATATCGCCCTTGATCTTCTCTTCCAGATAGAGGCGCTTTGCGTCCTCCAGCGTCGGCGCAGGACGAGAGAGGCCACCACTCACCAGAATTCCAAGGGCGCGGCCCTCGACAGGATCGCCACCGACAGGATCGCCGGTCTCGGGATCGACAGGAAGCCGGGATATATAGCTCTCCCGCAGGAGACGCGCCGCGTCGGGGTCAGATGCTGGCAAGTCCCGCCCGCCGATGGTGACAACCACCTTCTCCGCCAATTCCTTAGCCCGCCGTTCCGCACGGCGATGGATTTCGAGGGGCGAAGCGGGGGACTCGGCATCAGCATCACGGCGGTGGATCGCCTCCCGCACCAGCGTGTCAAACTCGGCATCTATCCGGGGGTATGCCTTCATGGCCTCCGGGCGGGTGGCCCCGAGGAACCGCTTGAACTCCCCCTGATTCAGCACGTCTCTAATCGCGGTCGGGATGCGGCGGCGATACTGCCACGTCTCGGCCTTTGTCTGTCTAGCGTATCTCAAAACAAGCCCCATTGTGGACCTCCGGTGGACCGGAATGTGTACCGAAGGGATCGCTTAAGTGCTGAAATAGCTGAGAAATCAGGATTTCTCAAGCCAGATTGGTGCCCCATGCCGGAATCGAACCAGCACTCCTTTCGGAACTCGATTTTGAGTCGAGCGCGTCTACCAGTTCCGCCAATGGGGCACGGTCTGGAGCCATCGCGTTTACACGATGCGTCTGCGGGCGGCAACCGGCAAATCGGAGGGAATGGGCGATCACTTATCCGTGCGGTGCATTTACAATGACGGGGCACCTGATAGAAATCGGCGCCATTTCGTCGGCCTGTTCGCCGGCACCACTGGACGAGCATGATGACCGTATTTCCCGACCTCTCCCGCAAGGCATCCGCCGGCCTCCTTTCGCTCGGCATGGCCGCGACCGTGGGGGGCGCGCTCGCCTTTGAGCATATCGGCGGCTATATTCCCTGTGCGCTCTGCCTGTTGCAGCGCGATCCCTATTATTACGGTATCCCGGTCGCGGTTGCGGCGCTCGTTTCCGCGTTCTTCGGCGGGCCGGTCTGGCTGACGCGGCTGCTGCTTGCGGTCGTGGGTATCATGATGATCGTAGGTGCGGGCATGGGTGTCTATCATGCGGGCGTCGAATGGGGCTTCTGGGAAGGGCCGGCGACGTGCGCGACATCGGCGCAGGGCGTGACGCAGAATGCAGGTGACCTGCTTTCCGATCTCAACTCGAAGCATGGGCCTTCCTGCCAGGAGGCGTCCTTCCGGCTGCTCGGTCTTTCCTTTGCCGGATGGAACGTGATCGCGAGCCTCATCCTTGCCGCCATCGCCTTTTCGGGCGCGCGGTCCGCGAAAGCGTGATCGCCACAGCCCGTAGGGCGCAGGCCGTCTGCGCGGAACCGCTCCCGGTTTCGCGCGGCGGGCGTCAGGGCTGCAGTTCGACGTCCCAGTAGAGATAGTCCATCCAGCTTTCGTGCAGATAGTTGGGTGGAAACAGTCGCCCGTTGTTGTGCAGATCCTGAACCGTCGGCTGATAGGGCTTCTGATGCGGGTGCATGCCCGCCTGCTTCGGCAGCTTGCTGCCTTTTCTCAAATTACATGGGGAGCATGCGGCGACCACATTCCCCCAGGTCGTCTCGCCGCCATGGGCGCGCGGGATGACGTGGTCGAAGGTCAGGTCGTCCGGCGACCCGCAATACTGGCATTCGAACTTGTCGCGCAGGAACACGTTGAACCGGGTGAAGGCCGGATGGCGCGAGGGCTGCACGTAGGTTTTCAGGCACACGACGCTCGGCAGGCGCATCGTGAAGCTGGGGGAAGACACCGAATGATCGTATTCGGCGATGATGTTCACGCGGTCAAGAAACACGGCCTTGATCGCGTCCTGCCAGGACCAGAGCGACAAGGGATAATAACTCAGCGGCCTGTAGTCAGCATTCAGTACAAGGGCTGGCAGGGCCTGTGGTGAAACTGAAATCGTCAAGGGCTTCTCCTGATCGATTCGGCATCTGCCCTTTTATATTAGGCCCGTTGTGACAGCCTTGTGAAGCGGAAAGGAAAAGCGAAAACAACGAATTTCGCAGCGTCTTACCCTTCGAGCACGGGGGCCGCCTCGCGGCGCATCTCGCGGGCGTAATAGGCCCAGAACAGCCGGGCCGAAACGCCGCGCCAGGGAGACCAGCTTTCCGCGATCCTGTCGAGTTCCTGCACGCTCGGCCGCACGGCAAGGCCGAGCGCGTGGGCCACGGCATTCTGCAGGGCGATGTCGCCGGAGGGGAAGATATCCGGATGGCCTGCGCAGAAGAGCAGGTAGACATCCGCCGTCCAGCGGCCGATGCCCTTGATGGCGGTCAGGCTGCGGGCGGCGGCGGCGGCATCCATGCGGCAGACGGCGTCGAGGTCGAGTTCGCCCCGGTCGACGGCCTCCGCCGTGCGGCGCAGCGTTCCGGCCTTGGCGCGGGACAGGCCGATGGCGCGGCAGGCCTCGTCGGAAAGGCCGAGGATATGGTGAGGGGTGATGTCGCCGGCCGTTTCCTCGAGCCGGCGCCAGATGGCGTCGGCGCTGGCGCGTGAGACCATCTGCGCGACGACGATGCCGGCAAGGCCGCGATAGCCGGGCGCAAGGCGGCGCAGCGGCACGGGGCCGGCCTTGTCGATAACGTTGAAGAGGCGCGCGTCGAGCAGCGCGAGATCCACGAGACCCGCGGCCACATCGGCATCCGTCCTGATCATGTGCAGTTGCATGGGTTCCGGCGGTCCTTGCGCCCTGGCGTGCCGCGCGGCTGCGGATACGGCATCGATATGTGGCGCGGCGCGGCGCTTCATGCCAGAAGATCGCATGCAAAGTCCTTTGTCAAAGAATCGCGTCTTTCGTTTCGCGCCCAGCCCGAACGGGCTGCTGCATCTTGGCCATGCGCTTTCGGCGATCCTGAACCGGGATATGGCTGCGGCCTGCGGCGGCCGGTTCCTGCTGCGCATCGAGGATATCGACCCCGCCCGCTCGCGGCCGGAATTCGAGGCGGCGATCTATCGCGACCTCGCCTGGCTGGGGCTGGACTGGGAGAGGCCGGTGCGCCGGCAGTCGGAGCACCTCGCCTTCTACGGCGAGGCGCTGGAGCGGCTGAAAGCGATGGGCGTGCTCTATCCGGGGTTCCTCAGCCGCGGCGAGGTGAAGGCGCGGGTGGAGGCGCACGAGGCGGCGGGCGGCGTCTGGCCGCGCGACCCGGACGGCGCGCCGCTCTATCCGACCGGGGAGCGGACGCTCGACCGGGAAGAGGCGCTGGCCGCGATCGCAGCCGGCCGCCAGCATGCCTGGCGGCTCGACATGGACAAGGCCCGGGCGCTTGCGCCGGGCGCGCTCGACTGGTCGGAGGCGGGCGAGGGGCCGCGAGGCGAGACAGGGACCGTCGCGGCGGAGCCGGAGCGCTGGGGCGATGTCATCCTGTCGCGGCCGGATGCGCCGGCGAGCTACCATCTCGCGGTGGTGCTGGACGATGCGGCGCAGGGCGTTACCGATGTGGTGCGGGGGCAGGACCTCTTCCATGCGACGGCGGTGCATCGCCTGTTGCAGAGCCTGCTCGGGCTGCCCGCGCCGGCCTATAGGCATCATGGGCTGGTGCCGGGGCCGGACGGGCGCAAGCTTTCCAAGAGCAACGAGGATACGGGGATTGCGGCCTACCGGGAGCGCGGCGCTTCACCGGCGGACATTCGCGCGCTGCTCGCGGGCTATGGCTTCGTCCTCCATTGAGGGCTCCTCGGTCACGGGCTTTCGCACGCCGCGCATCCGGTCGAGGACCAGACGCCTGACCCGGTATTTCATCAGGGCGGCGTTGATTTCCGCGCCCAGGATGAAGATCACGCCGATGATGTAGAGGAAGACCAGCGCGATCATGATCGAGGCAAGGCCCGCATAGGTCGAGACATAGTTGGCGAAGGTGGCGAGGTAGGAGGCGAAGACATAGGCGCCGAAACCCCAGGCAAGCAGGGTCAGCAGGATGCCCGGCAGCACGTCGGCGATCCTGCGGCGGCCGGCGGGCAGCCACAGATGGGCGATGAGCAGGCCGATGAACAGCACCAGGATGGTGCCGAAAAGCCCCCAGCTTTCCACCCAGGAATAGACATAGGCTAGGAAGGGCTGCCAGCGTCCCGTCGCACGCACCGCAAGCGGGGCGGCGACGAGCACGATGCTGATGACGGCAAGCGCCAGCACGCCGGCAATGACGAAGCCCAGGCTGGCGAGGCGCGTGACGTACCAGTAGCGCGTTTCCGACACCCGGTAGGCGCGGTTGAGCGAAACGCGCAGCGCTTCCACGCCGTTGGAGGCGAAGTAGGCGGCGGCGAGCACGGAGACCGTCAGAAGCCCGCCGCGCGGGGTTGTCAGCACGGCGACGACCTCGCTGGAGATCGGGGCGGCGATCGATTCTGGCCAGGTGTCGAAGATGAGGTGTACGGCGGTGTCGGCGAACTGGTCGGCGCCGAGGAAGGAGCCGAGCGCGGTGCCGAAGATCAGGAAGGGAAAGATCGCGAGCAGCGTCGACAGCGCGACATGGCTCGCCATTGCCCAGCCGTCGTCCTCGGAGAAATGCCAGATCGCGTCGAAGACGACCTTGTAGGCAAGGCGTATGGCGGTCGGTATCGGCAATTCGGTCCCTTGTGCGGCCGGCGGGCCGTCTCTCATTGTTTCGCGCCGGTGAATATGGGAAACGGAAGCGGATTTGTACAGGAAACCGCGATGTCTTCCCCAACCATGACCACCTTGCCGAGTATCATCGTCACCGGCTGCTCGTCCGGCATCGGCGCCTACTGCGCCCGCGCGCTGAAGGCGGAAGGCTGGCGGGTGTTCGCGACGGTGCGGCGCGAGGACGACCGGGCCCCGCTCGAGGCCGACGGCATCGAGGCGCTGCTGATGGACTATACCGAGCCGGAAACCATCGCGGCGCTCGTCGAGACGGTGCTGGCGCGCACCGGCGGGCGGCTCGACGCGCTGTTCAACAACGGCGCCTATGGCCAGGCCGGCGCGGTGGAGGACCTGCCGGTCGAGGCGCTGCGGCTTCAGCTCGAAACGAATGTCATCGGTTGGCACGACCTGACGCGGCGGGTGATCCCCGTCATGCGCCGGCAGGGCCATGGGCGCATCGTGCAGTGCTCGTCGATCCTCGGCATCGTGCCCTATCGCTGGCGCGGGGCCTACAATGCCTCGAAATTCGCGCTGGAAGGCCTGTCGCTGACGCTGCGCATGGAGCTTGCCGGGTCGGGCATCCATGTCAGCCTCATCGAGCCGGGGCCGATCGCCTCGCGCTTCACCGCCAATGCGCTCACCCATATCGAGAAGAACATCGACCTTGAAAACTCGGTGCATGCAGAGGAGTACCGGCGGCAGCTCCAGCGGCTGCGCGGCGAGGCGAAGCCGGCGCGCGGCAAGCTGGGGCCGGAGGCGGTGCATGCGGTGCTGCGCCATGCGCTGACGGCCAGACGCCCGCGGCCGCACTACATCGTGACCTCGCCGGCCCGCAAGGGCGCGCTTCTGAAGAAGCTGCTGCCGGCGGCGCTGTTCTACCGTATCATCGGGCGGCTCGGCTGACGCGGCGCGGCGTCGCAGGTTTCATCGCCGAAAAGGCGTGCACTTTGCGCGGAAAACCCTATTTGAATAGGGCTGACAGAAATCAAAACGGATCGCGGCCATGTCTTCCTTCCTCACCTTCGTGACCATGCTCGTCATGGCGCTCGTCGCCGTCGTGCTGGTGCGCGGCCTTGTCAACATGGCGAAGGGCGGCAGCGGCAACACGTCCAACAAGCTGATGCAGCTTCGCGTGCTGCTGCAGGCCATCGCCATCCTGCTGATCATGCTGACGCTCTGGGTGACGGGCGGGGGACGCGGCTGATGGTCAAGCTCAACAAGATCTACACCCGCACCGGCGACAACGGGACGACGGGTCTCGTCGCCGGCCCGCGGCGCAAGAAGCACGACCTGCGCGTCGAATCCTATGGCGAGGTGGACGAGGCGAATTCCTGCGTCGGGCTTGCGCGCCAGCATCTTGACGGGCACCCGTCGCTCGACCGTATGCTGCTGCGCATCCAGAACGACCTCTTCGACCTCGGCGCCGATCTTGCCGCGCCCGAGACCGGCGAGAAACTCGCCTATGAGCCGCTGCGCATCGTCCAGGCGCAGGTCGACCGGCTGGAGCGGGAGATCGACCAGCTCAATGCCGACCTGGAGCCGCTGCGCTCCTTCGTGCTGCCGGGCGGCACGCCGGCCGCGGCAGCCCTGCATCTGGCGCGCACCGTCGCGCGGCGGGCCGAGCGGCGCATCGTCGCCCTGCAGGACAGCGAGGGCGAAACGGTGTCGGCGACGGCGGTCGCCTATATCAACCGGCTCTCCGATTTCCTCTTCGTCGCGGCCCGCTGGGTGAACGACAAGGGACGTACGGACATATTGTGGGTTCCGGGGCAGAACAGGTAAGTTCGCGCAGGGCACGCACGGGGAAGGAGACCCATGTTCATACCGCTGCATGACGCGAACTCCCTGAAGCATATCAAGGTGCAATATGTCACGATCGGGCTGATCCTGATCGATTTCGTCGTCTGGCTGGTGACCGGGCTCACCGCGACGCAGGCCTTCTCCGACGCCGTGGTGGTCGGTCTCGGCTATATTCCGGCGGTGGTCTTCGGCTATGCCGCCCTGGAGCCGGCCCTCGTGCTGGTGCCGGAGGATGCGACCTATGTCACCTACGCCTTCCTGCACGGCGATTTCCTGCATCTCGCCTCGAACATGCTGTTTCTCTGGGTGTTCGGCGACAATGTGGAGGATGCGCTGGGCCATGTCCGCTTCCTCCTGTTCTACCTCCTGTGCGCGGCGGCGGGCGCGCTGGTGCATGGCCTCGTGCAGCCGGATTCCGAAGCGCCGCTGATCGGCGCGTCGGGTGCGGTCGCCGGCGTGGTCGCGGCCTATTTCCTGCTGCATCCCAAGGTGCGGGTCTGGGTTCTGGTGTTCTTCCGCATCCCGCTGCCGATGCCCGCGGTCATTCCGCTCGCCTTCTGGATTCTCCAGCAGTTCTACATGCTCGTCGTGGACGGCGAGGGCGCGGTGTCCTGGGGCGCGCATGTCGGCGGCATCGTCGCGGGGGCGATCCTCGTGGTGCTGCTGCGCCGGCGCGGGGTGCCGCTGTTCGACCGGACCATCGTGACCCCGAAGGCCGTGCGGCATATCGAGGTGGCGCCGGCGCCGGTGGAGGCGGCGGCCGCGCGGCCCCCGGTTCCGCCCACGCATTGGGGCCGTTGACCCGTGTCGCAAAGAGTAAATTGACGTGAACGTAAAGGTAATTTATAAACCCTCCGTTTTCACGGGGGAGGGCCTGTGACGCATTGTAATTGGGAAAAAAACGCGTATCGATGTCGCCAACCGACAATCAGGCCGCCCCTGAAAGGCGCATTTTCCCTCGCGGGCATTTGAAGGAAGGAAGCCATGAAGATCTTGGTCCCAGTCAAGCGGGTCGTTGATTACAACGTGAAGATCCGCGTCAAGGCGGACGGCTCGGGTGTCGAGCTTGCCAATGTTAAGATGTCGATGAACCCGTTCGACGAGATTTCGGTCGAAGAGGCGCTGCGTCTGAAGGAAGCGGGCAAGGCCGAGGAAGTGGTCGTGGTCTCCATCGGCCCGGCCAAGGCCGAGGAAACGCTGCGCACCGCGCTCGCCATGGGCGCCGACCGCGCCGTTCTGGTCGAGACGGAAGACGCCGTCGAGCCGCTGGCCGTCGCCAAGATCCTCAAGGGCGTGGCCGAAGCCGAACAGCCCGGCCTCGTCATCGTCGGCAAGCAGGCCATCGACGACGATTCGAACCAGACCGGCCAGATGCTGTCGGCCCTGCTCGGCTGGGCGCAGGCGACGTTCGCCTCCAAGGTCGAGATCGGCAACGGTTCGGCTCAGGTCACCCGCGAAGTCGACGGCGGCCTGCAGACCATCGACGTGAAGCTCCCGGCGGTCGTCACCACCGACCTTCGCCTCAACGAGCCGCGTTATGCCTCGCTGCCGAACATCATGAAGGCGAAGAAGAAGCCGCTCGACAAGAAGTCGCCGGCCGATTTCGGCGTCGACACCGCCCCGCGCCTGAAGGTGCTGAAGACCGAGGAACCGTCGGGCCGCAAGGCCGGCGTCAAGGTCAAGTCGGTCGCCGAGCTGGTCGAAAAGCTCAAGACCGAAGCCGGCGTGCTGTAAGCAGGAAAGGGAGAACACGACAATGGCCATTCTTCTTCTGGCAGATCACGACAACGCACACCTTTCCGACCAGACCGCCAAGGCGCTGACGGCAGCGGCGAAGATCGGCTCCGACGTGCATGTGCTCGTCGCCGGCAGCAATGCCAAGGCCGCGGCCGAACAGGCTGCCAAGCTCTCGGGCGTGACGAAGGTCCTGCTCGCCGACGACGCAAGCCTTGCCAACAACCTTGCAGAGCCGCTGGCCGCGCTCATCGTGTCGCTCGCCGGCAACTATGACGCCATCGTCTCGGCCGCGACCTCGGTGGGCAAGAACGTGCTGCCGCGCGTCGCCGCCCTGCTCGATGTCGCGCAGGTTTCGGAAATCGTCGAGGTCGTCTCGGCCGACACGTTCAAGCGTCCGATCTATGCGGGCAATGCCATTCAGACGGTTCAGTCCACGGACGCCAAGAAGGTGATCACCGTTCGCACGGCGTCCTTCGCCGCAGCAGACGAGGGCGGTAGCGCGCAGGTCGAGACCATCTCGGCCGCTGCGAACCCGGGCCTTTCCACCCACGTCAAGGACGCACTGTCCTCGTCGGATCGTCCGGAACTGACCTCGGCCAAGATCATCATCTCGGGCGGCCGCGCGCTTGGTTCGTCTGAAAAGTTCCAGGAAGTGATCCTTCCGGTCGCCGACAAGCTCGGTGCTGCCGTCGGCGCATCCCGCGCTGCCGTCGATGCGGGCTACGCGCCGAACGACTGGCAGGTCGGCCAGACCGGCAAGGTGGTCGCGCCGCAGCTCTACATCGCCTGCGGCATCTCGGGTGCGATCCAGCATCTTGCCGGCATGAAGGACAGCAAGGTGATCGTGGCGATCAACAAGGACGAGGAAGCACCGATCTTCCAGGTCGCGGACTACGGCCTCGTCGGCGATCTCTTCGAAATCCTCCCGGAGCTTCAGAAGGCTCTCTGATCCGGCTTTCCGGCCGGGCTTTGCGACGATGATTTCACTGGAAATATGCGTCGCGTCCCTTTATCAATTCACCGGGCCGGCTTGACCGGCCCGGTGTTTTTTTGCCCGCGCGCGGGCGCGGACCGAACAACGAGGCGACAAGCGCTATGATCAAGAATGTCGGTATTGTGGGTGCGGGCCAGATGGGGTGCGGGATCGCGCATGTCGCGGCCATGGCCGGCTACAAGGTCCATATCTACGACCTGTCGGCCGAGCGCGCCGAAACCGGCCTCGCCACGATCAACGGCAACCTCGCCCGTCAGGTCTCTTCCGGGAAAATGTCCGACGAGGACCGCAAGAAGGCGCTCGCGCTGATCAAGGGCTCGTCCGACATCAACGACCTTTCCGACGCCGACCTCGTCATCGAGGCCGCGACGGAGGACGAGACCGTCAAGCGCAAGATCTACGGTCAGGTCTGTGCCGTGCTGAAGCCGGAGGCGATCCTCGCCACCAACACCTCCTCGCTGTCGATCACCCGCCTAGCCTCCGCCACCGACCGGCCGGAGCGCTTCATGGGCATCCACTTCATGAACCCGGTTCCGGTGATGAAGCTGGTGGAGCTGGTGCGCGGCATCGCAACCGAGGAAGTGACCTTCGCCGCCGCCAAGGCCTTCGTCACCAGCCTCGACAAGACGATCACGGTCGCCGAAGATTTCCCGGCCTTCATCGTCAACCGCATCCTGCTGCCGATGATCAACGAGGCGATCTATACGCTTTATGAAGGCGTCGGCTCGGTGGAAGCCATCGACACGGCCATGAAGCTCGGCGCGAACCATCCGATGGGGCCATTGCAGCTTGCCGACTTCATCGGTCTCGATACCTGCCTTTCGATCATGCAGGTGCTGCATGACGGGCTGGCCGATTCCAAGTACCGTCCCTGCCCGCTGCTGGTGAAATATGTCGAGGCCGGCTGGCTCGGCCGCAAGTCGGGCCGCGGCTTCTACGACTATCGCGGCGAGGTTCCGGTTCCCACCCGCTGACGGGCGGAGAATCCGCGAACTTTCCCTTTCGGGGAAAAATGTTCCGCCTGTCATCGAAGCTATGACAGGCCATGCCTCGGATGCCGATTGGCCCGCCGTTATTGTCTGCCTCAATTGTTCTGCATTGGGGTTTTCAGATGAAACGTTTGCTGCTTCTCGGCGTCGCCCTTCTCGGCTTTGCCGCTCCGTTCACCGCACAGGCCGCCGACAAGCTGCTGAACGCTTCCTATGACGTGGCGCGCGAGCTTTTTGCCGCCGAGAACGAAGCCTTCGTGAAGGCCCATCCGGGCGTCACCATCGACCAGTCGCATGGCGGCACGTCCAAGCAGGCGCGCGCCATCGTCGAAGGCCTCGAGGCCGATGTGGTGACCTTCAATCAGGTGACGGATATCGACTTCCTCGTGAAGAACGGCTTCGTCGCGGAAGACTGGCAGAAGAAGTTCCCGAACAACGCCTCGCCCTTCTATTCCTTCCCGTCCTTCCTCGTGCGCGCCGGCAATCCGAAGAACATCAAGGACTGGTCCGACCTTGCCCGCGACGATGTGAAGGTGATCTTCCCGAACCCGAAGACCTCCGGCAATGCGCGCTACACCTATCTCGCCGCCACGGCCTATGCCAAGGAAGCCTTCAACAACGATCCGGTGAAGGTCGAGGAGTTCGTCACCAAGATCTTCGACAACGTTCCGGTCTTCGACACGGGCGGCCGCGCGGCGACGACGACCTTCGTCGAGCGCGAGATCGGCGACGTCATCATCACCTTCGAGGCCGAAACCAAGTCGATCGCCAAGCAGTACGGCGAGGACAAGTTCCAGAGCGTCGTGCCCTCCGTCTCGCTGCTCGCCGAATTCCCGGTTGCCGTCGTCGACAAGGTGGCGGACGCCAAGGGCAGCCGTGACCTGGCAAAGTCCTATCTCGATTTCCTCTATGGGCCGGAAGGCCAGAAGATCGCCGCCGAGTTCGGTCACCGCGTCCTCGACGAGAAGGTCGCCGCCGAGTTCAAGGGCCAGTTCCCGGAAATCCGCCTCGTGAATGTCGACGATGTCTTCGGCGGCTGGAAGCAGGTCACCGCGGAACACTTCGCCGAAGGCGGCAAGCTCGACAAGATCTATGGCAGCCGTTGATACGTCCCGCGATATCGCCGCCGCGGCCGGCAAGAGGGCCGCGGTGGAGCAGAAGGCCGGACGGGCCGTGAGGCGGCGCGTGCTGCCGGGCCTGCCGCTCGCGCTCGGCATAACCCTCGTCTATGTCGCCGTCATCGTGGTGCTGCCGCTGGCGGCGCTCATCTTCAAGGCGGCGAGCCTGGGGCCGGCCGATTACTTGCGCATCGTCTCATCCGACCGCGCCTTCGCCAGCTACCGGGTGACGGTGCTCTGCGCGCTGGCGGCGACTGTCTTCAATCTTCTCTTTGGCATGGCGCTCGCCTGGGTGCTGGTGCGCTACCGCTTCCCGGGCCGCCGGCTGGTCGATGCGCTGGTGGATCTGCCCTTCGCGCTGCCGACGGCCGTCGCGGGCATCGCGCTCACCACGCTGTTCGCCACGAACGGCTGGTTCGGCGGCCCGCTTTCCCATCTCGGCATCAAGGTCGCCTATACGCCGCTCGGCATCATCGTTGCGATGAGCTTCACCAGCCTGCCCTTCATCGTGCGAACGGTTCAGCCGGTGCTGGAGGAACTCGATCCGGCGCTCGAGGAGGCGGGGCAGACGCTCGGCGCCAGCGATCTTTCGATCTTCACCGGCGTCATCCTGCCGCTCCTGACGCCCGCGATCCTCGCCGGCGTCTCGCTCTCCTTCGCGCGCAGCCTCGGTGAGTTCGGCGCGATCATCTTCATCGCCGCCAACCAGCCGTTCTCGACGGAGATCACGGCGCTGCTCGCCTTCATCCGGCTGGAGGAATACGATTATCCCGCCTCGGCGGCCATCGCCTCCGTCATGCTGCTGACGGCCTTCGTCATGCTGGCGATCACCAATCTCATGCAGGCCCGCGCCCTGCGCTATACGGCGAGGGGCTGACCATGGCGCATCATGGAAAAGGCAAGCCACCGCGCGTCGGCGACAATCCGCTCTTCCGCCGCTCCCTGCTCGCCATCGTGCTGCTGCTCGTCGGGTTGATGATCGTCGCGCCGCTCGCCGTCATCGCCGTCGAGGCGTTTTCGCGCGGCATCGCCTATTTCGGGGCGTCCATCGCCGATCCCGATACGCGCCACGCCATCCTGCTGACGGTGATCACGGCGCTCATCGCCGTGCCGATCAACACCGCCTTCGGCGTCGCGGCGGCCTGGGCGATCACCAAACACGATTTTCCGGGCAAGCGGCTGCTCACCGTCATCATCGAGCTGCCCTTCTCCGTCTCGCCCATCGTCGCGGGCGTTTCCTATCTCTTCGTCTTCGGCCTGCAGGGATTGTTCGGCCCCGCTCTCGAAGCGGCCGGGATCAAGATTCTCTTCGCCCTGCCGGGCATCGTGCTCGCCAGCATGTTCGTGACCGCGCCCTTCGTCGCGCGCGAACTGATCCCGCTGATGCAGGCGCAGGGCCGCGATCTGGAAGAGGCGGCGACCTCGCTCGGGGCGAGCGGCTGGCGCACCTTCTTCTCGGTCACGCTGCCGAACATCAAATGGGCGCTGCTCTACGGCGTCGTGCTGTGCAATTCGCGCGTGATGGGCGAGTTCGGTGCGGTCTCGGTCGTTTCCGGCAATATCCGCGGCCAGACGAATACGCTGCCGCTGCATATCGAGCTGCTCTATCACGATTACAACGCGGCCGGCTCCTTTGCCGCCGCATCCATTCTCGCGGGTCTCGCCATCGTCACGCTCGTCGCCAAGGTGGCGCTGGAGCGGCAGGGCGCGGGCCGCGTGCAGCGCCCGACCGCCCTTGCAGGGGCCGACAGCATCACGCCGGAGGTCAAACCGTGAAGATCCGTCTTACCAATGTGGTCAAGGAGTTCGAGACCTTCCGCGCCGTGCACGGCGTCTCGCTCGATATCGAGAGCGGCGAGCTGGTCGCGCTGCTCGGCCCCTCCGGCTCCGGCAAGACGACGATCCTGCGCATGGTCGCCGGGCTCGAATATGCCGATGCCGGCGTGATCTATTTCGGCGATGAGAACGCGACCGACATTCCCGTGCGCGAGCGCGGCGTCGGCTTCGTCTTCCAGCACTATGCGCTCTTCCCGCATATGACGGTGGGCGAGAACATCGCTTTCGGCATGAAGGTTTCCAAGGTCAGGCGCACGCCGCAGGCGATTGCCGAGCGCGTCGGGGAACTGCTCGACCTCGTGCAGCTCGGCGGTCTCAGGGGTCGCTTCCCCGGCCAGATTTCCGGCGGCCAGCGCCAGCGCGTGGCGCTCGCCCGGGCGCTTGCCGTCGATCCGCGCGTGCTGCTGCTCGACGAGCCCTTCGGCGCGCTCGACGCCAATGTGCGGCGGGACCTGCGCCGCTGGCTGCGCAAGATTCACGACGAACTCGGCATCACCACGCTTTTCGTCACGCATGATCAGGAAGAGGCGCTGGACCTTGCCGACCGCGTCGTCATCCTCAACAAGGGCCGGATCGTGCAGGAGGGCACGCCCGAGGCCGTGTGCCGCAACCCGGCCGACGCCTTCGTGATGAACTTTCTGGGCGACGCCAACCGGCTCGATGCGGATATCCGCGGCGGCAGGGCCTATGTCGACGACGTCGCCTTCGAGGCCGATGGCGTTGCCGATGGCGGGGGGCAAATCCTCTTCCGTCCGGCGGACGTCACCTGGCGCGAAGACGGCCAAGGCATCGCGGCGAAGATCGTGCGTGTCATCGACCGGCCGGATTCGCGCCGCGTGCTGGCGCTGACCGGCAGCGGCCAGCCGGTGGAGTTCGACACCGCGCCGGAATTCCCGCATACCAAGGGCGAGGCGGGTTTCATCGATATCCGCCGGCCGCGTGTCTACGCGGCGGCATGATCCCTCAGGTCTTCGGCGCCGCCAGCGCGGCGTTGATCAGCGCCTTGGCGTCTTCGCTGTCCCAGGCGGCAGGGCCGTTCATGGCGGAGATCAGGCAGCCCTTCTCGTCCATCAGCAGCGTGACGGGCAGGCCGAAGGCGAGGCCTTCCTTCTTCAGCGTGTTGAAGACGCCCATCGAGGCGTCGCGGTAGAAGGCGAGGTCGTGTACGCCGGTCTCGTCGAGGAAAGCCTTCGGCTTCTCGTCGTCGCCGGTGTCGATGTTGATCGCCACCACCTCGAACCTGTCGCTGCCGAGGGTTTTCTGAAGCGCGTTGAGCGCCGGCATTTCCTCGCGGCAGGGCACGCACCAGGTCGCCCAGAGATTGACCAGCAGCGTGCGGCCGGCAAAGTCTGCGATGGTCCGCGCCTTGCCGTCCGGCCCGTTGAAGGTGAGGTCGGGCAGGGGCCGGTGTTCGTCGACGGTGCGCATGGCGGCGACCTGTCCCTTGGAGAAAGGCGTGATCGCGGCGGCCCGTTCGGCGGCGAGCGCGCAGGCGGCGGGATCGACGGAGGCTACCGCGCCATTGCCAGACAGGCTTTCCTTCACGTATATCGCAGCACCACCGGCGAGAAGTCCGGCAAGCCCGGCGATGGCGATGAGCTTTCCTGCGGGCAGGCCGAGTTTCTTCTTCACTGACATTTCATTCTCCAGGACTCTTTTCCAGGCAGGCACCCATGGCAGACGGCACTTCCGAGACGAAATCCTCGAACCAGATGTGGGGCGGCCGCTTCGCCTCGGGACCGGATGCGATCATGGAGGAGATAAATGCCTCCATCGGCTTCGACAAGAAGCTTTACGCCCAGGACATCCGCGGCTCAAAGGCGCATGCCGAGATGCTTGCCCATCAGGGCATCATTTCCGCCGACGATAAGGAAAAGATCGTTCACGGTCTCGACACGATCCTGTCAGAGATCGAAGCCGGCACGTTCGAGTTCTCCCGCAAGCTGGAAGACATTCACATGAATGTCGAGGCGCGGCTGGCGAGCCTGATCGGCCCCGCCGCCGGACGCCTGCACACCGCCCGCTCGCGCAACGACCAGGTGGCGCTCGACTTCCGCCTCTGGGTCAAGGAAGAGCTGCAGAAGACCGAGAAGATGCTGACGGCGCTGATATCCGCCTTCCTCGACCGTGCGGAAGAGCATGCCGAGACCGTCATGCCCGGCTTCACCCATCTCCAGACGGCCCAGCCGGTGACCTTCGGCCACCATTGCATGGCCTATGTGGAAATGTTCGGCCGCGACCGCCAGCGCGTGCGCCACGCGATCGAGCATCTCGACGAAAGCCCGATCGGCGCCGCCGCGCTCGCCGGCACCGGCTACAATATCGACCGGCACATGACGGCCAAGGCCCTCGGCTTCCGCGAGCCGACCCGCAATTCCATCGACACGGTCTCGGACCGCGACTTCGCGCTGGAGTTCCTCTCCATCGCCGCCATCGCCTCCGTTCACCTCTCGCGCCTTGCGGAAGAGATCGTCATCTGGTCGACGCCGCAGTTCGGCTTCATCCGCCTGTCGGATGCGTTTTCGACCGGCTCGTCCATCATGCCGCAGAAGAAGAACCCCGATGCCGCCGAACTGGTGCGCGCCAAGACCGGCCGCATCAACGGCTCGCTGATCGCGCTGCTGACGGTCATGAAGGGCCTGCCGCTCGCCTATTCCAAGGACATGCAGGAAGACAAGGAACAGGTCTTCGATGCGGCCGAGAGCCTGGAGCTGGCCATCGCCGCGATGACCGGCATGGTGCGCGACATGACGATCCGCGCGGACCGGATGAAGGCGGCGGCGGGTTCGGGCTATTCCACCGCGACGGACCTTGCGGACTGGCTGGTGCGCGAGGCGGGCCTGCCGTTCCGCGACGCCCACCATGTCACCGGCCGCGCCGTGGCGCTTGCCGAAAGCAAGGGCTGCGACCTTGCGGAACTGTCGCTTGAAGAGCTGCAGGCGATCCATGCCGCGATCACCGCCGATATCTTCAACGTGCTGACGGTGGAAGCCTCCGTCGCCAGCCGCAGGAGCTATGGCGGCACCGCGCCGTCGGAGGTCCGCCGGCAGATCGCCTGGTGGCGTCAGCGGAACTGACCGCGACGCTTTCAGGCCCCACCATAGAGATTAAGGGTGCACAAGGGCGGGCGAATTCGCTAAGGATGGTGCCCACCCCCGACACCGGCATTTCCAGGGAACGCTTCATGACACGCATCGATACCGGCAGGCTGGCTCTCGTGCTCTGCCTTTCCGCAGCGGTTCTGACTGCCTGCGGGCGCAAGGGCGATCTTGAGCGGCCGGGTCCCCAGCCGGTCTACAAGACCATCAACGGCAAGAAGGTCGAGCAGATCGAAGAAAAGCGCTTCATCCTCGACCCGCTTCTCTAACGGACGGTAACCCGTGAACCATTTCGAGCATCGCGACGGCATTCTCCACGCGGAGGACGTGCCGGTTCCGGAAATCGCCAAGGCGGTCGGCACGCCCTTCTATGTCTATTCGACGGCCACGCTGGAGCGCCATTACAAGGTGTTCTCCAAGGCCTTCGACGGCGTGGATGCGCTGGTCTGCTACGCCATGAAGGCGAATTCCAACCAGGCGGTGCTGAAGACGCTCGCCCGGCTCGGCGCGGGCATCGACGTGGTCTCCGAGGGGGAGCTGCGCCGGGCGCTGGCCGCCGGCGTTCCCGCCTCGCGCATCATGTTCTCCGGCGTCGGCAAGACGCCGCGCGAGATGGACCTTGCGCTGGACGCCGGCATCTACTGTTTCAACGTGGAATCCGAGCCGGAACTCGAGGTTCTGAACGCCCGGGCGGTGAAGGCCGGCAAGGTCGCCCACGTCTCCTTCCGCATCAATCCCGACGTCGACGCCCGCACCCATGCGAAGATCTCGACGGGCAAGAAGGAAAACAAGTTCGGCATCTCCTGGGAGCGCGCGCGCGCCGTCTATGCCCGCGCCGCGAGCCTGCCGGGCATCCAGGTCACCGGCATCGACATGCATATCGGCAGCCAGATCACCGAGCTGCAGCCCTTCGACGATGCCTTCCGGCTCTTGCGCGAACTCGTCGAGACGCTGCGCGCCGACGGCCACACCATCGATCACGTCGATGTCGGCGGGGGCCTCGGTATCCCCTACAAGACGGACAATACGCCGCCGCCGCTGCCGGACGCCTATGCCGAGATCGTCAAGAACCAGCTCAAGGGCCTGAACTGCAAGATCGTCACCGAGCCGGGCCGGCTGATCGTCGGCAATGCCGGCATCCTCGTCACCGAAGTCCTCTATGTGAAGGACGGCGGCGAGAAGACCTTCGTCATCGTCGATGCGGCGATGAACGATCTCATCCGCCCGACACTCTATGAGGCCTGGCACGAAATCCAGCCGGTCGTCATCTCGGCGGCCAACGCCCCGCGCATCCGCGCCGACGTCGTCGGCCCGGTCTGCGAGACCGGCGATTATCTTGCACAGGATCGCGAGATGGCGCAGCCCAGGCCCGGCGACCTCATCGCCGTCGGCTCCGCCGGCGCCTATGGCGCGGTGCAGGCCGGCACCTACAACAGCCGCCTCCTTGTGCCCGAAGTGCTCGTCAACGGCGATGCGTTCCACGTCATCCGCCCGCGGCTGTCCTACGACGACCTGATCGGTCTCGACTCCGTGCCGGACTGGCTGGCCTGAGGGAAAACCCCTGGGGGCGCGCATTCACGTTTTCGCGCGCGCCCTCGTCTTCGCCACAAAGAATGGTATTCTCTGGCGGTAACGACCAGCGCGGAGAATCGGGAACGATGGTGAGTGAAGGGCAGGGCAGGACGGGGGCGACCGGCAATCCGCTGACGCGCCGGCTTGCGGGAAAGCGCCTCGCCGCCCGCGCCATCCTTTATGCGGAAGCGCTCATTCCGCGTCTGCTGCCGGTGCTGCTGCTTGTCGCCACTTTTCTGGCGCTCGTCTGGTTCGGCTATTTCCGCCATGCGCCCTTCTGGCTGCATGTGGCGACGCTTCTTGCTGCCGCGCTCGGCCTCATCGCCCTTCTCCTGCGCCTGGGCGGCATTGCCCGGCCCTCCATGGACGATGCCGACCGCATGCTGGAGGCGCGCAATGCGCTCGCCCATCAGGCGATCCGCGTGCAGGACGACCGGCCGGCGGGGGCAGACGCCTTCGCCGACGCGCTGTGGCGCGAGCATCAGGCCCGTATGGCGCGGATGATCGGCGCCTTGCGCACGGGTACGCCCGAGCCGGATATCGCCCGGCACGACCGCCATGGCCTGCGCGCCGTGCCGGTGCTTCTGGCGGTCATCGCCTTTGCCTTTTCCTATTCCAACCATGGCGGCCTGCTTGCTGATGTCGTCTCCTTCCGCGCGCCCGCAGAGGCTGCGCCCGATGTGCGCATCGACGCCTGGGTGACCCCTCCGGCGCATACGTCGAAAGCCCCCGTTTTCCTGACCGGCAACGGGCAGGGTCAGCCGGCGGAGGTTGCCCGGGAGGAAATTCGCGTTCCCCAGTTCAGCGAGTTGACCGTGCGCGTGACCGGCGGCAGCGGCGACGAGCAGGTGAGCTATCAGGTGGCGGGCGAGGATACCGTGACCGCCATCCGCCCCGATGCGGAAAAGCCGAAGGACGGCAAGGCCGGCGCGAAGGCGGCGGCCGACGGCGTTCGGACCATGCAATACAAGATCCTGAAGGACGGCACGCTGACGGTCGACGGCCGGACATGGGCCTTCTCCGTCATTCCCGAACGCGTCCCGGAAATCGCCTTCGACGGCATTCCGAAGGCGACGGTGACCGGGGCGCTGGAAATCGGCTTCATCGCCAAGGACGACTACGGGCTGCAGGAGGCCCATGCGGAAATCGTGCCGGTCGATCAGCCGAAGGATGCCCGGCCGCTCTATCCGCTGCCCGAATACCGGCTCGACCTGCCGCGCCGCGCCGCGCGCGAGGCCAAGGGCACGACGAGCCGCAACCTTTCCGAACATCCGCTTTCCGGCAAGCGCGTGAAGATCACGCTGGTCGCCAGGGACGCCGCCGGGCAGGAAGGACGCAGCCAGCCGGTGGAGATGGTGTTGCCGGCGAAGACGTTCTTCGAGCCGCTCGCCGCTGCCGTCGCCGAGGAGCGGCAGGTCTTCGCGCTCGACGCCAACCAGCTTGCCCAGGCCATCGCGCTCAACGAGGCGCTGACGATCCGGCCGGAAGAGACGATCCCCAACCTGACGCATTACCTGCTGCTGCAATCGGCCAATGCCCGCATGAGGCTCGCCCGCACGGACGACGAGATGCGCGAGACGGCGGACTATCTCTGGGAGATCGCGCTCGGTATCGAGGATGGCAATCTCTCGCTTGCCGACCGGCGGCTGCGCGAGGCGCAGAAGGCGCTTTCCGAGGCGCTCGAGCGCAATGCCTCCGATGAGGAGGTCGCCAAGCTCATGAAGGAACTGCGCGAGGCGATGCAGGCCTATATGGAAGAGCTTGCCCGCCAGGCCGCCAAGAACGGCCAGCAGCAGAGCGCCCAGCAACAGGGCCGCGTCCTGCGCCAGCAGGACCTGCAGCGCATGATGGACCAGATCGAGAATCTGGCGCGCTCGGGTGCGCGCGATCAGGCGCAGCAGATGCTTTCCGACCTGCAGCGCATGATGAACAACCTGCAGGCCGGCCGGCCGCAGCAGGGGCAGGGCCAGCAGAACGACGCCATGCGCGACCAGATGGACAAGCTCGGCGCGCTCGTGCAGCAGCAGCAGCAGTTGATGGAGCAGACGTTCCAGCTCGATCAGGCGCTGCGCGACCGTCAGGAGAGCGGCGATCCCATGCGGGGCGAGGAGGGCGAACAGGCCGAGCGTCAGCCGGGCGACAATGGCGGCGACCGGCAGCCGACGGACCAGATGACGGCCGAGCAGCTCCGCGACGCGTTGAAGAAGCTTCAGGCCCAGCAGGATGCGCTCGGCAAGCAGCTCGGCGAACTGAACGGCGCGCTGAAGGGCATGGGGCTGGACCCCGGCGAAGGTTTCGGCAAGGCGGGGCGCGAGATGAAGGGCGCTTCGCAGGCGCTGGGCGAAGGCGAGGGCGAATCGGCCGTCGGCAGCCAGGGACGCGCGCTGGAAGCGCTGCGTCAGGGCGCGCAGAGCATGATGAACCAGATGCAGGCCATGGGTCAGGGGCCGGGGCAGGGCATGCCGCAGGCCGGCCGCGAGGGGCGCGATCCGCTCGGCCGCGAGACCCGGGCCGGCAGGAACCAGGGACCCGATACCGGCGGGCCGGAGGCCATTCCGGAAGAATTCGACATCCAGCGGGCGCGCGACATTCTGGAGGAGATTCGCCGCAAGCTCGGCGCGGGCGCCACGCCCGGCCTCGAACGGGAATATCTCGAGCGGCTGCTCGGGATTCAATAGGATTGCTTACAGCGAAAATGCGCGCCGGGGATGCCCCGGCGTATCAGGCGGCCAGCGCCTGCGCCACGGCGCGGCGGATATCCGGCAGGCTGAAGGGCTTGCTGACCACATCGACGATCTTGGAGGCAAGGTCGTCGGCGCGCTCGCGCTGCTCGGCATAGCCCGTCATCAGCAGGATCTTCAGCGCTGGATGGGCGGCGGCGGCCTTGTGGGCAAGCTCGATGCCGTCCATCACGGGCATGCGGATATCGGAAAGCAGGAGGTCGAAGCCGCCTTCCGTCAGGGCGTCCAGCCCGGCTGCGCCATCGGGGGCCTCGACGGTCTCATGGCCGTCCAGCCGCAAGGCGCGCGCCACGAAGATACGCAGCGAATCCTCGTCTTCGGTGATCAGGATCTTCGCCATGGCTTCCCCTTCCGGTTCGTCTGGCCCTGAAAAGACCAGACTTTCCTTGTTGATCGGTAAACGGCCGATAGGGGATTTTGGAACCCGGTTACTCCGCGTCGCCCGTCACGACGCCGACGAAGGGCAATTCGCGGAAGGCATAGGCGACGTCCATGCCATAGCCGACGACGAAGTGGTCGGGGCATTCGAAGCCGACATAATCGGCCTCCAGATCGGTCTTGCGCTTCTCGCGCTTGTCGAGCAGCACGGCGATGGTGACGTTGCGCGCGCCGCGCTCGTACATCAGTTCCTTGGCGTAGCTGAGCGTGCGGCCGGATTCGAGGATGTCGTCGATGAGCAGAATATCGCGGCCGTGGACATCGCTGTCGATATCCTTGATGACCTTCACGCCCTGCGAGACCGTGCCGGCGCCGTAGCTCGACAGGGTGATGAACTCGACTTCCGGCGCAAGGCCGGCGGCGTGCAGCGCGCGGGTCAGGTCGGCGGCGAAGATGAACGAGCCCTTGAGGACTGCGATGACGAGGAGATCGTTCGTCGGGCCGGCGGCGATCTGGCTTGCAAGCTCTTCGTTGCGCTTGGCGATCTGCCCGGCATCGTAAAGCGTTTCGATCTTCTTTCCGCGGACAATCTGCATCGCGAGGCGGCTCCTTAGGTGGCGCTAAAGCAGCCGATTAGCACAGTCAGTCTGCCGGTGCACCCTTGCCGGCAAAGGAAACCGAGACTTTCGGCACTTTTCCGCCGCTGTGCGGAATGCGCAGCGAGAAGTGCTCGCTGCCGCCGGCCGGGATCGTCGCGGTATCGAGCGCCATCTGGCGCTGAAGCGTCCTGCCCGCGCCCTCGACCCGGATTTCGAGCGGGGGAAGGGGCTGCTCCCCGCCGCTGATATTGTCGATGCGGCCGTAGACGGACAGCACCTTCATGCCGTTCCGGTCGTCGATGGTGGTGCTGACATCCGCGACCTGAAGGGGAGCGGTCGGCTCTGCCGCCGGAAGCGCGGCCTTCAGCGCCGAAAGCCCGCCCATATAGGCGAAGACGAAGAGGAAGGCGGCGGTGACGAGGCCGGCGAAGGCGCGGCGCGGAAGAAGCTGCAACCCGGCCTCGAAGAGGCGGGCGCAGGCGGCCAGCAGCCGGAACAGCATGTGCTCGGAAAGCGGGCGCGCCTGCCGGGCGGCGCGGGGCGGGCGGCGGTTGTCGTTGGAGGTGCGGGACGCGCCGCCGCGAAT
This sequence comes from Shinella zoogloeoides, assembly GCF_020883495.1. Lineage (NCBI taxonomy): Bacteria > Pseudomonadati > Pseudomonadota > Alphaproteobacteria > Hyphomicrobiales > Rhizobiaceae > Shinella > Shinella zoogloeoides. Next base: position 3,129,843 of record NZ_CP086610.1, on the reverse strand, counting down.
CACCACGAAATCGGCATCGACCACTTCGAGGCGGGCCGGATGGGTGCGGGCGTGCTTTTGCGCGGGAGCCTTCGGCTCGGGCGGAAGAAGATCGACCCGGCCCTTTGCCTGCTGTCTCGCTCTGAAGGCGTTCATCGCCACCTCCTTTTCGCCCGCTCTCGCAAATCAGGGGCGAAAAGTCGGGCATTGAATGAAATCCTTACGAAACGTAAACCATACTGGTTAATGCTTCGGAAACCTGACCGTGAAAGAGCCGCTTTCCTGTGCAAGCGGTGCCGTAGGGTTGCTTTTTATGTGGCTCCGAACGCAAAACCGTTTCGCACTTTTGCCGGAACTGCTCTAGGGTAACGACGTCCAGAACCGGGTTGGCCATTGATTCACTTCGAGAATGTCGGATTGCGCTACGGGATGGGGCCGGAGATTCTCCGCGACCTCACCTTCGATATTCCGCGCCGTTCCTTCCAGTTCCTCACGGGGCCGTCCGGCGCCGGCAAGACGACGCTGCTGCGTCTCCTGTTCCTGTCGCTCCAGCCGACGCGCGGCATCATCCGCACCTTCGACCGGGAAATCTCGACCATCCCGCGCGACGAGCTGCCCATGCTGCGCCGGCGCATCGGCATCGTCTTCCAGGATTTCCGCCTGCTCGATCACCTGACGACCTATGAGAACGTCGCCCTGCCGCTGCGCGTGCGCGGCAAGGAGGAATCGAGCTACCGCGCCGATGTGCTGGAGCTTTTGAAATGGGTCGGCCTCGGCGAGCGGATCAACGTGCTGCCGCCGGTGCTGTCCGGCGGGGAGAAGCAGCGCGCGGCGATTGCGCGCGCCCTCATCGACCGGCCGGAAATGCTGCTGGCGGACGAACCGACCGGCAACGTCGATCCGCCGATGGCGCGGCGGCTGCTCAGCCTCTTCCTCGAACTCAACCGGCTCGGCACCGCCGTGGTGATCGCCACGCACGACCTGTCGCTGATGGACCAGGTGGAGGCGCGGCGCATGATCCTCTCGCAGGGGCGGCTCGACATCTATGACTGACGCGCCCCGCGAGACCGCAGAACCCCAGGGCGCGGCCCGCCGGCCGGAAATGCGCGTGCGGCCCACCGCGCCCATCGTGCCGCAGGCCAATGTCTCCGGCAATGCGCTGATGCTTGTCATCGCCATCATGGCCTTCCTCGCCTGCCTCACCTTCGGCGCGGTCAGCATGGTGCGGGCGACGGCGGCAAGCTGGCAGAGCCAGATTTCCCGCGAGATCACCATCCAGATCAAGCCGGACGACAATCTCGACATGGAACAGGCGCTGAAGGATGCACGCGACCTCGCGCTCACCTTCGCCGGCACCCGAGACGGCACGATCGTCGACAAGGCCGCGACGGCGCGCCTGCTGGAACCCTGGCTCGGCGAGGGGCTGGATATCGACGAGCTGCCGGTGCCGCGTCTCGTCATCGTCACCATCGACGAGCAGAGCCCGCCGGATTTCGTCGGCATGCGCGCGGCGCTCGCCGAGAAGATCCCGACGGCCTTCCTTGACGATCACCGCACCTGGGTCGACCGGCTCGTCGCCATGGCGCGCACCACGGCGCTCATCGGCACCGGCGTTCTGGTGCTGGTCTTCTCGGCCATGGTGCTGACCGTTATTTTTGCGACGCGGGGCGCGCTTTCGGGCAACCGGCATATCGTCGAGGTGCTGCATTTCGTCGGGGCGGAGGCAAGCTTCGTCGCCTCCGAGTTCCAGAAGCACTTTCTCAAGATCAGCCTCAAGGGTTCGGTCGCCGGCGGGCTGCTGGCCGCGCTGTTCTTCGCCGTCGCCGGTTTCTGGCAGGGCCGTTCCATCGCGACGCCCCAGAGCGATCAGGCGACGGCGCTTTTCGGCACCTTCTCCATGGGGCTTACGGGGTATCTCGGCATTGCCGGGACCATTCTGGTGATCGCGGTCCTGACGACGCTGACGGCCCGCTTCACGGTGATGCGCACGATCCATGAGATCGACCTCATCCGCTCCGATCCGTCGCGCACCGACCAGCTACCGGACTCGTGATGCGGGGCGGGCGGATCATCGCCGCGAAACGGACTATCCGTTGCCGCAATCGGGTTCTATGGACAGAATCATGAGCGCGCTGGAACGGGAAAAACCGGAGCTGCCCGAGGGCGCCCGGCAGGTCGGAACGAAGCGGGGCCGCAAGGGGCCTGTGCGCATTCTCGTGCGCGTGGTGCTGGCGCTGCTCCTGCTGGGCGGCGCTGCGGGCACCGCCGGGTTCCTGCATTTCGCCGAGACCGTCGCCGCGTTGGAAACGCCGCGCGAGCCGAAGGCCGACGCCATCGTCGTGCTGACCGGCGGCTACCAGCGCATCGACCGCGCCATCGACCTCTTGAAGAACGGCGCGGGTGAGCGGCTGCTGATCTCCGGCGCCAACCCGGCGACCAGCGGAAACCTCCTGCGCAAGCTTACGCAAAGCTCCTCGGCGCTGTTCGAATGCTGCGTCGACATGGGTTACGAGGCGGTCGACACGATCGGCAACGCCAACGAGGCGGCGCGCTGGATCAGCGACCACCAGTACCGCCGGGTGCTCGTCGTCACCAACAATTATCACATGCCGCGCAGCCTGCTGGAACTGAAGGTCAGCGATCCGCAGACGGAGTTCATCGCCTATCCCGTCGTCAATTCCGACCTGAAGAACGGCAACTGGCTGCGCGAGCCGGGCGTCATGAAGGCGATGCTGTCGGAATATCTCAAATATTGCCTGGCGCGGCTGCGCGCCTTTGCCGGCGCGCGGAGTTGGTCGGGACTGCGCGGCGACATGACCGGAAGCTGAGAACGCGGTGACGGGAGTTTCCCCGTCTCCGATTATCGTGTAGGGCGAGAGACCGTTCCGCTTACAGGCTGCCCGATGATCGCTCTCCGCTCCGTGCTCTTCAATGCCCTCTTCTACCTGAACCTCATCGGGCAGATGATCGTGCTCACGCCGGTCTATTTCCTGCTGCCGCGCAAGAAGGCCTATGTCATCGCCAAGAACTGGGCGCGCAGCAACCATTGGCTCTTCGAAAAGATCGTCGGCACGACCTTCGAGATCGAGGGATTGGAGAACATTCCCAAGGGCGGCTACATCTTCGCGCCGAAGCACCAGTCCTTCTGGGACGCCTATGCGCTGCTGCCCTGGCTCGACGATCCGCTTTATATCCTCAAGCGCGAGCTGACCTGGATTCCGCTCTTCGGCTGGTACATCAAGAAGCAGCGCATGATCCCGGTCAACCGCAATGCGCGCGGCAAGGTCATGGCGGCCGTGATGGAGCGCACGAAGGCCGAGATGGATACGGGCCGCCAGCTCATCATCTATCCGGAAGGCACGCGCCGGCCGCCGGGCGCGCCGCCGGAATACAAATACGGCATCGCGCGCCTCTACCGTGACCTTCACGTCCCGGTCGTGCCGGTCGTCATGCATCCGGGCCTGTTCTGGCCGCGCCGCAAGTTCATCCGCCAGCCGGGCCATTTCAAGGTGATCATCCTGCCGGCGATCCAGCCGGGCATGGATCCCGACGCCTTCCTCGCCCATCTCGTCGAGGTCATGGAAACGGCGAGCGACCGTCTTCTCGTGGAAACGGTGGAGGCCAATCCGCGCCTCGTGCTGCCGCCGACCGCCGTGCAGCGGCTGGCGGAGCTGAAGGCGCGCGGGGCCTGATCAGGCGGAGGCGCGGGCGTAGAGGCTTTCCGCCGTCCGTCCGACATCCTCCAGCCAATGATCGCGGATGCCCATTTCGCGCAGATGCGCCAGCGTGTTGCGCACGTAATCCATGTTGTGGCCGGATTTTCCCATGGCGGTGCTGACCGTGCCGGCCGCTTCTTCTATCGACAGCGCGCCAGCAAACTGGTGGTGGGCGCGGTCGCAGATATAGGCGAGCGTCGTCACCCGGCGGCCGTCGCCGAGCGTCGCCGGCAGGCTGCGCTCCTTGTAGACATGGGTCACCAGTTCGCGCTCGCGCAGGTAATCCACCACCGCCTCCCGCTTCTGCGCAGCGATGCGGAAGGCGACGCCGCGGCAGGAGCCGCCGCGGTCGAGTCCCAGCACGAGGCCGGGCTTTTCCTCGGTGCCCCGGTGTACCCAGGAGCGCACGCAGAGCGACCGGCGGAAGCCGAAGAGGTGGGCCGCCTGCCGCTCCTCGAATTCGAAGCCCGGATTCCACATCAGCGATCCGTAGCCAAAGACCCAGAATTCGTTCATATCCACCGTCACTGGAAACATCTCTCTAAAAGCCGCCGCAATTGCCGGCTTTGACGCGTTTGGGGCAAATCACGCCTGCCACCATTGGAGAACACTATGGCATCGTCAAGCCGCGCCGACGCATCCGGGGTTACGCGCAAGCTGATCCTGCTTGCCATTGCCATCGTTATCGCCGGTGCGCTCTATACGGGCGGATGGTTCTATGCCGCAAGCTGGCTGAAGGATCGGGTGACGCAGGAGCTTGCGGCGTCCGGGCAGGGCGCGCGGTCGGCCTCGTGCAGCAATCTTTCCGTTCGCGGTTTCCCGTTCCGCATCGGCGTCTTCTGCGATTCGCTTGGCATCGATGACCACGAATCCGGCCTGTCGGCCACCTTCGGCGCGCTGCGCTCGGCGGCGCAGGTCTATCGCCCAGGCCATGCCGTCATGGAACTGGACGGTCCGGCGCAGGTGCGCGTGACGCCGGATCGCGTGCTCGACATGGACTGGGACCTGCTGCATGCCAGCGCCGTCGCCTGGACGGATGGGCTGGACCGCGCCTCCGTCGCCTATGACGGGCTGAAGGGCCGGTTCAACGCGCCCTCCGAGGGCCTATCCATCGGCTTTGCCGCCGCGCATGGCGAAAAACATGTCCGCCGGTCCGGGACCGCGCTGGACGTCGCCGCCTCGCTCGATGCGCTTGCGCTCGATCTTGGCGGCAAGGCGCTGCCGGTGCTGAATGTCGCCGCCGATGTGACGATTGCGGATGCGGCCGGATGGATTTCCACCGAGGGCCCGCCGCCGGGCCTGCCGCGTGGAACGAGCGCCGAACTGCGCAGCCTGTCGCTCGATCTTGGCGGTGGAAACCGGATGACGCTGTCCGGTCCCGTCAGCGTCGATGAAGAGGGTCTCGTTTCCGGTTCGCTCAACCTTGCCGTCGAGGGTGTGACGGCCTGGCGCGACCGCATTTCCGAGCAGTTCCCGGAGGCTGCCGTAACCGTGCGCCGCGTGGCCGGCATCGTCAGGGGGCTTTCGGGCGGGCGGGACAGCGCCACCGTGCAGGTGAACATCCGGCGCGGCACGGTCATTCTGGGCCTGTTCCCGGTGGGCCGGATTCCGCCTCTCTGATCAGTCCTTCTTGTCGAGGACCGGGCGGCCGAAGTTCGGAGCCGCGGTATCCTGCCCGGCGTCGATGATCGAGCGGCGGATGGCGCGGGTGCGGGTGAAGAGGTCGAACAGCTTTTCACCGTCGCCCCAGCGGATCGCGCGCTGCAGATAGGCGAGGTCTTCGGAGAAACGCGCCAGCATTTCGAGGATCGCGTCCTTGTTGTGCAGGCAGACGTCGCGCCACATGGTCGGGTCCGAGGCGGCAAGGCGCGTGAAGTCGCGGAAGCCCGAGGCCGAATATTTGATGACTTCCGATTCCGTCACCGTCTCCAGGTCGTCCGCCGTGCCGACGATGTTGTAGGCGATGATGTGCGGCAGGTGTGAGACGATGGCGAGCACCTTGTCGTGGTGCTCCGTGTCCATCTCGTCGACCTTGGAGCCGAGCGCTTCCCAGAAGGTGGCGAGCTTGCGCTTGGCGTCCTTGTCGGTGCCGTGAACGGGGGTGAGGATACACCAGCGGCCCTGGAAGAGTTCGGCGAAGCCCGCGTCCGGGCCGGAATGCTCCGTGCCCGCCAGCGGGTGGCCGGGAATGAAATGCACGTTCTTCGGCATGTGCGGCAGCATCTGCGCGACGACCGAGGCCTTGGTGGAGCCGACATCGGTGACGATGGCGCCGGGCTTCAGATGCGGGGCGATTTCCTCGGCGACCTTGCCGGAGGCGCCGACGGGCACGGAGACGATGACGAGGTCCGCCCCTTCCACCGCCTTTCCAGCGTCGTGGACATAGTCGGTGCCGAGTTCCAGTTCGCGGGCGCGGTCGAGCGTTTCCTGGCTGCGGCTGGAAATGGTGACGGTTTTCGCCAGCCCCTTTTCCTTGACGGCGCGGGCGATGGAGGAGCCGATCAGGCCGATGCCGATCAGTGCGATCTTGTCGAAATGTCCGTCCGTCATGCCATTGCCCTCTTGCTGCCGTTCCGCTCTAGCGGGCGGCCCGGTTTTTGTCGAGGGGATCAGCGCGGCGGGCGTTCGCGCGTTGTCGGCACGCCCTGTGGCGCGAGCACCGGCACGAAGACGCGGCGCGAGGCGCGGGCGGCGACCGGCAGGCCCTGATAGAGCCGCTTCTGCGCCTCCACGACGATGACGCCGGAGAACATCGGCCAGAGCATGCGCCCCAGCCGCTCGAAGACGCCGCGCAGCTTCAGGACGCTGCGCAGCTTGGAGGGCGGGAAGAACAGCGCCTCTGCGCTGGCGCCGGGCGTAAAATTCGTCGCGCGCAGCAGCGCCGTGAGCTGGCCGCGCGAATAGGGCCGGCCGGAACCGAAGGGCGTATGCTCCATGCGCGCCCAGACGCCGCGCCGGTTCGGCACGACGATGACGAGGCGGCCGCCGGGGGCGAGAACGCGCCAAAGCTCCTTCATCGTCTCGCGCGGGTTTTCGGCGAATTCCAGCGAGTGGACCATCAGGATACGGTCGACGGAGGCATCCGGCAGCGGCAGTTCCTCGTCGAAGACGAGGGCCGTCGAGGACAGCTCGTTCGGCGGCCAGTTCACCGCGCCCTGACCGGCCGGCATGAAGGCGAAGGTGCGCTCGGTGTCGGCGCGGAAACGGTCGAGATAGGGCACGGCATAGCCGAGGCCGACCAGCCGCTCGTCGGGCAGGCGCGCCCAGAGCGAGGCGAGCGCCATGGCGATCGAATGATCGGCGAGGCGGCCGAGCGGCGAGTGGTAGAATTCGCGGAGGTCGACGATATCTGCATGCATGGACAGGATGTTAGCGATGGTCCGGTGGACTTCAAGGGCGATTGGCTTACATTTCCCCGCGACAGTCCGTCCGATGCATGAGGAATGTGCCATGGCCCCGCTGGAAATCGAACTCTTCGCCTGCCGCAGCGACAATTTCGGCGTGCTGCTGCACGATCCCGAAACGGGTGCGACCGCAAGCATCGATGCGCCGGAGGAAAAGCCGATCCTCGATGCGCTCGCCCGCCGTGGCTGGACGCTGAGCCACATCTTCACGACGCACCACCACGGCGACCACGTGGACGCCAATCTCGCGCTGAAAAAGCGTTTTGGCGCGACGATCATCGGTCCGGCGCGCGAGAGCATTCCCGGCATCGACCGCAAGGTGGACGGCGGCGACAGCTTCGATTTTGCCGGCCGACGGGTCGAGGTGATCGCGACGCCGGGCCATACGCGCGGCCATATCTGCTTCCACCTGCCGGAGGAAAAGCTGCTCTTTGCCGCCGATACGCTTTTCGCGCTCGGCTGCGGCCGCCTGTTCGAAGGCACGCCGGCGGATATGTGGGCTTCGCTTTGCAAGCTCGCCGTGCTGCCGGACGACACGGTGGTCTATTTCGGGCACGAATACACGCTCTCGAATGCCCGCTTCGCCGTGACGGTCGATCCGCAGAATGCGGCGCTTGCGAAACGTGCCGATGATATCGAGGCGCTGCGGGCGAAGGGCGGTTTCACCGCGCCGACGACCATCGGGCTGGAAAAGGCGACCAATCCCTTTCTGCGCGCGGCGGACCCGGCAATCCGCCGTCATCTCGGCATAGAAAGGGCGGGCGACGCCGAGGTGTTTGCGGAAATCCGCGGGCGGAAGGACCGGTTCTGAGCGTCAGGCCGCAGCGGCCGCGCGTCTGCGGAAGATCATGTCCTTGGCGGCCAGAACCGCGCCGCCCGTCACCAGCAGGCAGGCCAGCGCAATGCTCCAGGACGGCTCGGCGAAGCCCGAGAGAATGAGAACCAGCGTCGAAAGCAGCGGCGCGGCGTAGCTGGCCGCGCCGAGGATTTGGATGTCGCCGTTCTTCACGCCGTAATCCCATACATAGAAGGCCGCGCCGACCGGCAGCAGGCCGAGGCCGGCGACGGCGAGCCATTCGAAGCCCGTCTGCGGCCAGACGGTGGTTTCGAGGCCCAGATGGCAGAGCAGCGAGAGGATCGCGGTGGCAAGGCAGAAGCCCGTCACCACATCCGTCGAGACCGCCTCGAAGCTGCGGGTCGCAAGCGAATAGCCGGCCCAGGTGAAGGCGCAGAGGAAGGCCGCGCCGTAGCCGACGAGATAGGCGCTGTCGAAGGTAACGCCGTTGCGCCCGACGATGAGCGCGGTGCCGCCGAGGCCGAGCAGCGTGCCGACCACATGGTTCCAGCGCAGCGTCTCGCCCGGCAGCAGCGCGGAGCCGGTGACGATGAGGAGCGGCCAGAGATAGGCGATCAGGCTCGCCTCGACGGCCGGTGCGTTGCGCAGCGCCGTGAAGTACAGGAAGTGATAGCCGAAGAGGCCGAGGATGCCGGTGATCCAGACCTTCGCCGGCTGTTTCAAGAGGCGCAGGCGCTCCGGCCGAGCGATCAGCACGGCGATGCCGGGCAGGCTGCCGATCAGGAAGCAGATGGCGGAGAGCTGGAAGGGCGGCATCTTGCCGGAGGCGGCGGTGAAGAGCGCCAGCAGCGCCCACATGAGGATCGCCGTAAAGCCGATAAGGGTCGCACGCATCTTCAAGGCCGATTACTCCGGTCTGCCGACCGGCAAGCCGCATCATCCCCCGAAGCGCGTGGCCGAGACGGTGACGGGGCCGAGCTTGGTCGGAATCCTCACATAGACCGGAGCATATACATTCGCCGCGTCCGCCTTGGCAAACCAGATTTCCATGGACTTCAGGTTGCGCAGGTACTCCACGTCCTCGCGGCCCTTCTTGTAGCCGGAGCGCGGCACGAAGCGGATGCCGCAGACGACGACCTCGCCCTCGAAGCCCTTGGTGGAATAGGGCTTGGTGCCCTTCGACGTCAGCTTCAGGTCCATGCGGGACTCGCCGTCGAAGATCGGCAGCGTCTTCGGGCAGATGCGACTGCCGGCGGGGATGATGAGACCGGAAATGGGGTCGAGCACGGCGCGCATGTCGGCGCTGGAGACCGGAACCCAGTTGTCCGGCTTCTTGCGCGCCGGCACCATGCTGGCATGCACGACATTGCCGTTGCGGAAGGTCACGTCGATGGCGCGGCCGCGCTTGCCGCTGCGATAGGTCACCGAATAGGAGGTGGCGCGCAGCTTGTCGCGGTTGACGATGCCGGAAACGGCGGTGGTGCCCTGCGTGCGGGCGAAGATATCGGCAAGGCCGGCGGAATGCAGGCTGCCGGAAATGGAGTAGCGGTTGCCGTTGAATTCCGAGCGGAAGCTGGCAGTCGCCACCGGCAGGCCGGACAGGCGGATGCTGTAGTCGGTGCGATGCTGGACCTCGGCGGCGGCAAGCGGGCTTGCGCCGCCCGCAAGGGCGAGCGACATGGCCGCGCCAGCAATCCAACCCCGCCCGTTCATCTTCACGACTCCCATAGAGACGCTCCGCCTAGCCTGCCATTGCGGCGATTCTACGCCGTGGAAAATTCGTTATCCGTCTGCTATTGCCTGCAAATCATGACGTTTGGCAACTGAATTCCCGCTGAACGGCAGGTTTGGCTTGACGTCCGCGGCGAGTGTGACTATAGAACCGCGACTTTCCAAAAAGGCCAGACGGACTGCGGCCGGTTTCGGTGCCGGAAACGTATTGTCCTGTAACGAAGAAAAAATAGGTGTACCATGTCCCGTAGTTGCGAATTGACCGGCAAGGGCGTCCAGTCGGGCAACAATGTGAGCCACGCAAACAACAAGACGAAGCGCAAGTTCCTGCCGAACCTGTGCAATGTCACGCTGATTTCCGACGCCCTCGGCCAGCGTTTCCGTCTTCGCGTTTCCGCTGCTGCCCTGCGCTCGGTCGAGCACCGCGGCGGCCTCGACGCCTTCCTGCTGAAGGCCGAAGAAAACGAACTGTCGATGCGCGCTCGCCTGCTGCGCCGCCAGATCGCCAAGAAGACCGCTGCTGCCGCCTGATTTCAGGCAACAAGCCGGATGTTTTCATTGAGGCTTGCCCGTTTCCGGGCAGGCCTCAATGCTGTGTCTAAGCATTTATTAAAACGCAATTCCGGACGGAAAACCGCTTCGCACTTTTCCTGGAATTGCTTCATCACTCCAACTGGTGGCATCACCCAGGATAAAAAAATGCTCGCGAACCGCGTTACCCTTCTCTATGTCCTCCTGATGACGGCTGTCGTCGTCGCCTCCAACGTGCTGGTGCAGTATCCGCTTTCGGGTACGCTCTTCGGCATTAATCTCGGCGACCTCCTGACCTACGGCGCCTTCACCTATCCCGTCGCCTTCCTCATTACCGATCTCACCAATCGCCAGTTCGGCCCGCGCATCGCGCGCCGCGTCGTGGCGGCCGGTTTCCTCGTGGCGGTGCTGTTTTCGATCGGCGCTTCCACGCCGCGCATTGCCCTTGCCTCCGGTTCGGCCTTCCTTGCCGGCCAGTTGCTCGACATCTCCGTCTTCAACAGGCTGCGCCGGCAGACCTGGTGGCGCGCACCGCTGATCGCCTCGCTGATCGGCTCCGTGCTCGACACGATGATCTTCTTCTCCTTCGCTTTCGCGCCGTTCCTGTCCGTCTTCGGCCCGAACGACCCCTTCGCCATCGAATGGGCGCCGGTGCTCGGTGTCTTCACGACGGAAGCGCCGCGCTGGATTTCCTGGGCGATGGGCGATTTTTCCGTGAAGGTTCTCGTCGGTCTCGTCATGCTGCTGCCCTATGGCGCGCTGATGAGCAGGCTGAAGCCCATGCCGGGCGTCGAGAAGACGGCCTGACGAAAGAAAGGAAAGCCGCCCCGACAGGGGCGGCTTTTTCATTTCAGGCGGAATTCCAGCATCAGGTTTCGCTGGAGGATAGAGTGGTTGTCGTCGGAAACGACGATGATGCGGATATCGTCCTCTGCCATCGCCACCACGTCCATCCCCTCCATATTGTCGATCTGCTGGCTGAGATCGGCGTCGATCAGCACCTCGCCGTCGACGACCGCGCCGGGACGGATCGTGTCGCCGGCAATGCGGCGGATGCGCATGCCCATGCCGCTCGTCAGGCTGAAGCGGCGTTCGAGCAGCAGGAGATCGCCGTTCGGCAGGAAGGCGCCGTCGGTGATGTCCCAGGGATCGTCCCGCTTGACGGCGAAGAGGCCCTTGCGCGGGCCTTCCAGCACGGCGGCGAAGATGTTGCCATCAGTATTGAGGCTGCGTTCCGTGACGGCGACCGGCGTTACCCCGAGGGGACCTGTCGCGGGCGACATGGCCAATGTCTCTATGCCGCGATTGATGCGCATCTCGTGCGGATCGAAGGGAAAGCGCAGGCGTCGCTTCGGTTTGGCCTCCATAAAGCCGGGATCGGGATAGGCGTCGATGCGGTGCATCACCTCGAAGCTCGTGAGCAGTTCGCCCTTGCGGATGGCAAGGCCTTCCGCGTCCATCCTGAATTTGCGGTTTCCGTCCCGCCCGTTCTTGTCGAACATCGAGCGGATCTCGACGCCGGCAAGCCCGCTCAGCCGGCCCTCCGTGTCGCGCTCGACGCGGCCCGTCAGCCAGTGTCCGGTATCGAGCACGGCAACGAAATGCTGCCCGTCTTCTCGGAAGCGGATGGCGGAGAGGGAGCCGAGCAGGGGATTGCCGGAGGAATAGGCAATGCCGCCGAGGAATTCCAGCTTGCCGAAGACGCGCTGGTCGGAGCCTGTCACGAACTGGGAGAAGGCGCGGTTGGTGACGGAAACGTCTTCCGCTGCGGCGGCGCGGCCGAGCGGCAGGCACAGCAGGGCGGAAAGGACGATGGCGGCGAGGCCGCGCAGCGGGCCGGCGGCCCGTCGCGTGACCGCTCTATCAGCCCGCACGACGCCGGCCGGCCGGGCGACGGGCGGTGCTTTCGTCGGCGAAGAGCGAGGCGAGCTGTTCGGTCATGGCGCCGGCCAGTTCGTCCGCATCGACGATGGTGACGGCGCGGCGATAGTAGCGCGTCACGTCATGGCCGATGCCGATGGCGAGCAGCTCGACCGGCGAGCGCGTCTCGATCTGCTCGATGACGGCGCGAAGGTGCCGTTCCAGATAGTTGCCGGGGTTCACCGACAGCGTCGAATCGTCGACCGGCGCGCCGTCCGAGATCATCATCAGGATGCGGCGCTGCTCGGGGCGGGCCAGCAGACGGTCATGCGCCCAGATCAGCGCCTCGCCGTCGATGTTTTCCTTCAGCAGGCCCTCGCGCATCATCAGGCCGAGATTGCGCCGCGCGCGCCGCCATGGGGCGTCGGCGCCCTTGTAGATGATGTGGCGCAGGTCGTTGAGGCGGCCGGGCGATTGCGGCTTGCCGCCGGCGAGCCACTTTTCACGCGACTGTCCGCCCTTCCAGGCCTTGGTGGTGAAGCCGAGGATTTCCACCTTCACGCCGCAGCGCTCCAGCGTGCGGGCGAGGATATCGGCGCAGGTGGCGGCCACCGTGATCGGCCGGCCGCGCATGGAGCCGGAATTGTCGATCAGCAGCGTTACCACGGTATCGCGGAAGGTTGTGTCCTTCTCGCGCTTGAAGGAGAGCGGCTGCATCGGATCGATGATGATGCGCTGCAGGCGGGCGCTGTCGAGATAGCCCTCTTCGAGGTCGAATTCCCAGGCACGGTTCTGCTGCGCCATCAGGCGGCGCTGCAGGCGGTTGGCAAGGCGGCCGACCGCGCCCTGGAGATGGGCGAGCTGCTTGTCGAGGAAGGCGCGCAGGCGGTCGAGTTCCGCTTCGTCGCACAGCTCCTCGGCGGTGATGGTCTCGTCGAATTCCTGCGTGAAGACGCCGTAATCGACCTTCTCGTTGAAATCCGTGAAGGGCTGGTTCGGGCGGCGGACTTCGCCGGGCTTTTCCGTGTCGTCGCCGTCGTCCTCGACGAGATCGTCGTCGGAGATTTCCGCGCCGTCCATCTCGCCGTCGTCCATCTGTTCGTCGGACGTCTCGTTCTCGTCGGCGGGCGCGCTATCGTCGCCGGCGTCTTCCTGGCTGTTGTTGTCTTCCTGCTCGTCGCTGCGCGGCTGGTTCTCGTCCTCGGGCGTTTCCGAATCGTCCGGCTCGGTCTCGTCCTCGCCGTACTGCTCGGCGACGTTCATCGAGGCCAGCATGTTGCGCACGACGCGGGAGAAGGCCTGCTGGTCGTTGATGGAGGCCGAAAGGCCTTCCATGTCCTTGCCGGCCTTGTCCTCGATGAAGCTGCGCCAGAGATCGAGCACCTGTCCCGCTGAGGCCGGCGGGGCTTGCCCGGTCAGCTTTTCGCGCACGATGAGCGCGACGGCTTCTTCCAGCGGGGCATCGGCCTGACGGGTGATCGCGCCGAAATTGGCCTTGGCGTATTTCTCCGTCAACATGACGTTGAGGTTCTGCGCCATGCCGTGCATGCGGTTGGAGCCGATCGCCTCGACGCGCGCCTGCTCGACAGCGTCGAAGATCGCGCGGGCATCGGCACCCTGCGGCGACATGGTCGCGTGGATGCGGGCGTCGTGGCAGGCCTTGCGCAGCGCCATCGAGTCGCCGAGGCCGCGCGTGAGCGCGACTTCGGCCGGCGAGGGACGCTTGGATAGTTCCGGCAGGCGGATGCGCTCGCCGGTCATGCCGGGGCGCTCGTTGGCGAAGGAAACCTCCACCTCCGCATCGCCCGAAACGGCGCGCACGCAGCCCGTCACCGCGCGGCGGAACGGTTCCATATCCACCACGCCGCCGGGTCTCGGCTTCGAATTGTCTCCGCGAGCTGCCATGCGCTTCACCTTGCCGTCAGGCAGTCGCTTCCAGGACGATGTTGGCGGCGCTTTCCTTCAGCTCGATGCCGAAGGCGCGCTGGTAAAGCTCGGCCACCAGCGTGCGTTCCAGTTCGTCGCACTTGTTGAGGAAGGTCACGCGGAAGGCGAAGGCGATATCGCCGAAGATTTCCGCGTTCTCCGCCCAGGTGATGACCGTGCGCGGGCTCATCACGGTCGACAGGTCGCCGTTTATGAAGGCGGCGCGGGTGAGATCGGCAACGCGCACCATGCGCGAGATCGTCTCGCGGCCGTCCTTGCCGGCGGCGAGGCGCTTCACCTTGGCGGCGACGATGCTCACCTCGTTGTCGTGCGGCAGGTAGTTCAGCGTGGTGACGATCGACCAGCGGTCCATCTGCGCCTGGTTGATCTGCTGCGTGCCGTGGTAGAGGCCGGTCGTATCGCCGAGGCCGACGGTGTTGGCCGTCGCGAACAGGCGGAAGGCGGGATGCGGGCGGATGACGCGGCTCTGGTCGAGCAGGGTCAGGCGGCCGGAGGATTCCAGAACGCGCTGGATGACGAACATCACGTCCGGGCGGCCGGCGTCGTATTCGTCGAAGACGAGCGCGACATTGTGCTGGTAGGCCCAGGGCAGGATGCCGTCCTTGAATTCGGTGACCTGCAGGCCGTCCTTGACGACGATGGCGTCCTTGCCGACGAGGTCGATACGGCTGACATGGCTGTCGAGGTTGACGCGCACGCACGGCCAGTTGAGGCGGGCGGCGACCTGCTCGATATGGGTCGACTTGCCGGTGCCGTGATAACCGGAGACCATGACGCGGCGGTTATGGGCGAAGCCCGCGAGGATGGCGAGGGTCGTTTCGCGGTCGAACAGGTAGTCCGGGTCGAGGTCCGGAACGTAGGCGTCCGCCTTGGAATAGGCCGGGACCCGAAGGTCCGTATCAATGCCGAAAACCTCCCGTACGGAAACAGTGGTGTCCGGGAGGTTGGAAATATCGAGATCCATCTTGCTCATCACGTCTCCGCGGGCGGCGGGGTCGCCTCCACCCAAATGTCTTGTTGCCGGCACTGCTCTAGCAGAAGCCGGCCTGCTTTAACAATTGATATGCTTGGATGACCGCGCGAAAACGCTCTTCCGAGCCTCTATCTCCGCCATTTGCATCCGGGTGATGCTTTTTGACAAGCGTTTTATAGGCGGACTTGATGTCCTCGGTCGTCGCATTGGCCGAAAGGCCGAGCGTATCGAAGGCCTTGGCCTCCAGCGTCTTCAGCTTTCGCGCACGGGGCTCCATCTGGGGGCGGCGGCCCTTGCCCTCGTTGAAGAAGCCGAAGGGGTCGCGGATGCGCTGGTTCGCCCCGGCCGTGCCGGAGCGTGCGGTGCCCTGCGCGGGACCGTTCTTGGCGGCCTTGTTGACGCCGATGGTCCAGGTCGGGCGATGGCCGGTGATCGCCTCCTTCTGGTAGCGCGCGATCTCGCCGTCGGAGAGGCCGGAGAAGTAATTGTAGCCCTTGTTGTATTCCTTGACGTGCTCGAAGCAGAACATGAAATACTGCCCTTCGGCATTGCGGCCCACCGGCGCGCGATGCACGGCATTCTCCTCGCAGCCGTCCCACTGACAGGTCGGCGCGGAACGTTCGGGACGCTCCACGCGCCGCTTCGTGCGGATGCGGTCGAAGTATTTGGAATCGAGTTTCATGGCGCACATTATGGGGTCCCGAGGGGCCTGCAACAAGAATTGACAAAGCGGATTGTTGCTGGCTTTGTGGGACTATTTTTCTGCGTCGCGGCCCCGCATTCCCGGCCGCCGAAGGTATCGCAATGTCCATGAAATCCAGCATGACCGGCAAGCTCGAAGCTGCCTTCTCGCCCGAGCGCCTCGACGTCATCAATGAGAGCCACCTGCATGCCGGCCACCAGCCGGGTTTCGACGGCGAGGGCGAGACGCATATGCGCATCCGCATCGTCTCTTCGGCCTTTGCCGGCATGAGCCGCGTGGCGCGCCATCGGGCGATCAACGATGTGGTGAAGGCGGAATTCGACGCCGGCCTGCATGCGCTCGCCGTCGAGGCGGCGGCGCCCGGCGAATCGATCCGCTGGTAGCTACGCTTTCGGCCGTTCCGGTTCGGCCGGGCGAATGCGCAGCCTCGTGATGCGGTTCTTCACCCGCTTCATGACGATGAAGCGCTTGCCGTGGAAGGTGAAGGCCTGCCGCTCTTCCGGGATCGATTTCGATTCATGGATGACGAGGCCGGCGATGGTCGTCGCCTCCTCGTCCGGCAGGTTCCAGGTGAAGGCGCGGTTGAGGTCGCGGATCGTCACGCTGCCATCGACGACGAGCGAGCCGTCCGCCTCCTGCCGCACGCCCTGCATGTCGACGGCCTTCTCGTCGGAAATGTCGCCGACGATCTCTTTCAATATGTCCTGAAGCGTCACGACGCCCTGCACCTCGCCATACTCGTCCACGACGGTGGCGAAGTGTTCCTGCCGGCGCAGGAAGGCGGCAAGCTGCTCTTTCAGCGTCGTCGTGTCCGGCACGAACCACGGTTTTTCCGCGACTTTGGTAATGTCGAGGTTCTTCGGCTCCATGCCGGGTTCGATGAGCGCGCGCAGCAGATCCTTCGCATGGACGACGCCAACGATGTTGTCCACCGTGCCGGACCAGAGCGGCATACGCGTATAGGGGCTTTCCAGCACCGCCTTGACGATCTCTTCCGGTGGGTCGCCGGCATTGAGCGCGCGCATGGCGGTGCGGTGGATCATGATGTCGGAGACTTCCAGCGCCTCGAGGTCGAGGCCGTTGCCGGCCTTGTCCCGGTCGGGCTTTGTATTGGCGCTGTCGCGGGCGGGCTGGCCGGGGCGGCGCTCGCCCTCCGTCTCGGTCACCTTCTGTCGTGCGTGCCAGAAAAAGACGAGGGCGGCGGCGATCAGGCCGAGGGCGAGAACGACCCACGGCCAGAGATGGGGCGCGAACGCGGCGGGCGCATCGCCGGTCATTTCGGCAGCTTTTCCTTGAGGAAGGCGACGACCTCGGATTGCGGCACGTCGTCGGCGACGAAGGACTGGCCGATGCCGCGCGTCAGGATGAAAGTGAGCTTGCCGGCCTTGACCTTCTTGTCCTGCGTGATGGCGTCCATCAGCTTTTCGGCCGGCGGCAGGCCGCCCGGAATCTCGCCCATCGTCGTCGGCAGGCCGACCTCGCGCAGATGCGCCTCGACGCGCTTGCCGTCGTCGGGGCTGCAAAGGTTGAGGCGGGCGGAGAACTGGTGGGCGAGCACCATGCCGATGGAGACGCCCTCGCCATGGACGAGGCGGGCGCTGTCATACTGCGTCGCGGCTTCCAGCGCATGGCCGAAGGTGTGGCCGAGATTGAGGAGGGCGCGCTGGCCGTTCTCGCGTTCGTCGGCGGCGACGACGTCCGCTTTCGCCTGGCAGCTCGTGGCGATGGCTTCGATGCGGGCTTCCCCGCCGGCAAAGACGTCGCGCCAGTTCTTCTCCAGCCAGGCGAAGAAGTCCGGCTTGTCGATCAGGCCGTATTTGGCGACCTCCGCATAGCCGGCGCGGAATTCGCGCGGCGAGAGCGTGTCGAGCACGTCGGTGTCGGCGAGAACGAGGTCCGGCTGATGGAAGACGCCGATGAGGTTCTTGCCATGCGGCGAGTTGATGCCGGTCTTGCCGCCGACGGAGGAATCGACCTGCGCCAGCAGCGAGGTCGGCACCTGGATGAAGCGCGAGCCGCGGCGCACAATGCCGGCGGCAAAGCCGGTGAGGTCGCCGATGACACCGCCGCCCAGCGCCACGACGGCGTCGTTGCGCTCGATGCGGGCGGCCAGCACGCTGTCGCAGACGCTGATGAGGTGCTCGAAGCTCTTGGTCTTCTCGCCGGCCGGCAGCACGAGCGACACGGCGTCGATGCCTTCCGCCGCAAGCGCGCCCATGAAACCGTCGAGATAGAGCGGCGCGACATGCGCATCCGTGATGACGGCGATCTTGCGGCCCTTGAGGCGGCTTGCGATCTCGCGGCCGGCAGAGGCGATGAGGCCCGGGCCGATCAGGATATCGTAGGAGCGGTCGCCGAGGTCGACCCGCACGGTGCGGCGGGCGGTGGCATTGGCAGTCATGGTCATCTCGTCTGGTTTCTCGGGCCGGCGGCGGTGATCGCGGCGAGCACCTCCTCCACCATGGTTTCCTTCTTCACGTCGCGCGACATTACGGTCAGATCGGCCTCAGCATAGATCGGGTAACGGGCGTTCATGAGGTTTTCGAGCGTCTGGCGCGGGTTCTCCGTCTTCAGGAGCGGGCGGGTGTCGCGCTTGTTGACGCGCTCCCACAGCACGTCGAGATCGGCATTGAGCCAGACGGTCAGCCCGCCGCGCTTGATGTGCCTGCGGGTGTTCTCGTTGATATAGGCCCCGCCGCCGGTGGAGACGACGCGCGGGCCGGAGCGCAGCAGCCGCTTGATGACGCGGGTTTCCAGCGCGCGGAACTCGGCCTCGCCATAGGCGGCGAAAAGATCGGTGATGGACATGCGCGAGACGCGCTCGATTTCATGGTCGGAATCGACGAAGGGAACGCCGAGCGCCTGCGCCGTCATGCGGCCGATCGCCGATTTGCCGGCGCCCATCAGGCCGATCAGCACGAGGTTGCGCTTGCCGAGCGCTGCGCGGGCCTGCTCGGCGAGCGTGGGAGGGGCCTGGTCGATCAGCTCGGTCATTGCGTTTTCCGGGGTTTGTCTCCTTTCCGTATCGACAAAAGCGCCGGAAGCGTCAAGCCTGCTGGCCGCTCCATCCCTTGCGCTCGGCCTTTGGCGAGGCGATATAGAGGGCGTCATCCCGGAGAATGCCATGCCCAGCCTGTTCCGATTCATCTTCGTCTGCGCCATGATCGCCGGGACGATCTATGGCGCGATGGTGGCGCTCGTCACCTTCGTGGAGCCGACGGAGCGGGAGGTGACGATCCGCATTCCCTCCGAGCGGGTGAACCCGCAGCCATGAGGGACCCATCCGCCCTTCAGGTCGAGTCCTTTCTCGAAATGATGAGCGCCGAGCGTGGCGCGGCGACGAACACGCTGCAGTCCTACGAGCGGGATCTGGAGGATGCGCGGTCCTTCCTCAATGAGCGCGGTGTGCGGCTTTCCGAGGCGGTGCCGGACGACCTGCGCGCCTATCTCGGCCATCTTGCCAAACAGGGTTTTGCCGCCACCTCGCAGGCCCGGCGGCTTTCGGCGCTCCGGCAGTTCTTCAAGTTCCTCTATGGCGAAGGGCTGCGCGGCGACGACCCGACCGGCATTCTCGATGCCCCCAAGAAGGGGCGCTCGCTGCCGAAGACGCTGAGCGTCGACGATGTGACCCGGCTGATCGCCCGGGCGGAGGCCGAGGCGATGGAGCCGGGCGGCAACCTTCTTCTCAAGCGGCGCATGCATGTGCTGGTCGAGCTTCTCTATGCGACGGGCCTGCGCGTCAGCGAACTGGTGTCGTTGCCGGCGAGCGTGCTGGCGCAGACCGGGCGCTTCCTCGTGGTGAAGGGCAAGGGTAACAAGGAGCGCATGGTGCCGCTGTCGCGCGCCGCCCTTGCGGCGCTGGATACCTATGGCGAGACGCTGGCGGCGGAAATCGGCGACGATCCGGCGGCGGGCGATTTCCTGTTCCCGTCGCAGGGCAAGGAGGGCTACCTGCCCCGTCAGGTCTTTGCCCGCGACCTCAAGGCGCTTGCCGGGCGGGCGGGCATAAGGGCCGCGACGCTCTCGCCGCACGTGCTGCGCCATGCCTTCGCCAGCCACCTGCTCCAGAACGGGGCGGACCTGCGCGCGGTGCAGGAACTGCTCGGCCATTCGGACATTTCCACGACACAAATCTATACGCATGTGCTGGAAGAACGGCTTCACCAGCTCGTTCAAACCCATCACCCTCTTGCCAAACAGGCAAAAAAACCGGATTAGGACCCCTCCGCTTGCGGCTGGCCTCTTGGCCGATGACAGTCAGCGCGGTTTGAGCAAACGATCGGAAACGCATCTCATGCACAATTACCTCGATTTCGAAAAGCCCATCTCGGATCTCGAAGGCAAGATCCACGAGCTTCGCAAGCTCGCCGAAGAAGATGAGAGCATCGACACGACGGACGAGGTCGGCCGGCTCGAAATCCGCGCCCGCGAGGCGATGGCGGACATCTATTCCAAGCTGTCGCCCTGGCAGAAGACGCAGGTCGCGCGCCATGCGCAGCGCCCGCATTTCGTCGATTACGCCGCCCAGCTCTTCGAAGAGTTCACGCCGCTCGCCGGCGACCGCAAGTTTGCCGAGGACGAAGCCATCCAGGCCGGTCTCGGCCGCTTCCGCGGCGAAGCCGTCGCCATCATCGGCCAGGAAAAGGGCAACGACACCAAGTCGCGCCTCAAGCACAATTTCGGCAGCGCCCGGCCGGAAGGCTACCGCAAGGCGATCCGCGTCATGGAAATGGCAGACCGCTTCGGCCTGCCGATCATCACGCTGATCGACACGGCCGGCGCCTATCCGGGCATCGGCGCGGAAGAGCGCGGACAGGCGGAAGCCATCGCCCGCTCTACGGAAATGTGCCTCAATGTCCGCGTGCCGATCGTTTCGGTGGTTCTGGGCGAAGGCGGTTCGGGCGGCGCGATCGCGATTGCCACCGGCGACCGCGTCTACATGCTGGAACATGCGATCTATTCGGTGATCTCGCCGGAAGGCGCGGCCTCGATCCTGTGGCGCGATTCCACCCGCGCCAAGGAAGCGGCGAGCAACATGAAGATCACGGCGGAGGACCTGAAGGCCCTCGGCGTCATCGACGGCATCATTCCCGAGCCGGTCGGCGGCGCGCATCGCGATCCGGCCGCCGTCATCGGCCGCACGGGCGATGTCATCGCCTCCGCGCTCAAGGACCTTTCGGCCAAGCCGGGCGATCAGCTTCGCAAGGACCGCCGCCAGCGCTACCTCAATATCGGCCGCCAGCTCTGATCTGCGGCAATTGGCGGCGGCGCTGAAGCGCCGCCATGCCAAATCTCGGCCACAATCCTTGTGTCTGAAGCGAAGGCGGAGTTCCGGCAGCCTCGCGAAAGAATTCCCGGTTAAGAATTTATGAAGTATAAGCCGGTTACGACTGCCCGTCCCGCCTGCCGGCGCGGCGGAGCGCGATCTGACGATTGTTGACGGACCCTGGGAATGCGCCTGAAACTTCTTGCCGCCCTATCGCTTCTCGCCGTGGCCGCCGCCGGCTGCACCAACGAGACGCTCGACACGTTCGACAAGGTCGATGTCGATATCACCAAGGTATCGAGCAAGACCGGCTACCAGCTTTCGCCGGCGGTGCTGAGCAAGCTTTCGAAGATGAACATCGACCGTTCCTCGCCGATCATGCTGCGCATCCTGAAGGAGGAGGGCCGGCTCGAGGTCTGGAAGGCCGACCGTTCCAATCGTTTCCAGCTCGTGCGCAACTACAAGATCTGCGCCTGGTCCGGCAAGCTCGGCCCGAAGACGAAGGAGGGCGACCGTCAGGCGCCGGAGGGCTTCTATCCGCTCTCGCGCGGCCAGATGAACCCGAATTCGAGCTACTATCTCGCCATCAACACCGGCTTCCCCAACAGCTACGACCGCGCCAACAAGGCGAGCGGCACCAATCTGATGATCCATGGCGCCTGCTCCTCGTCGGGCTGCTATTCGATGACCGACGAGCAGATGGTGGAAATCTTCGCCTTCGCGCGCGACGCCTTCGACGGCGGCCAGAAGGCGGTCCAGTTGCAGGCGTTCCCCTTCCGCATGACCGCGGAGAACATGGCGCGCCATCGCGACAATCCGAATATCGAATTCTGGAAGATGCTGAAGGTCGGCTGGGATCATTTCGAGATCACCAAACGGCCGCCGGAGGTGAATGTCTGCGAAGGCAAATATGTCTTCAACCAGCAGGCGGACAAGCCCTTCTCGCCGGCCGGCGCTTGCCCCGCCATGACCACGCCGTCGTCGCTGGACGTCGCGCTTTCGAGCTACAACAAGACTTATGCGGCGTCCTATTCCAAGGCGATGAGCAAGTATCAGGGCACCGTCTGGGTGGAACCCTCGGAAGCCCAGCGCAAGGCCATCGTCGCCGAGCAGCGCAAGGGCCGGGAACTGGCCTATGCGCCGACGGGCAATTCGCTGGACGCCGGCAAGCTCATGACGGAGCGCGAGATCGAGGCGCAGAAGCAGAAGGCTGAAGAGGCCGAGAAGCGCAAGCTCGAAGCCGAGGAGCGCGCCAAGCAGGCGGTGGAGCAGGCCAAGATCGACGCCGAGCAGGCGAAGGTCAAGGAAGCGGAGGACCTCGCTGCCGACGTTGCCGCCGAGAAGGCGGAAAAGCAGGCGCGGGGCGCGGGCGCTCTGCCAGTGCCGGAGGAAAACCCCGGCATGCAGACCGTCGAGGTGCCGGAAAAGAAGCCCTTCTGGAAGCTCTGGACGGCCAAGGAGGAAGCGCCCGCCAAGGCCGCGCCTGTCGAACCCGTGACGCAGCAGGTCGAAGAGGCTAAGGAAGCTGCCGGAGCGCAGCTGCGCAAGGAAGCGCGGAACCCGGCTGCCGGAACGGTGGAGACCCCGGCGGAAACGGCCGGCGCGACGCCCCTGCCCGAAGAGAACCCGACGGTCGCCGTCGTCGAACAGACGCCGAAGAAGCCCTTCTGGAAGTTCTGGCAGAAATGACCCAGGCCGGCGCTGAGGGCGAGGCCGAAGTCTACGACCTGCGCGGGCTGAAATGTCCGCTGCCGGTGATGAAGGCGCGCAAGCGCCTTTCGGCGATGCCGGCCGGCGCAAGCCTCTGGGTCGAGACCACCGATCCGCTGGCAGTCATCGACATTCCCCACTTCTGTCATGAAGACGGCCATGTGCTCGAAGCCAGCGAGCGCGTCGAGGCGGGGCATCGCTTCCTGATTCGCAAATCGGCCTGACTAGAGTATTTTGTTTTACCGCATTATCCGACGCCGAAGCGAACCCGCTTCGGCTGGAAAGGCTCTACAGCTTGAAACCCGGTATGGCGAGCGGGTTGTCCGCGAGCGCCGCCCTGTCCGGGCGGTCGATGCGCGGCGTGCCGGTAAAGGCGTCGAAGAGGTCGCGCACGAAGGCTTCCGGCAGGTCCTTCGTGATCAGCACCAGCCGTGTGCGGCGTTCGGCGGCCTCCGGCCAGGCGGCAAGCCGCTCCGGCGGATGGAACACGCTCTGCACGCCATGCAGCACCAAGGGGCGGTCCGGGTTGTTCGCCATCAGGACGATGCCCTTCATGCGCAGCAGCTTCTCGCCATGGGCGGAGCGCAGCAGGTCGATGAACATGTCCAGCGCCATGGGGTCGATCGGGCGATCGTGCACGATGCTGAAGGAGCGGATCGTGGCGTCGTGGCGTGTCACGTCATGCGCGTGCTGATGACCGTGGCCTTGATGATGGTGGTCGTGATCATGATCGTGGTGGTGATGATGATGATGGCCGTGCGCCTCGTCGTGCAGCCAGCGGCGGACATCCGGTATCTTGCTGCCGGGATCGTAAAGGCCGTTGGCGAGCAGGTCCGGGCCGGTGAGGCCGGGCGCATCGACGTCGGAAATGGTGGCGCGCGGGTTGAGCGCGGTGATTTCCCGCCGCACCGCGTCCAGCGTAGCGGCATCGGCGAGGGAAGTCTTGCTGATCAGCACGCGGTCGGCGACGGCGACCTGCTTGACGGCTTCCGGATGATTGGCGAGCGTCGAGAGGCCGTTGACGGCATCGACCACGGTGATCACGCCGTCGAGACTGAAGGAATGGGCTAGAATCGGATTGCCCATGACGGCCTGCAGCACCGGCGCGGGGTCGGCAAGGCCGGTCGTCTCGATCACCACGCGTTTCAGTGGCTGGATCTTGCCGGTCTGCATGCGGTCCATGAGGTCGGCGAGCGTATCGACCAGCTCGCCGCGGATCGTACAGCACAGGCATCCGTCGGCAAGCTCGATGATGCCGTCGCCCGATTGCTCGACCAGCAGGTGGTCGATGCCCACCTCGCCGAACTCGTTGATGATGACGGCCGTGTCCGTCAGCGTCGGATCCTTCAGGAGCCGGTTGAGCAGGGTCGTCTTGCCCGCGCCGAGAAATCCGGTCAGCACGGAAACCGGCACGCGCCGCTCAGCGAGGGTCATGGCTTTTCCTGTCAGAATGTCGGGCGCGGGATCGGGATCGGCACATTGGCGGTATCGCCGGCATCGCCCGTGTCGTTGGCTGCGACCTTGTCGTTGCCCGCCGCTGCCACCGCATCGCCGCCCATGAGGCCGGCATAGACGAGCCGCAGTGGACGGTTGAGTTCGTGGATATAGGGCGAATTCAGCTTCTGCCGGCCGGCCTCGTCGCGGCCTTCGCTGCGCACCTTGGCGGCATGCTTGGAGCAGATTTCCTGCGAGACGTCGGCGACGATGTCGCGCGTCTCGCCATAGGGGCGGAGCTGGCCGAGCGTCGGCACATTGCCGGTGCGCGTCGTCAGGCCCTTTTCCAGCATGCCGGCGGAAATATCGGCGCGGGCGCCAAGACTGTCGGAGCCGAGCACGACCGAGACGACGCTGCGGCCGTTGCGGGTGGCGGAGGAGACCTGGTTGAAGCCGGAGGCGCAGATGAAACCGGTCTTCATGCCGTCGGCACCATCGAAGCGGCCGATCAGCATGTTGTAGTTCGGATACTGCTTCTTGCCGGTCGTGAAGCCTTCCAGCGCGAAATAGGAGGAATATTGCGGGAATTCGCGCTTGAGCGTCACGGCAAGCACGGCAAGGTCGCGCGCCGTCGTGTACTGACCCTTGCCGGGCAAGCCGTTCGGATTGATGAAGTGGGACGAGCTCATGCCGATGCGCCGCGCCTCGGCATTCATGCGGGTGACGAAGGCTTCTTCCGAGCCGGAGACCGATTCGGCGATGGCGACGGACACGTCGTTGGCCGACTTGACGAGGATGATCTTCAGCGCGCTGTCGAGCGTCATCTTCTGGCCGGG
This sequence comes from Shinella zoogloeoides, assembly GCF_020883495.1. NCBI lineage: Bacteria > Pseudomonadati > Pseudomonadota > Alphaproteobacteria > Hyphomicrobiales > Rhizobiaceae > Shinella > Shinella zoogloeoides. The sequence continues at coordinate 3,104,957 of NZ_CP086610.1, read as the reverse complement.
CTTGAAATACATCTTGCTCGGCGGTTCGGAGGCGGCGTGCTTGCTCATCACGACGGGGCTATCCAGCGTCAGCTCGCCCGCCTTGATGGCGCTGAACACGGTATAGGCGGTCATCAGCTTGGTGAGCGAGGCCGGATACCAGCGCTGGAAGGCGTCCTCGTGCTCGATGACCTTCAGCGTGTTGACGTCCACCAGCATGCGCGGGGCGGCTGTCGCCGTGGTTGCCAGGAAGGAAGCTGCGAGGAGGGCATAGCCCAAAAGCGTTGCGCTCCGGCGCGCCGTTCGTCCGTTCGTCTGCAAGGGGCCTGTCCTCGAAATCGGGAGTTGTCTCGAACCGTCGCCCTATTTAACCTATATGGCACCGTGATGGCAAAGCCATCGAATGGAAATGGCCAAATTTACGGGCCGAAAGACAGGACGTGTTGCATGCCCATTCTCAACCGCGCCGCAGAAATGCAGGACGAAATCGCCGAATGGCGCAGGCAGATTCACCGCGAACCGGAACTCCTCTTCGCGGTGGAGAAGACGGCCGCTTTCGTGGCCGAGAAGCTGCGTGAATTCGGCGTCGACGAAATCGTGACCGGCATCGGCCGCACCGGCGTCGTCGGTCTCATCCGCGGCAGGGGCGAGGGGCGCACCATCGGCCTTCGCGCCGATATGGATGCGCTGCCCATCGAGGAGACGAGCGGCAAGGCCTGGGCCTCCACCGTCAAGGGCAAGATGCATGCCTGCGGTCACGACGGCCACACGGCCATGCTGCTCGGCGCGGCGAAATACCTTGCCGAGACGCGCAATTTCAGCGGCAATGTCGCGGTCATCTTCCAGCCGGCCGAAGAGGGTGGCGGCGGCGGCAACGAGATGGTCAAGGATGGCATGATGGAGCGCTTCGGCATCGCCGAGGTCTACGGCATGCACAATCTGCCGGGCATGCCGGTCGGTTCCTTCGGCACGCGCCCCGGGCCGATCATGGCGGCGACGGACGAGTTCAACATCGTCGTCAAGGGCCGCGGCGGCCATGCGGCGCTGCCGCACAAGACGGTCGATCCCATCGTCATCGGCGCGCAGGTGGTCTCGGCGCTGCAGACCATCGTGTCGCGCGTCGCCGACCCGATCGCCTCGCTTGTCGTGTCCGTCACCAAGTTCAATGCGGGCTTCGCCCACAATGTCATCCCCGAACAGGCGCAGCTCGCCGGGACGGTGCGCACGCTCAGCCCCGACATGCGCGAGGAGGCGGAGGCGCGCATCCGGCAGATCTGCGCCGGTCTGGCGGCAGCCCATGGCGCGGAGATCACGGTCGCCTATCACCGCAACTATCCCGTCACCGTGAACCATGCCGAGGAGACCGGCCACGCCGTCTCGGTGGCGCGGGCGATTGCCGGCGAGGCGGCGGTCGAGCCGTCGCTTGCGCCGATGATGGGCGGCGAGGATTTTTCCTACATGCTGGAAGCGCGCCCCGGGGCCTTCGTCTTCATCGGCAACGGCGATACGGCGGGCCTGCACCATCCCGCCTACGACTTCAACGACGATATCATCCCGCATGGTGTGACCTATTGGGTCAAGCTTGCCGAAAGCCGTCTCGCCGCCTGACAAAAAAGGCCCGGCTGCAAATACGCACAGCCGGGCAAGTCGGGGAGGTTCGGGGAAGGGGGAGGATCAGCGGCAGATGCGGACCTTCTTGATCACGACATTGCCCCACTTGTCGTAGCGCTTCTTCTTCTTCCAGAAGCAGTCGTAGCCGTAGTCGTCGTCATCGCCGTAGAAGGTGACCTGGGAGCCGTGGCCCCAGCCATGGCCGTGTCCATGACCCCAGCCGTTGCCGAAGCCGAAACCGATGGAAATGTCGCCGGCCTTGGAGGGAGCAGCGAAGGACAGCGCTGCGACGGTGGCGACGACGGCGGAAAGGATGATCTTGCGCATGAGACATTCTCCTCTGGGTTCGTGTGGATGAAGCCATCTCCATCCCATGAACCGAATGTCTCATGTTCCCGTCCGCCGGGCTGTTCCTCAGGGAACTCGAAAAGCAAACCCCGAAAATCGCTTGGCTTCACGCCCCGGCTTTTGTATGGGTGCAGTCAGTGGTCCCGTAGCTCAGCAGGATAGAGCACCAGATTCCTAATCTGGGGGTCCCGCGTTCGAATCGCGGCGGGATCACCACTATCGGTTCCATGTACCTCAGCTCCCGTCTTCTCCGCAGGCATTGCCGTGTTGTTCCGGCGTGCGCAGTGTCCCTTGAATATTCCCTTTTTCGTTTTTTGGGAGTAGATATTGCAATTCAAGGTGGAATTGCCGAGGCGGCGTGATGAAGAACCAGAAAAATGAGAAGGCCAAGCTGACGGCCAATTATCTGAACGGCATCGCCATAGCGGTCGCATTGGCCGGGGCTTTCACGCCGACCCTGTCGGGGATTCGAGACAATCCCGGCCCGATCAACTGGACAACCGCTGGTATCGTCGCGGTCTGCATGGTGGTCTCGCTGCTTTTCCACCTTATGGCGCGCAGGACCTTGAACGCGCTGCTGGACTAGGCTCACCGCCTTCCTAGACGTCTTCCTTCTCGCGCTCCGGCGTGACGACGCGCGGCTTGGCGCGGACGGAGGGGACGATGGAGGGCTTGTTGACCACCTTTTTCGGCGTCGGGGCCTTGAGGCCGAGCATGCTGCGGATGCGGTCGGAGACGAGGGGGCGGAAGCGGCTGGCGCGGAAGGGCATGTCGTCGGCGCCGTAGCCTTCCGGGCCGTCGTCCTTGCCGCGGTAGAGTTCCATCAGCTTGATGCCGTAGAAATCGCCGTCGACATAGTGGCGGTAATGGCCGGTCCAGCGGACCGTGTAGACCTGCCCCTTGCGGATGCCCTGGTCGATGGAGACGTTCTTGAAGCGGTCGTTGATGCAGACGACCTTCTGGCCGACGTGGAACGTGGGCATGCCGGTTTCCCCCTCTTTCGTCCGGCCCCGGCTGTCAGCCGGTCTTGCGGCAGTTGACGCCCGGGGCGTTCTCGCCCTTCGTCAGGTCGTAGAGCGTCGCTTCGTCGCCCTTGGTCCACCATTCGTGGCGGCCGCCGGCAAACTTCGCGCCTGAGGCGGAGATGACGTTGGCGGCGATGACCGTCTCCTCGCCGATGCGCAGCACGGCGAGCGAATTGGCGCCGACATTGATATATTCGACGCTGATGCGCTGCTCGCCGTCGCACTGGTAGGTGCGCGTCTCGCGCGCCACGCTCTGCTCCGGCCCGGGCAGGCGGATGACCACATCCGTGTTGTTCTTGAGGGCGGCGAGGCGGATGGCCGGCGCGCCTTCCTTGCCGGTCAGGTGCAGGATGCCGTTTTCCAGCTTCCAGGAGGTGACGGTGCCGAGGGCGTCGAAGAACTTCTGTTCCTGGTCCATGATGGCGGGCGCGCACATCTTGCGCGTCGCCGCCGCCGGGGCGAAGGCGATGTTGCCGTTCTGCACCTTCAGCTTGCCGCGATAGGTGTTGCAGCCGCCATTGCCGCCATAGGAGCCATCCGGCTTGATCTCCAGCGTCGTCTGCAGGTCGTCGATGACGCCGTTGCCGCCGATGTCCTCGGCAAGCCACGTGCCGCCGAGACCGCCCGGGACCGGCTCGTCGGCATAGGCCGGAGCTGCCGCCAGAAAGGCGAGGCAGGCGAGGGTCCATACTCTCAGGCGTCGATGCACAGATTTCTCCAATCGCGTCGGGTCGGAAGACCGCTTTGCCGGGACGTTATGGCCGTCCGGGCGAAAAGGTCAAGCCAAGCGTTCCAGAAGAGGCCCTCAGCCTCCGCTTTACAGCATTTCGACGACTTGTTGCAGGCGTCTTTCGCCTGTAGAGCCTAGGGCCGACAAGAAGAAAACCGCGGACATCACCATGGCTCCCGACGCGCGGCAGAAGCGCCGCATCACCATTCTCGGCTCCACCGGCTCCATCGGCACCAGCACGCTCGACGTGGTGCGCCAGCTCGGCGGACGTGAGCGCTACGAGGTGCTGGCGCTGACCGGCAACGGCAATGTGGACCTGCTCGCCGCGCAGGCCAAAGAGTGTGGCGCGCGCATGGCCGTGACCGCGAGCGAAAGCCACTACGGGGCACTCAAGGACGCGCTTTCGGGCAGCGGCATCGAGGCCGCGGCGGGGCGCGCGGCGCTGCTGGAGGCAGCCTCCGGCGAGGCGGACTGGGTGATGGCGGCGATCGTCGGCACGGCGGGCCTCGCCCCGACGCTGGCGGCGGCGAGGAAGGGTGCAGATATCGCGCTCGCCAACAAGGAATGCCTGGTTTCGGCGGGCGACCTTTTCGTCGATGCCGTGGCCAAGGGCGGCGGCCGGTTGATCCCGGTCGACAGCGAGCACAGCGCGATCTTCCAGGCGCTGGAGGACGACCAGCGCCATGCCGTCGAGCGCATCGTGCTGACGGCCTCGGGCGGCCCCTTCCGCACCTGGAGCCGCGAGCAGATGGCGGGCGTGACGGCGGATATCGCGCGCGCCCATCCCAACTGGTCGATGGGCCTGAAGATTTCCATCGGCAGCGCCTCCATGTTCAACAAGGCGCTGGAGATGATCGAGGCGAAGCATCTCTTCGATGTGCGGCCGGACCAGATCGAGGTCGTGGTGCATCCGCAGTCGATCATTCATTCCATGGTGGGCTATGTCGACGGCTCGGTGCTGGCGCAGCTCGGCGCGCCGGACATGCGCACGGCCATCGGCTATGCGCTGACCTATCCCGAGCGCTCGCCGCTCAATGTCGACCGGCTGGACTTCGCGAAACTCGCGCGGCTCGATTTCGAGGCGCCGGACGAGGTGCGATTCCCGGCGCTCCGGCTGGCCCGCATGGCGCTCGAACGCGGCGGCCTGCAGGGTGCGGTGATGAATGCGGCCGAAGAGGTGGCGTTCCATGCCTTCGTCGCCGGGCGCATCGGCTTCCTGTCGATGGCTGACGTTGCGGAGGCGGTCATGGACAAGCTTAGCCACCTGCCGCCGGCGTCTTCCATGGACGATGTCTTCGCCGCAGACGAAGAAGCCCGGCAGGTGGCTGCCGGGCTTGTCGGATAACGGGTTCGTTTCGCCGTATCAGGCCACGGCGCGGGCCAGCGCACAGCGCGACCAGAGCGCATGCAGCGCGCCGACCAGATGGTCGATATCGGCATCCGTGTGCAGCGGCGTCGGCGTGATGCGCAGGCGCTCGGTCTTCTTCGGCACGGTCGGATAGTTGATCGGCTGGACATAGATGCCGAAATTGTCGAGCAGCAGGTCCGAGATCCATTTGCACTTGGAGGCGTCGCCCACCATGACCGGCACGATATGGCTCGGATTCGGCATGTGCGGGATGCCGTTGCGGTCGAGCGCCGCGCGCAGCTTGCGCACGCGCTCCTGATGGGCGAGGCGCTCGGCCTGGCTTTCCTTCAGGTGGCGGATCGACGCGAGCGCGCCGGCGGCGAGCGTCGGCGGCAGCGCCGTCGTGAAGATGAAGCCGGAGGCGAAGGAGCGGACGAAGTCGCACAGCGCGGCCGAGCCGGTGATGTAGCCGCCCATGACGCCGAAGGCCTTGCCGAGCGTGCCTTCGATGACGGTCAGGCGATGCATCAGGCCTTCGCGCTCGGCGATGCCGCCGCCGCGCGGGCCGTACATGCCGACGGCGTGGACTTCGTCGAGATAGGTCATCGCGCCGTATTTGTCGGCGAGGTCGCAGATTTCCTTGATGGGGGCGATGTCGCCGTCCATCGAATAGACCGATTCGAAGGCGATCAGCTTCGGCGCCTTGGGGTCGGCGGCGGCGAGCTTGGCTTCGAGGTCCTTGAGATCGTTATGCTTGAAGATCACGCGCTCGCATTTCGAGTGGCGGATGCCCTCGATCATCGAAGCGTGGTTGCCGGCGTCGGAGAAACAGATGAGGCCGGGGATCTTCGAACAGAGCGTGCCGAGCGCGGCCCAGTTGGATACATAGCCCGAGGTGAAGAGCAGGGCCGATTCCTTGCCGTGCAGGTCGGCAAGCTCGCGCTCGAGCAGGACATGGTAGTGGTTGGTGCCGGAGATGTTGCGGGTGCCGCCGGCACCGGCGCCACACTGGTCGATGGCGAGCTTCATCGCCTCGACGACCTTCGGATGCTGGCCCATGCCGAGATAGTCGTTGGAACACCAGACCGTGACATCCATCGGACCTTCCGACGTGTGGCGCGTCGCCTTCGGGAAGCTGCCCTTCTGGCGCTCGATATCCGCGAAGACGCGGTAGCGGCCTTCCTGATGCAGGCTGTCCAGCTCGTTCTTGAAGAAAGTCTCGAAGTCCATCCAGAGTCTCCAGTCCGGCAAAAATCCGGGCGTCATCGTCATTGGCTGTCGTTCAATCGGCTACACCCGGCCCGGCTTCGCCGCAATGCGAAGCGCTGCGGCAAATCGCGCCACCTTTGAACTATTCCAATGTATACTAGGCGCCCAAAGGCCATTTCCTGTTGATGCATGTCAAGTCTGCATGAAAAAAGGGCGGCCTCAACCGCCCTTTTGGCCGAACAGTTTCAAGTTTTGCGACGGTATCAGGCTGCCGCGACCGCGCGCTTGGCCATGACCTTCACGAGGTTCGCCCGGTACTCCGCGCTGCCATGGATATCCGAGAGCAGGTCGGAGGCATCCACCGCGACGGCGGAGGCGGCATTCGCCGACCAGTCGGCGGCGAGCGCCTTTTCCAGCCCGGCATGGCGGAACACGCCGTTGGAGCCTGCGCCCGTCACCGCCACGCGCACGCCGCCGTCCACCCCCTTCGCCACGAAGACGCCGGCCATGGCGTAGCGCGAGGCCGGGTTGGGGAACTTGGAATAGGCGGCCTTCGCCGGTGCGTCGAAAGTGACCGCGACGACGATCTCGCCGTCCTCCAGCGCCGTCTCGAAGAGGCCGGTGAAGAAGGCGTCGGCGGGGATTTCCCGCTGGCTGGTGACGATCGTCGCGCCGAGGCCCAGCATGGCGGAGGGATAGTCCGCCGCCGGGTCGTTGTTGGCGATGGAGCCGCCGATGGTGCCCATATGGCGCACATGCGGGTCGCCGATATGGGAGGCGAGGTGGCAGATCGCCGGGCAGACGGCCTTCAGCTCCGCCGAGGTCGAGACCTCGTAATGCGTCGTGCCCGCGCCGATCCTGACCCGGTTGCCGCTTACCGATATGCCCTTGAGTTCGGCGACGTGGCGCAGGTCCACGAGGTCGGAGGGTGCGGCGAGGCGCTGCTTCATGGTCGGGATCAGCGTCATGCCGCCGGAGACGTATTTCGCCTCGTCTGAGGACGATTGCAGCTTGACCGCGTCGGCGACGGAGGAGGCGCGATGGTAGTTGGTTGCGTACATGGCTTCCTCCCGTCAGTTGCTTGCCGCCAGCGCCGCCCAGACCTTCTGGGGCGTTGCGGGCATGTCGAGGTTGTTGTTGCTAATGGCGTCGGTGATGGCGTTCATCAGCGCCGGCGGCGAGCCGATGGCGCCCGCCTCGCCGCACCCCTTGATGCCGAGCGGATTGTTCGGGCAGGGCGTGATCTGGTGCGAGACCTGGAAGGAGGGCAGGTCGTCGGCGCGCGGCATGGTGTAGTCCATGTAGCTCGCCGTCAGGAGCTGGCCGGTTTCCGGGTCGTAATGCACGCCTTCCAGCAGCGCCTGGCCGATGCCCTGCGCGATGCCGCCATGCACCTGTCCCTCGACGATCATCGGGTTGATGATGTTGCCGAAGTCGTCGGCGGCGACGAACTGCACGATCTTGGTCTTGCCCGTTTCGGGATCGATCTCGACCTCGCAGATGTAGCAGCCGGCCGGGAAGGTGAAGTTGGCCGGGTCGTAGAACGCGCCTTCCTTGAGGCCCGGCTCCATGCCGGAGGGCAGGTTGTGCGCCGTATAGGCGGCAAGCGCCATCTGGAACCAGGGAACCGACTTGTCGGTGCCGGCGACCTTCAACGCGCCGTTCTCGACGACGATGTCGCTCTCGTCGGCTTCCATGAGGTGCGCGGCGATCTTCTTGGCCTTGGCCTCCACCTTGTCGAGCGCCTTGACGACGGCGGACATGCCGACCGCGCCGGAGCGCGAGCCGTAGGTGCCCATGCCCATCTGCACCTTGTCCGTGTCGCCATGGACGATGGAGACGCTGTCGATCGGTACGCCGAAGCGGTCGGCGACGAGCTGGGCGAAGGTCGTCTCGTGGCCCTGGCCGTGGCTGTGCGAGCCGGTCAGCACCTCGATGGTGCCGACGGCGTTGACGCGCACCTCGGCCGATTCCCAGAGGCCGACGCCCGCACCGAGCGAGCCGACCGCCGCCGACGGCGCGATGCCGCAGGCCTCGATATAGCAGCTCATGCCGATGCCGCGCTTCATGCTGCGGCCGGCGGCCTCGGCCTTGCGGGCGGCAAAGCCGTTCCAGTCGGCCGCCGCCATGGCCGCCTCCAGCGAGGCTTCGTAGTCGCCGGCGTCATAGTTCATGATGACCGGCGTCTGGTGCGGGAAGGTGCGGATGAAATTGATGCGGCGAAGTTCTGCCGGCGAGACGCCGAGTTCGCGCGCCGCCGTTTCCATGGTGCGTTCGAGGAGGTAGGTCGCTTCCGGCCGGCCGGCGCCGCGATAGGCGTCGACGGCGACCGTGTTGGTGTAGACGGCGCGTACATTGGCGTGGATGGCCGGGAAATTGTACTGGCCGGAAAGCAGGGTCGCATAGAGATAGGTCGGCACGGCCGAGGAGAAGAGCGACATATAGGCGCCGAAATTGGCGATGGTGTCGACCTTCAGGGCGGTGACGCGGTTGTTGGCGTCAAAGGCCATCTTGACCGTCGAGACATGGTCTCGGCCATGGGCGTCGGTGAGGAAGGCCTCGGTGCGGTCGCTCGTCCATTTCACCGGAACGCCGGACCGCTTGGAGGCCCACAGACAGACGATCTCCTCCGGATAGATATAGATCTTCGAGCCGAAACCGCCGCCGACATCGGGGGCGATGACGCGCAGCTTGTTTTCCGGCGCGACATTGTAGAAGGCGCTCATGACGAGGCGCGCGACATGCGGGTTCTGGCTCGTCGTGTAGCAGGTGTAGTGGTCCTCGGCCGAATCGTAGATGCCGAGCGCGGCGCGCGGCTCCATCGGGTTCGGCGCGAGGCGGTTGTTGACGATCTTCATCTCGGTGACATGGGCGGCGCTCGCGATGGCGGCGTCCGTGGCGGCGCTGTCGCCGATCTCCCAGTCGTAGATGAGGTTGCCGGGGGCTTCCGGGTGAAGCTGCGGCTGGCCGGCCTCCAGCGCCCTGACGGCGTCGGTGACGGCGGGCAGGACCTCGTAGTCGACGACGACGGCTTCGGCCGCGTCGCGCGCCTCGCCCACGCTGTCGGCCACGACGATCGCCACGGCATCGCCGACATAGCGCACCGTCTCGTGCGCCAATGGTCGCCATGCGCCCATCTTCATGGGCGTGCCGTCCTTGGAATGGATCATCCAGCCGCAGATCAGGTTGCCGATGCCGTCGTCCAGCATCTGCTTGCCGTTGAGCACGGCGATGACGCCCGGCATGTCCTCGGCCGCCGAGGTGTCGAGGCTCTTGATCCTCGCATGCGCATGCGGCGAGCGCACGAAGGCTGCGTAGCGCATGCCCGGCACGGACATGTCGTCCGTATAGCGCCCCTTGCCGGTGAGAAACCGCTTGTCTTCCTTTCGCGCGACGCGCGCGCCGATGCCTTCGACACCCATCTTCATCTCCTCCAGAGAAGTGAGGCAGCAGGCGCTGGCCAATAGGCGTTGGGGATTTCACCCTCGCGCAATTGGCCGCCCTATTGGCTACTGCCTATTGCCTAACGCCTATTCCGCAGCCTGCCGGCCCGCCGCGCCCATTTCTTCGGCGGCGGCGAGGATGGCTTTCACGATGTTGTGGTAGCCGGTGCATCGACAGATATTGCCTTCGAGGTTCTCGCGAACCGTCTGTTCGTCGAGCTTGGCGCCGTAGCGGCTGATCATGTCGACCGCCGTCATCACCATGCCGGGCGTACAGAAGCCGCATTGCAGGCCGTGATTGGCCTTGAAGGCGGCCTGCACGGGATGCAGCTCGCCATTGGCTGCAAGGCCCTCGATGGTGAGGATTTCAGAGCCGGCGGCCTGGGCCGCGAGGATGGAACAGCTTTTCACGGCCTTGCCGTCCATGTGTACCACGCAGGCCCCGCACTGGGACGTATCGCAGCCGACATGGGTTCCGGTGAGACTGAGCTGGTCGCGCAGGAAATGCACAAGCAGCGTGCGGTCCTCGCACTCCTTGCTCACCTTCCTGCCGTTGACGGTCATTGCCACTTTCGCCATTCGTTCCTCCCTGGCGGTTGCGTCCGCTCGGGCCGATCGATCCGACATCTATGCAGCGGGCGTCCTCACGACGCGGGCGGGGATCGAAACGACACCAGCATTCTCATTTCGCGTGCATTGCATTCCGGCAATGGGATCGCGGCGAGGTCTCCTCCTCCGGCGCAATCTCAACAGTCATATCATTTGACTTTTTGGTGCGCCGATCAACCGGTACTTTCAGACAAGCGCGAAATTTCTCGTGACCGGACCGAAAGCGCGATTCAAACGAACCGCAAACGATATTCGCGCGCCGCGCAAAAAAATGCATCCATGCCATGGACTTCCCGATAGCGGGGTATATTTTCTGGCTTGGACAGACCTAACCGTCGCAGGCGGCCCCGGTATGTTGGCTGAGTAGAAGGGGACAGGGCGGACCCGGAAAACGTGGCCGTCGCTCAACTTTGGAGAACATCTTCATGAAGAAAGTCATCGCACTCGTTCTGGTCGGTCTTGCCGTTGCAAGCTGCACGCCGACGGAGAGGGGCGCCGGTATCGGTGCTGCTTCCGGCGCGATCATCGGCGGCGCCATCACCGGCGACGTACGCGGCGCGGCTGTCGGCGCGGCCATCGGCGGCGTCTCCGGCGCTGTCATCGGCAGCGTCGCCCAGCAGCCCGGCCAGTGCTACTTCCGCGACCGTCACGGCAACCGCTACATCGACGATTGCCCGCGCGGCTATCGCTAAGCCTGCCTTTGCGGCAAAGCGAAGCCCCGGAGGTTCTCCGGGGCTTTTTGCGTTGGGCCACAGGCACAAAATGTGCCGCAGCGCTTCAAATCCCGCGCACCTGCGTGTAAAACCGCCGTTAACATTACGGAAAACCTAACGCGTTAGGGTCTTTCCAGCCTGGAAGCTCCGGATGAATCGGAGCGCCTGAAATTCGTGTCGGAAGCTGCCGGTCTACCGTTTGCGCCGCACCTCATAGGGAGAAAGGCGACGGATAGCTGCGGATGCGGAATGAAGTGAACCGGCCGGAAAAGAGTTTTGCGTTCCTGAGGGCTGGCACCGCGCTCGCGGTTGCCGTGGCGCTGGCGTGCGGCCCGGTTTCCGTGCGGCCGGCATCCGCGTTCAAGCTTTTCGGCATGAAGTTCTTCGAGAAGGAGGACGAGGCCGCCACTGTCATCGATCCCGTCAACTACACGCTGACGCTCGATCCGGGCGCGGACGGCGATCTCACGAAGGCCATCGAGAACGCCTCGCGCCTCAAGCAGGATGACGGCACGCCCGTTTCCGGCGATCTCGGCCTCGTCATCAAGGCGCGCGACGACCGCGACCGCATCCTTGCCGCGCTTTACGAGAACGCCCGCTACGGCGCCGTGGTGAATGTCACCGTCAACGGGCAGGACCTCGATGCCCTGCCGCCGAACCCGGAATTCAACAGCAGCGGTCCGATCCCGGTTACCATCAGCGTCCAGCCCGGCCCCGCCTTCACATTCGGCGAGGTCGCGTTCTCCGGCGATGCGGAAGGCCGCAATCCGGCGGATTTCGGGCTGGTTCCGGGCGCGCGCGCCGATTCCACCGTCATTCTGAGAGCCGGCGAAAGGGTCGTGGTCGATCTGAGATCGGAGGGCCGCCCGTTCGCCAAGCTGACCGAGCGCAAGGCGATCGCCGATCACAAGACGCAGACGGTCGATGTCATCATCGCCGCCGAGGGCGGGCCGGTCGCCCCCATCGGCACGGTCGACGTTTCCGGCACCAAGACGGTAGATCCGGCCTTCGTGCAGCGTTTTTCGCGCATCAATGCCGGCCAGCCCTATTCGCCGGAGGCGCTGAGCCGCGCGGCGGAGCGGCTGCGGGGACTCGGGGTCTTCTCCAGCGTGACGATCCGCGATGCCGGCAAGCTGGCCGCGGATGGGTCGCTGCCGATGACCATCGAGGTCTCCGAGGGCAAGCACCGCTATTTCGGCGCCGGCGCGCAATATTCGAACACGGACGGCTTCGGCCTGCAGGGCTACTGGGGGCACCGCAATCTCTTCGGCCAGGCCGAGTCGCTGCGAATCGAGGGCGCGGTCAACCGGATCGGCGAGGGGGATATCAGCGACCTCGACTATTCGACCGCCATCCTCTTCTCCAAGCCCGGCGCCTTCGGGCCGACCTCGACCTTCAATGCCAGCCTCAAGGCCTCCATCGTCGACCCGGACGCCTACAAGGCATTCACGACCACGGCTGCGGCGGGCGTCAGCGTCGAGCTTTCCGACCGGGACACGGTGAGCGCCGGCGGCGAATTGATGTGGAGCGACGTCGAGGACGTCTTCGGCAAGAACAAGTACCTGACGGCGGCCATTCCGATCGAGTTCGTGCGCGACACGCGCGACGACAGGCTGAACCCGACCAAGGGTTACCGCTTCATGATCAATGCGAAGCCGACCTACGAGACCTATCGCGGCACCTTCTTCTCCAGCTTCGAAGGCGCGATCACCGGCTATCAGGCGCTCGGTGCGGACGATCGCTTCGTGCTCGCCGGCAAGCTTGCGGGCGGCACGATCATCGGCGGCGACGAGCTTTCCGACATTCCCGCCACGCGTCGCTTCTTCCTCGGCGGCGGCGGCACGGTGCGCGGCTACGGTTACCAGGAAATCTCGCCGCGCAACGGCGACGACAAGCTGCTCGGCGGGCGATCCTACATGGCGGCTTCCGCCGAGGTGCGCATCGGCATCACCGAGACGATCGGCATCGTGCCCTTCATCGACGTGGGCACGGTCTCGACCGACGAGGTGCCGGACTTCAAGGATATCCGGGCGGGTGCGGGCGTCGGCCTGCGCTATGCGACGCCCTTCGGCCCGCTCCGGCTGGATGTCGCTGTTCCCCTGGACAAATATCCCGGCGGCACCTCCTTCGGGGTCTATGCCGGCATCGGCCAGTCCTTCTGACTGCGGCCGCAATTTTCAGCTAGACTCTTGATCGGCCGCGCGATTGGGATTCTAGACGTTCGGAGCGATTCCACGCTCCCCGCCCGCGAAATGGATGAAGCATGAACAGGCTGTCCCGAATTCTCCGCGCAACGCTCCGCTACCTCGGCTACGGCCTCGCCGTCCTCATGGTCCTCGTCGTCGCGCTGCTGGGCTTCGTCGGCTTCACCGATGCGGGCGCGCGCATGGCGGCCTCCCAGGCGGAAAAGATCGCGGCTGCGAGCGGGCAGGTTCTTTCGATCAGCGAGCCTTCGGGGCTGCTGACGGGCAGGCTGCGCGCCGCCGCCATCACGCTCGGCGACGAGAAGGGCACCTATGCGGAGATCCGGGACCTTGCCGTCGACTGGTCGCCGCTCCGGCTCCTGTTCCTGAGCTTCGAGGCCGAGCGGGTTTCCGCCTCGTCGATTTCCCTGCTGCGCCTGCCGGAATCCAAGGCGGAGGCGGAAAAATCCGGCAAGCCGTTCACGCTGCCGGTGGAAGTGCATGTCGGTTCGCTGGCGATCCCCGAACTCTTCATTTCCGAGGCGGTTGCCCGGCGCGACCAGCGCCTTGTCGTCTCGGGCCGGGGCGACGCCACGGCCGAAAGCGTGGCGGTCAAGCTCTCGGCCTCCGAAAAGGAGCGGCCGGACGCGCGGGTGGTGGCGGATATCGCCTTCAATCCGGCGGAGAACGAGCTTCGCCTCGAGGCCGATATCGCCGAGCCGAAGGGCGGCATTCTGGCCGGGCTGCTCAACCTGCCGGACGAGCCGGCCGTCGCGATCCGCCTGACGGGCGACGGGCCGCTGTCGCAGTGGAAGGGGCGTCTTTCCGCCGCGCTCGACGGCACGGAGATGTTGCGCGTCGACGGCCGCCATGACCTTGCGACGAATGGCCTGCACACCCTTGCGCTCAAGGGCGGCGGCACGTTCGACGCGCTGATGCCGCCGCAGCTTCGCCCGCTCTTTGCCGGGGAGACGGGCATCGACGTGGTCGCCGCCTTCGACGGCACGGACATGCTGCGCATCGAAAAGGGCACGATCGCGACGGGCGCGATGACACTTGCCGCCTCCGGCACCGTCAGCGCCACGGGCGAAAACGACCTCGACATGAAGCTTGCCGGCAAGGACGGCCCTATCGATTTCCGCTGGCCGCTTGCCGGGGGCGATGCGCGCGTCCTGATCGAGGGCGCCGACATCTCGCTGACCGGCGCGGCGAATGCGGCGGCGCTGGAGGCCCATGCGACGGTGGCTTCCGCCGCGCTGCCGGCCGGCCGCATCGACGATATCCGCCTTTCGGCCAGCAGCGACGCCTTCAATGTCGCAAGCCGCTCCGGGCGCATCGACGTGACGCTCGAAACGGGCGAAACCGCTTTCGCCAGCCCGGATATCGACCGGGCGGTAAAGGGGCCGGCCAAGCTCGTCGCCGCCCTGACCGTTTCCCCCGGCGAGATCGCCTTCGATCCCGCAACGCTTGAAAGCGCCAGCATCGGCGGCACGCTGTCGGGGCGCTACGGGCTGGAAAGCCGCGAGGCCGATGTCAGCTTCCGCCTGTTCGCGCTGCCGGCGGTGCTGCCGCCGGCATTGTCCGGCAAGTTCGACACGACGATCGCCATGGAGGGACGGGTCCAGCTTGCCGGCGATGGCGGGCTGGAGGTCTCGGGCCTTCAGGTGAAGTCCGGCACGCTGGAAACGGCGGGCACCGTCTCGCTCGGCGACGGCAAGCTGCAGGCGGCGCTTAACGGCAAGGTCCTCAATCTCGGCAAGCTGCTCGCCGATGCGGCGGGCGAGGCGGCTTTCGAGCTTTCGGCGACCGGCCCGATGGACGGGCTGGATGTCTCGGCCAAGGTCACGTCGAGCGGCGCGACGCTATCCGGCCGCACCCTCAGCGACCTCGTGGTGACGCTCGCCGGCAAGGCCGTCCCCGCTGGCCCTTCCGGCGAACTGACGGCGACCGGCGCGCTCGACGGGCAGCCGATCAACATTCGCTCCAGCGTCACCTCCGAAGGCGGCCGCATTTCGGTGCCGGTGCTGGAGGCCGAGATCGGGCCGAACACGCTGAAAGGCTCGCTGGCGCTGGCGCAGAACTTCATGCCCGACGGGACGATCCGCTTCGATTTTCCCGATCTCGGCCTGCTCGCGGCCATGGCCGGCCAGCAGGCGGCCGGCGACCTTTCCGGCCAGGTGGAAATCGCCACCGTTGGCGGCAAGACCTCCGCGACGGTGCAGGCGTCCGGCTCGGCCATCCGCCGCGACGCGCTGAGCATCACCCGGCCGGCGGTGGACCTTTCCATCACCGATCTGGCGACGGCGGCGATCACCGGCACGGTGCGCGCCGAGCGCGTCGCCTCCGGCGAAAACCGCGTGGAGGCGCTGAAGCTCGATTTTTCGCGGGAAGGGCAGGCCACCAATTTCGACCTGACCGGCCGGCTCGACGGCGCGCCGCTGGTGACGCGGGGCAAGGTCCTGCAGCGCGACGGCGGGCTGGATGTCGCCCTGCAGACCGTTGAGGCCGCGCCGCGGCGCATCGCCCTGCGGCTCGCAAGGCCGACGACCATCGGCGTCGCCAACGGCGTCATCACCCTGGACGGGCTGACCATCCAGGCCGGCAGCGGCTCCGTCGCGGTTTCCGGCAAGGCCGGCGAGACGCTGGACCTGTCGGTGCGCCTCAACGCGCTGCCGGCGGCGCTCGCCAACAATTTCGCCGCGGGTCTGGATGCCGGCGGCACGATCGGCGGTACGGTGACGGTCAAGGGCAAGGCGTCGGCCCCTGTGGTCGACTATGCGCTCGACTGGAGCGGCGCGCAGACGAGCCACACGCGCGGCGCAGGCGTCGGCGCGCTGGCCATCAATGCGACGGGCGCTTTCGCCAACAACCAGCTTCGGCTCGACACGACGCTGTCCGGCGCGGGCGGCCTCTCCTTCCGGGGCGGCGGCACGGTGGGCATCGGCGGGGCGACGCCGCTCGGGCTGCGTTTCAATGGCCGGGTACCCTTCGGCCTGCTGCAGAGCCAGCTTTCCGCGCAGGGCTTCGTGCTGACCGGCAATGCCGATGTCGATCTTGCCATCGGCGGCACGGCGGCCGCGCCGGCGATCACCGGCAGCATCACGGCGGGCGGGGCGCGTCTTGTCGATGTCCGGCGCAACCTTGCCGTCGAGAATCTCACCATCCGCGTCACCATGGACGGGCGGAACGCGGTGATCGAGACCCTCACCGGCCGGGTCGCGAGCGGCGGGCAGATTTCGGCGAGCGGCCGTGTCGGCATCACGCCGGCGAGCGGCTTCCCCGTCGACGTGACCGCCCGCCTCACGGACGTCACCTATGTTGACGGCACGCTCGTCGTGGCGAACGTTTCCGGCGACCTCACGCTGCGCGGGCCGGTCGCGGGGCTGTCGCTCGGCGGCAAGATGACGATCAACCGCGCCAACATCACCATTCCGCAGAAGTTGCCGGCGTCGCTTTCCGAAATCAACATCAAGCACCGCAACGCGCCGGCCGAGGTCAAGCGGATGATGGCCAATGTCCGGCGCGAGCAGGGCAGCGGCGGCGGAAGCGCGCGCGGCATCGCGCTCGACCTGACGATTTCCGCGCCGGGCCAACTCTTCGTGCGCGGGCGCGGGATCAATGTGGAACTGGGCGGCGACCTCAGGGTCGGCGGCACGTCCGTATCGCCTGTCGTATCCGGCGGTTTCGAGCTGGAGCGCGGGCGCATGGAAATCCTCACGCGCCGTCTCAACTTCACCACCGCCCATATCGGTTTTGCGGGGGACCTCGTGCCGACGGTCAATCTCGTGGCGGGAACCTCTGCGGGCACGACGGAAATCACCGTCACGGTCGCCGGCCTTGCCAACAATCCGACGGTGACCTTCGCGTCCTCGCCCTCGTTGCCGCAGGACGAGATTCTCGCGCAGCTCATCTTCAACCGCTCGATGTCGAACCTTTCCGCCGTGCAGATCGCCCAGCTCGCCTCCGCGGCGAGTCAGCTTGCCGGCGGCAGCTCAACGAGCCTGCTCGACAGCCTGCGCAGCAAGCTGGGCGTCGACGACCTCGACATCACCACGGATTCCCAGGGCCGCGCGGCGGTCTCGGCCGGCAAATACCTGAACGAGCGCACCTATCTCGAATTGAAGCAGGACCCGGAGACGAACGGCGCGAAAGCGGCGATCAATCTCGATATCGGCCGGGGCGTCAAGCTGCGTGGCGAGGCGGGCAGCAGCGGCAGCGCGGGCGCGGGCATCTTCTACGAGAAGGAGTATTGATGGAGGGGCCTTGCACTTCCCGCATAGCAAACGGTCCGGCGTTGGAAAGATTTTAACCAGGGCGTGCATAGGATCACCCCGAGACGCAGACCAACTGGGAAGACCTCGATGACCTCCATCAAGACGGCCGGCTTTGCCGGCGATACGCTCGAAATCATCGCATTTCGCCTGCACGAGCAGGAATTCTGCGTGAAGACGACCACGATCCGCGAAATCCGCGGCTGGGCGCCCTCCACGCCGATCCCGCATTCGCCGCCGGATGTCATCGGTGTGATGAACCTGCGCGGCACGGTCATCCCGATCATCGACCTGGCCCACAAGCTCGGCATGAAGAGCACGGAAGCCAACGAGCGCAGCGCCATCGTCGTGGCGGAAGTCCACAGCATGGTCGTCGGCCTCGTCGTCGACCGGGTCTCCGATATCCTCACCATCCGCAGCGAGCAGATCCAGCCGGTGCCGGAAGTGACGACCTCCTTCGACAAGGTCTATGCCGAGGGCATTATCGCCCACGAGAACGGCATGATCTGCTTCCTCAATCTCGCGCGCATGTTCAAGGAGCGCGACATGGAAGACATGGCGGCCTGATCGCCGCTGCACAATCCGGGACTGATGGACCGCCGTGCGCAAGCACGGCGGTTTTTGTTTGCCTGCGCCTCATGGCGTGCAACCCCAGGGTGATTCTTGTTGTGCGGGCTTTTCTCCCGTCTTACGTAACGTCAACCTGATGATCCCCTAAGCTATTGTTATAAAACACATCCAAAATATCGCCCTTTGACTTTCATCAATTCTTAAGCCTGTTCTTCGATCTTTAGTCGTATTCGTGTGCCTTAATTAGTCATGCAGAAAGCACGCGAGGATTGAGATTCCAGGCTGGGCGGCGGTCCGTGACGGGTCCTGTCCCGGCGTCAACACCGATCACCGCCGCGCCGGGATTCGATCAGGCCCGTGGCGCCGCACAGGGGACCAGGTCATGCTTTCATTTGCGAAGTCCATGGATGCAGGCCATATCATCGACGCGCTGTCGCGCTCGCAGGCCGTCATACAGTTCGATCTCACGGGGACGATCCTCACCGCCAACGAGAACTTCTGCCGCGCGCTCGGCTACGACCTGAAGGATATCGTCGGCAAGCACCACCGCATCTTCTGCGACGCCGCTTATGTGGCGAGCGAGGAGTATCGCCAGTTCTGGGCGCGGCTCGGGCGGGGGGAATACGATTCCTCCAGCTACAAGCGCCTGCGCAAGGACGGCGGCGAGATCTGGATTCAGGCATCCTACAACCCCGTCTTTCGCGGCGGCAAACCCTACAAGGTCGTCAAATTCGCGACCGACATCACAGCCGCGAAGGTGCAGGCGACCGAGGACGCCGCCAAGCTCGACGCGATTTCCCGCTCGCAGGCGGTGATCGAGTTCACGCCGACGGGCGAAATCCTCCACGCCAACGAGAATTTCTGCGCGGCGCTCGGCTACGATCTCTCCGAAATCTGCGGCAAGCACCATCGCATCTTCTGCGACCCGGCCTATGCCCAGACGCCGGCCTATGCCGAATTCTGGCGCTCGCTCGCCGAGGGCCGGTTCATTTCCAACGAGTTCGTGCGCTACGGCAAGGGCGGCCGGGAAATCTGGATTCAGGCAGCCTATAATCCGATCCGCGATATCAACGGCCGGGTCTACAAGGTGGTGAAGTTCGCCACCGACGTGACCGAGCGCATGTCGGCGATCAATGCGCTGGGCGGCGCGCTGAAGGCGCTGGCGGACGGCGACCTCACGCAGCACCTTTCCAGCACCTTCGTGCCCTCCATGGAAGTGGTGCGCAAGGACTTCAACGAGGCGGTCGCCGGCCTGCACGAGGCGATGCGCACGGTCGAGACCAATGCCAATGCGATTGCTTCGGGCGCGCAGGAAATCCGCTCGGCGGCGGACGACCTTGCCAAGCGCACCGAGCAGCAGGCGGCCTCCGTCGAGGAGACGGCGGCGGCGCTGGACGAGATTACCACGACGGTCGGCGATTCGAGCCGCCGGGCCGACGAGGCCGGCACGCTGGTGAGCAAGACGCGGGCCGGGGCGGAAAAGTCCGGCGAGGTGGTGAAGAAGGCGATCGACGCCATGGGGCAGATCGAGCAGTCCTCGCGGGAAATCTCCAATATCATCGGCGTCATCGACGATATCGCCTTCCAGACCAATCTTCTGGCGCTGAATGCCGGTGTGGAAGCCGCACGGGCCGGCGAGGCGGGCAAGGGCTTCGCCGTCGTTGCGCAGGAAGTGCGGGAACTGGCGCAGCGCTCGGCGAGCGCGGCCAAGGACATCAAGGCGCTGATCACCACCTCCGGCGAGCAGGTGAAGAGCGGCGTGGCGCTGGTCGACGAGACCGGCCAGGCGCTGCAGGAAATCCTCGCGCAGGTGCAGGACGTGCATGCCAATGTCGTGGCCATCGTCGAGGCCTCGCGCGAGCAGTCGACGGGCCTTCGCGAGATCAACCAGTCGGTCAATGCGATGGACCAGGCGACGCAGCAGAATGCGGCCATGGTGGAGGAAAGCACGGCGGCCAGCCACGCCATGGCGCGGGAGGCCGATGCGCTGCACGCCCTGATCCGCCGGTTCAAGCTTGCCGGCAATGCGCAGGCCGTCCAGCGCGGCGGTCCGCTCGCTCCGGCCAATGTCGCGCAGCTTCATGCGGTGGCCCGCAACATGCGCGCATCGCGCGGCTCCGCCGCACCGGCTGCCGAGGCCTGGGAGGAATTCTGAGCGCCTTCTAGCGGCTTGCTGCCGGCACCTCCGCCGGCGGCGGGCGATGGATCAGCGGCACGGCCGCCAGGACGAGCACGTCGAGACCCTCGCCGCCGTGGTTGTCGACGATGTCGAAGAGCTGGCGGCGCATGCGCGGTTCCCAGAACTTGTTGATATGGGTCGCCACACCGTCCGGGCCTTCGCTTGCGGGCTGCGAATGAAAGAAGGTAGCGATCTGGTTCGCCATCCTGACGAGCTTGTTGCCTTCGGACATTTCTGTCTCCTAACCGTTGCCGGCCCGTCTTGCGGGGCCGGAGACGATGCGTTCCGCACCGGTGAAAATCTCGAACTCGTCGCCGCGCACCAGCGCGATCAGCGTCATGCCGGCCTCTTGCGCCGTGCGGATGGCAAGCGCCGTCGGCGCGGAAATGGCGATGATGAAGGGGCTGCCGACAATGGCCGTCTTCTGCACCATCTCGACGGAAACGCGGCTTGTCACCACCACCGCGCCCGCCGCGCCGGCATGGCCCGCGCGCCGCGCCGCGCCGGCGAGCTTGTCGAGCGCATTGTGCCGGCCGACATCCTCGCGCACGGCGATGAGACCCGCGCCCGGTACATAGAAGCCCGCGCCATGCACGGCGCGCGTCGCCATATGCAGCGGCTGCTGGCCGTTCAGCAGGCGCACGGCCTCCACGACCTCGTCTTCGCTGAGGGTAAGCGGGGATGAACGGACGGACGGCGTGACCCGCACGGCCTGCTCGATGGACTCGATGCCGCAAAGGCCGCAGCCGACGGGGCCGGCCATGTGGCGGCGGCGGGCGGTCAGCGCGTCGTTCTGCGCATCGGCAAGGTGGATCTGCAGGTCGATGCCCTTGTCTTCCTGCACGATCTCGACGGTCTCGATTTCGGCGGGGTCGTCGATGATGCCTTCCGTCAGGCTGAAGCCGTAGGCGAAATCCTCAAGGTCGGCGGGCGTCGCCATCATCACGGCATGGGTCGAGCCGGCATAAGAAAAGGCGACCGGGGTCTCCTCCGGCACGAAGCGTTCGCCTTCCGCCATCCGCCCGTTGCGGCGGGCGGTTTCGGGAACCTTGATCGAGGATGCGAAATCCGCCACGCGAGGCTCCTACTCCGCCGCCTCCAGCTTGCCGGCGATGCGGCGCGACCGCTTCGACAGCTCGTCATATTCCACCTGCCAGTCGGACGGGCCGTTGGAGGGGGAAATCTGCACGGCGGTCACCTTGTATTCCGGGCAGTTCGTCGCCCAGTCGGAGAAGTCGGTGGTGATGACGTTTGCCTGCGTCATCGGATGGTGGAAGGTCGTGTACACGACGCCCGGCGCAACGCGATCGGTGACGAGGGCGCGCAGCGTCGTCTCGCCGGCCCGGCTTGCCAGCCGCACCCAGTCGCCGTCGCGGATACCGCGATTGTCGGCGTCGTGCGGATGGATTTCCAGCCGGTCCTCCTCGTGCCAGACCACGTTATCGGTGCGTCGGGTCTGCGCGCCGACATTGTACTGGCTGAGGATGCGGCCGGTGGTGAGCAGCAGCGGGAAGCGCGGGCCGGTCTTCTCGTCGGTCGCGACATATTCCGTGCGGATGAACTTGCCCTTGCCGCGTACGAAGCCGTCCGTGTGCATGATCGGCGAGCCGAGCGGATGCTTCTCGTCGCAGGGCCACTGAACCGAGCCGATCTTGTCGAGGTAGTCGTAGGAGACGAGGGCGAAGCTCGGCGTCGTCGCGGCGATCTCGTCCATGATCTCGGACGGGTGGGCGTAGTTCCAGTCGAGACCCATCGTTTTGGCGAGGTTCTGCGTCACCTCCCAGTCGGCATAGCCGTTCTTCGGCGTCATGACGCGGCGCACGCGGTTGATGCGGCGCTCGGCATTGGTGAAGGTGCCGTCCTTCTCGAGGAAGGTCGAGCCGGGCAGGAAGACATGGGCGTAGTTCGCCGTCTCGTTGAGGAAGAGGTCCTGAACGACGACGCATTCCATGGCGGCGAGGCCGGCGGAGACGTGCCGCGTGTCCGGGTCGGACTGGAGGATGTCCTCGCCCTGGATGTAGAGGCCCATGAACGTGCCTTCCACGGCGGCGTCCAGCATGTTGTTGATGCGAAGGCCCGGCTCGTTGTTGAGCTTCACGCCCCACATCTTCTCGAATACGTCGCGGGTGGCATCGTCGGAGATGTGGCGGTAGCCCGGCAGCTCATGCGGGAAGGAGCCCATGTCGCACGAGCCCTGCACGTTGTTCTGGCCGCGCAGCGGGTTCACGCCGACGCCCTCGCGGCCGATATTGCCGGTCGCCATGGCGAGGTTGGCGATGGCCATGACGGTGGTCGAGCCCTGGCTGTGCTCGGTGACGCCGAGGCCGTAATAGATCGAGCCGTTGCCGCCGGTGGCGAAGAGGCGGGCCGCGCCGCGCAGCGCCTCGGCCGGAACGCCGGTCAGCGCCTCGGTTTCCTCCGGGCTGTGGCGCGGTTCGGCGACGAAGGCGGCCCAGTCCTCGAATTCCGACCAGTCGCAGCGCTCGCGGATGAATGCCTCGTCGTAAAGACCTTCCGTCACGATGACATGGGCAAGCGCCGTGACGACGGCGACGTTGGTGCCGGGGCGCAATGGCAGGTGATAGGACGCCTTGATGTGCGGCGAGGAGACGAGGTCGATGCGGCGCGGATCGATGACGATGAGCTTTGCACCCTGGCGCAGGCGCTTCTTGAGGCGCGAGCCGAAGACCGGGTGGGCGTCGGTGGGGTTGGCGCCGATGATGATCACGACATCGGTGAACTCGACGCTGTCGAAGTTCTGCGTGCCGGCGGAGGTGCCGAAGGCCTGGCCGAGGCCGTAGCCGGTCGGCGAATGGCAGACGCGGGCGCAGGTGTCGACATTGTTGTTGCCGAAGCCGGCGCGGATCAGCTTCTGGACGAGATAGGTCTCCTCGTTGGTGCAGCGCGAGGAGGTGATGCCGCCGACGGAATCGCGGCCATATTGGTACTGGATGCGGCGGAATTCCGACGCGACATGGGCATAGGCCTCTTCCCAGGTCACTTCCCGCCAGGGATAGGAGATTTTCTCGCGGATCATGGGGTTGAGGATGCGTTCACGATGGGTCGAATAGCCATAGGCGAAGCGGCCCTTGACGCAGGAATGGCCGCGGTTGGCCTGCCCGTCCTTCCACGGCACCATGCGCACCAGTTCCTCGCCGCGCATCTCCGCCTTGAAGGAGCAGCCGACGCCGCAATAGGCGCAGGTGGTGACGACGGAATGTTCCGGCTGGCCGATCTCGATGACCGACTTTTCCGTGAGCGTCGCGGTCGGGCAGGCCTGCACGCAGGCGCCGCAGGAGACGCATTCGGAGGAGAGGAAATTCTCGTGCATGCCGGGCGAGACGCGGCTGTCGAAGCCGCGGCCCTCGATGGTCAGCGCGAAGGTGCCCTGCACTTCCTCGCAGGCGCGCACGCAGCGCGAGCAGACGATGCACTTGGAGGGGTCGTAGGTGAAATAGGGGTTCGATTCGTCCTTCGGCATCCAGCGGGCGTTCGCCTCGCCGTTGCTCCGGGCCTTGACGTGGTTGTCGCCCTCGTAGCCGTAGCGCACGTCGCGCAGGCCGACGGCCCCCGCCATGTCCTGCAATTCGCAGTCGCCGTTCGCCGCGCAGGTCAGGCAGTCGAGCGGGTGGTCGGAGATGTAAAGCTCCATCACGCCCTTGCGGATCTGCTTGAGGCGGCTCGTCTGGGTATGGACGACGAGGCCCGGCGCGACGGGCGTGGTGCAGGAGGCGGGCGTGCCGCCCCGGCCCTCGATCTCCACGAGACAGAGGCGGCAGGAGCCGAAGGCGTCGACCATGTCGGTGGCGCAGAGTTTTGGCACCTGAATGCCGGCCTCCATGGAGGCGCGCATGATGGAGGTGCCCTCGGGAACGGAAATCTCGTTGCCGTCGATGGTGAGTGTCACCATCTTCTGCGAGCGGGAGGCGGGGGTACCGAAGTCGATTTCAGGAACGAGGGGCATGGGAACCTCCGGGCAATTCTGCACCGCTGATTGGCGGCGGCTTGGGTTCAAGTCTCAGGCTTTTGTCTCGGCGAGCGTCGCCGCGACGAGCGCGTTGGCATGGCCATGGCCGAGACCGTGTGTTTCCTTAAGGAACGCGACGATCTGCATATGTGCCTTGCCATCCTGCGCGCGGATGATGTCTTTCCAGTGCTCTATCGGCTGGCCGTACGTCTTCTCGATGGAAGGGAAGTAGGAGGCCGGACCCTTGACCTTTTCCGTCTCGCTCATTCCGCTGCCTCCGCTATCGGTGCCGGCGAAAAGTCTTCCGGGAAATGCGTCATGGCGCTCATGACAGGGTAGGGCGTGAAACCGCCCAATGCGCAGAGCGAGCCGAACTTCATGGTGTTGCAGAGGTCGGTCAGCAGTTCGCGGTTCTTCTCCGGCTCGATGCCGCGCGCGATGTTGTCGGCTGTCTCGACGCCGCGGGTTGAGCCGATGCGGCAGGGCGTACACTTGCCACAGCTTTCGACGGCGCAGAATTCCATGGCGAAGCGCGCCTGTTTCAGCATGTCGACCGTGTCGTCGAAGACGGTGATGCCGGCATGGCCGATAAGGCCGTCCTTCGCCGCGAAGGCTTCGTAGTCGAAGGGCGTATCGAACAGCGCGCGCGGGAAATAGGCGCCGAGCGGGCCGCCGACCTGTACGGCGCGGACCGGGCGGCCGGAGGCGGTGCCGCCGCCGATCTCATCGACGATCTCGCCGAGCGTCAGGCCGAAGGCGGTCTCGTAGAGGCCACCATGCCTGACATTGCCGGCGATCTGGATCGGGATCGTGCCGCGCGAGCGGCCCATGCCGAAGTCGCGGTAATAGTCCGCGCCCTTGTCCATGATGATCGGCACGGAGGCGAGGGATATGACATTGTTGACAACCGTCGGGCGGCCGAGGAAGCCCTGCAGGGCCGGCAGCGGGGGTTTGGCGCGCACGACGCCGCGCTTGCCTTCGAGGCTGTTGAGAAGGGCCGTTTCCTCGCCGCAGACATAGGCGCCCGCCCCGGTGCGGATCTCCATGTCGAACGCCTTGCCCGAGCCGAGCACGGACGGGCCGAGCACACCGACGGCGCGCGCGACCTCGACCGCCTCGCTCATGACGGCGATGGCGTGCGGATATTCCGAGCGGGTGTAGACATAGCCCTTGGTCGCGCCGGTCGCCAGGCCCGCAATCGCCATGCCCTCGATCAGCACGAAGGGATCGCCTTCCATAATCATGCGGTCGGCGAAGGTGCCGCTGTCGCCCTCGTCGGCGTTGCAGACGATGTATTTCTGCGGTCCCGCCGCATCGAGCACGGTCTTCCACTTGATGCCGGTCGGGAAGCCCGCGCCGCCGCGACCGCGCAGGCCGCTGTCGGTGACCTGTTTGACCACATCGGCCGGGACCATGGCGATAGCCGTCCGAAGGCCCTTCAGGCCGCCATGGGCCTTGTAGTCCTCCAGCGAGACGGGATCGATGACGCCGCAGCGGGCGAAGGTGAGGCGGGTCTGGTTCTTGAGGAAGGGGATGTCTTCCGTCTTGCCGAGACAGAGCGGGTGATTGCCGCCCGAAACGAGGCCGGCGTCGAGAAGGCCGGCAATGTCGGAGGGTTTTACCGGGCCATAGGCGATGCGGCCTTCGGTCGTCTCGATCTCGACCAGCGGTTCCAGCCAATGCATGCCGCGCGAGCCGTTGCGCACGATGGTCGCGTCGAGCTTGCGGGCGGCGATCTCGGTGGAGAGGGCCTTGGCGACGCGGTCGGCGCCCAGCGCAAGGGCTGCGGCGTCGCGGGGAATGTAGATGCGTGTGGTCATCGGCGTGCCTCCGCGACGAGTTCCTGCGCAAGGTCCGGATCGATCCGTCCATGCACCTCGCCGTCGAGCATGGCGGCGGGTGCGCAGGAACAGAGGCCGAGACAGTAGACGGGTTCCAGCGTCACCGCGCCGTCCTTTGTCGTCTGGTGGAAATCGATGCCGAGCAGCGCCTTGATGCGCTCGGCGACCGCGTCCCCGCCCATCGACTGGCAGGCTTCGGCGCGACAGAGTTTTAATACGTGCCGTCCGGTCGGGTGGTCGCGGTAGTCGTGATAGAAGGTGACGACGCCATGCACCTCGGCGCGCGACAGGTTCAGTTCGCGGGCGATGACCGGCAGGCATTCTTGCGGCACATAGCCGAACTCGGCCTGAATCTCGTGCAGGATGGGAAGAAGCGGCCCTTCAAGCCGCTTCAGTTCGCCGACGATTGCCAGCGTTCTGGTTTCGACATCGCTGCCGGCGACGTGCACGTTCATGGGCCAACCTCCCGACCGACGCATATGAACCGCAGGAAGATCGAGAGGTCCGGCGCGCCGATGCGATTGAAATTCCTCGGCGAAGATCGAGCCTTTTCGATTTCCGCCACCATTCTAGCAGCTTCTCAGGTGGGAGACGACGGGTCAATAAAGCTGTCTCGTCAAGCAATAGGAAATTCCTATCAATCCATTCCGGCCTCGGCCAGGATGCGCGCTTCATGCAGCAGGGCGGAGACGAGCGGGGTGAAGGGTTCGCGATGGGTGGCGACGAGGCCGACCGTGTGTTCGGGGTTCGGTTCGACCAGCGAAACTATACTCAATTCGTCATGAAAACCGAAGGATCGTGCGACATTCTTCGGCATGATGCTGCTCCAGCGTCCGGTGCGGACATGGGAAAGCAGGACGATCATCGAGTTGGATTCGAGCGATGGCTGGATGGTGATGCCGGCATCGGTGAAATGACGGTTGATGATGCGGCGGTTCTGCATATCGGCAGTCAATAGGCAAAGCCTAACGCTGCCGGCCTCCTGCCAGGTCACGCTTTCGCGATCCGAAAACGGGCCGCCCTTGGCCGTGATGAGACAATAGTGCTCGTGCAGCAGCGGCACGCTCGTCACGCGCCCCAGCGGCTCGTTTTCCAGATAGGTGAGGCCGGCGTCGATCTCCAGATTTTCGAGAAGGCCGAGGATCTGGATCGAGGTGGTGGAGACGATGGAGAAGGTGACGTCCGGGTGTTTTTCCTGAAAGGGCGCGGTGATGCGCGGCACCATGGCAAGCGTCGTCGGAATGGCGGCGAGGCGGATATGGCCGGACAGGCCCTTGCGCGCGGCGCGCATCTCCTCGCGCATGGTGCGCGTGTCGCCGACGATGCGCCGCGCCCATTCCAGCACGCGCTGGCCCTCCGGCGTCAGGCCCTGGAAGCGCGAGCCGCGCACGACCAGCATCACGCCGAGCTGGTCTTCCAACTGGCGGATCGCCGCCGAAAGGGTCGGCTGCGAGATGCCGAGTTCCTCCGCCGCCCGGGCGAAATGCCGTTCGCGGGCAAGGGCGATGAAATATTCCAGCTTGTCGATCATGCGGGCCTCCATCGCCTTGATACAAAAGAACAGTGGCGGCACCAATGCCCCGCGCCCTATATCTGTCGCATCAGGGATCACGAGGAGGACGCCATGACGTTTCAGGCATTGCTGGTCGAAAAGGGAGCGGACGGTGCGGTTTCCGCCAATATCCGGGAGCTTGAGGATTCGCGGCTTCCCGATGGCGACGTCACCGTCGCGGTCGAATATTCGACGCTCAACTACAAGGACGGGCTTTGCATCAATGGCAAGGGCGGGCTGGTGCGCACCTTCCCGCATGTGCCGGGCGTCGATTTTTCCGGCACGGTCGAGGTCTCCGACGATCCGCGCTACCGGCCCGGCGACCGGGTGGTGCTGACCGGCTGGCGCGTCGGCGAAATCTGGTGGGGCGGCTTTGCGACGCGCGCCAGGGTGAAGGCTGACTGGCTGGTGCCGCTGCCGGAAACCATTTCGACCCGGCAGGCCATGGCGATCGGCACGGCGGGGCTGACCTCGATGCTCTCCGTCATCGCGCTGGAAAAGGCGGGGCTTTCGCCGCTGAAGGGCGAGGCGCTGGTGACGGGCGCGGCCGGCGGCGTCGGCTCGGTCGCCGTCGCGCTGCTGGCGCGGCTCGGCTATTCCGTCGCGGCGGTGACGGGCCGGCCGGAGACGGCGGACTATCTCAAGGGCCTCGGGGCGGAGACGATCATCGATCGCGCGGAACTGGCGGAGGCGAGCAGCCGGCCGCTCGAATCCGAGCGTTGGGCCGGCGCCGTCGACGCGGTGGGCGGTGACATGCTGGCGCGCGTGCTCAAGCAGATGAAATACGATGGCGCCGTCGCGTCGGTCGGCCTTGCGGCCGGTGCCGTGGTGCCCTCCTTCACGGTCATCCCGTTCCTCCTGCGCGGGGTCAGCCTGCTCGGCATCGATTCCGTCATGCGGCCCTATGATCAGCGCGTCGACGCCTGGAACCGCATCGCTTCCGACCTGCCGATGGACAAGCTGGAGGCCATGGTGGTCGAGCATCGGCTTTCCGACCTGCCGGAACTGGCGAACCTCATTCTCGACGGCAAGGTCAAGGGACGTGTCGTCGTCGACGTCAACGCCTGAACGAGAGGGTGGTCAGCAGATGAGCTGGCCGCCGTTCACCTCCAGCACCTGGCCGGTGACATAGCCGGAGAGCGCATTGGAGGCGAGGAAGAGATAGGCGGGGGCGCAGTCCTCCGCCGTGCCGAGGCGTTGGAGCGGAATGGTCTTGCGCGTCGCTTCCAGCTTCTCGGCGGTCGAGTAGCGCGCATGGAAATCGGTGGTGATGGTGCCCGGCGAGACGCAGTTGACGCGGATGCCGTCCGGCGCGAGTTCGCGCGCCAGCCCCTTGGAATAGGTGGAGACGAAAGCCTTGGTGGCCGAATAGATCGCCGAGCCGGGGCTGCCGCCCGTCAGCGCCGAAATGGAGACCGTGTTGACGATGGCCGCATGCGGCGCGCGGCGCAGCGCGCGCAGCAGCCCGCGTGTCACCTCGACGACGGAGGTCTGGTTGAGGCGCACGATGGTTTCGTATTCCTCGTCGGTGAGATCGGCGGCCGGGAAGCGGCCGACCATGGTGCCGGCATTGTTGATCAGCACGTTGACATGCGGGAAGAGGCTGTCCACCCGTTGCAGCAGCGCACCGATCCCACCCTCTTCGAGGAAGTCCGAATAGACGATATGCGCGCGGGCGTCCGCCACGGCATTTTCGAGGAAATCGGGCAGCGGGCCGGAAGCCGAACGGCCGCCATGCAGCAGCACATGTGCGCCGCAATCGAGGAACTGCCGGGCGATCTCCAGCCCGATGCCGCGCCCCGCGCCGGTCACGACGATATTGGCGCCCTTGAACAAGGCTGGATGAAACATGGTCTGTCCTCCCGGTGTCCTGCTGCGGCCCAGTATCACAAAAACCGGGGCACTCTCCAAGAAGGCAGAACGGATCAATTGATGTGCTTTCGTTTTTGCATATGATGAAAGAAAACGAAAGCATAAGGAGGAGCACATGTTTCTGACGGGCCGGCAGGCGGAGATCGTGGATCTCGCAAAAGTCGAGGGGCGCGTGCTCGTGGAAGACCTCGCCTCGCGCTTTTCCGTGACGCCGCAGACCATCCGCAAGGACCTCAACGATCTGTGCGACAACAAGGTGCTGACGCGCATTCACGGCGGGGCGCTGTTCCCGAGCGGCAACGAGAATGTGAAATACGAGGCGCGCCGCTCCATAGCCGCGCCGGAAAAGCAGGCGATAGGTCGTGCGGCTGCGGCAATGATCCCCGACAATTCCTCGCTCTTCATCAATATCGGCACGACGACGGAGGCCGTCGGCGAGGCGTTGCTTGACCATAAGGAACTGATGGTCATCACCAATAATATCAATGTCGCCAATCGCTTGCGCGTCTATCCCTCCATCGAGGTGGTGATTGCCGGCGGCGTGGTGCGCGGGGCGGATGGCGGTATCGTCGGGGAGGCGGCGGTCGATTTTATCCGGCAGTTCAAGGTGGATTACGCCGTGATCGGCGTTTCGGCCATCGACGAGGACGGCGCGCTGCTCGACTTCGATTATCGCGAGGTGAAGGTGGCGCAGGCGATCATCGCCAATGCGCGCCATGTCATTCTGGTTTCGGATTCGACGAAATTCGAAAGGACCGCGCCCGTCCGGATCGGCCACCTCTCGCAGGTCCATACCTTCATCACGGATAGCTGTCCTTTCGAGGGCATTCGCGCCATTTGCCAGGAGCATGACGCGCGTCTCGTGGAGACCGCGTCACAGGCCTGATACAGGGATATGGTATTTCTTCTCGCATTCGTTTGACATTCGAAATGTTTTCGTTTTAACTCCATCTGCTTTCGCAAATGCACAGAATTGTGCGATGCGAAATGGGAGGGGAAATTGGACGGCAACGTGATCCGCGATATCTTCGTCATCGGTGGCGGCATCAACGGCTGCGGCATCGCGCGCGATGCCGCCGGTCGCGGCTATTCGGTGATGCTCGCCGAGATGAAGGATTTCGCGTCCGGCACGTCCTCCGCCTCCACCAAGCTCATTCATGGCGGCCTGCGCTACCTCGAGCACTACGAATTCCGCCTCGTGCGCGAGGCACTGATGGAGCGCGAAGTGCTCTGGGCCATGGCGCCGCACGTCATCTGGCCGATGCGCTTCGTGCTGCCGTTCCAGAAGGGCGGCCTGCGCCCGGCCTGGCTCATCCGCCTCGGCCTCTTCCTTTACGACTATATCGGCGGCCGCAAGCTGCTGCCGGCGACCGCGACGCTCGACCTTGCCAAGGATCCGGCCGGCGGCCCGCTGAAGAAGCTCTTCCGCAAGGCTTTCGAATATTCCGACGGCTGGGTGGACGATGCCCGCCTCGTGGTTCTGAACGCCCGCGATGCGGCCGACCGTGGCGCGGATATCCGCACGGCCACCAAGGTCGTCGCCGCGCGCCGGGAAAACGGCCACTGGAACGTCGAGACGGAGAATGTCGATACCGGCGCCCGCGAGACGGTGCGCGCCCGCATGCTGGTCAATGCCGCCGGTCCCTGGGTGGACAAGGTTCTCTCCGCCGCTTTCGGCCGCAACGACGTCCACAATGTCCGCCTCGTGCAGGGCAGCCATATCGTCGTGAAGAAGAAATTCTCCGATCCGCGCGCCTACTTCTTCCAGAACCCGGACGGGCGTATCATGTTCGCCATTCCTTACCAGGAAGAGTTCACGCTGATCGGCACGACCGACCGGGACTATCAGGGCGATCCCCGCGACGTGCGCATCAGCGATGCCGAGATCGATTACCTCTGCGCTTCGGCCAGCGAGTATTTCGCCGAGCCGGTGCAGCGCGAAGACATCGTCTGGACCTATTCCGGCGTGCGCCCGCTCTTCGACGACGGCGCCAGCAAGGCGCAGGAAGCGACGCGCGACTACGTGCTGAAGGTCGAGGGCGGCGACGGCCAGGCCCCGCTGCTCAACATCTTCGGCGGCAAGCTCACCACCTACCGGCGTCTGGCGGAATCGGCGCTGGAGAAGATCGGCGAATCCATCGGCGCCAAGGGTGACCGCTGGACCGCGAATTCCCGCCTGCCGGGCGGCGATTTCAAGGTGGACGGCTTCGATGCCGAGGTGAAAACGCTTTCCGCGCGCTTCGCCTTCCTCGCGCCGGCCCATGCCCGCCGGCTCGTGCGGCTCTACGGCACGCGGGCAGCGAACATGCTGGACGGCGCGACGTCGTCCGAGGACCTCGGCCGGCATTTCGGCAGCGACCTCTACGAGCGCGAAGTGCGCTGGCTGATGAAGGAAGAATGGGCCCGGCACGCCGAAGACGTGCTGTGGCGGCGGACCAAACGAGGATTGCACCTGACGGCCGCGCAAGCGACCGCGCTGGAAGACTACATGGCGGCAGCAAGGGCGGCCCCCCACTAGCACACCCTGATCCGGTGGCTGGGAGGAACGACGGAGATAGGAATGCTGGAACTTAGAAACATCGAGAAGGTGGCGGGGGCGGAAACGCATATCCATCCGACCAGTCTCGTGCTCGAGCGCGGCTCGCTCAACGTGCTGCTCGGCCCGACGCTTTCGGGAAAGACCTCGCTGATGCGGCTGATGGCCGGCCTCGACAAGCCGACCTCCGGCTCCGTCTGGTTCGACGGCAAGGACGTGACGGGCGTGCGCGTGCAGGATCGCGGCGTCGCCATGGTCTACCAGCAGTTCATCAATTACCCGGCGCTGACGGTCTACGAGAACATCGCCTCGCCGATGCGCATCAAGGGCGCGGACAGCGCGACCATCGACCGCGAAGTGCGCAAGGCGGCCGATCTCCTGAAGCTGACGCCCTATCTCGACCGCACGCCGCTCAACCTTTCCGGTGGCCAGCAGCAGCGCACGGCGCTTGCCCGCGCCATCGTCAAGAATGCCAGCCTCGTGCTGCTCGACGAGCCCCTCGCCAACCTCGACTACAAGCTGCGCGAGGAACTGCGCCTCGAACTGCCGAAGATCTTCGCCGCCTCCGGCGCGATCTTCGTCTATGCGACGACCGAGCCGTCCGAGGCGCTGCTTCTCGGCGGCAATACGGCGGCGCTCTCGCAGGGCCGCATCACGCAGTTCGGCCGCACCATCGACGTCTATCGACGTCCGATCGACCTTCTGACCGCGCGCACCTTCGCCGATCCGCCGCTGAATGCGGTCGAGGTCGTCAGGAAGGGCGGGCATTTTGAGATCGGCGGCAAGCCGGTGCTGCCGGTGCCCGCGCATCTTGCCGGCGTGCCGGACGGCCCCTGCACCATCGCCTTCCATCCGCACCACCTGTCGCTGACGAGCCAGACGCCGGCCTCGGCGAGCCTTCAGGCGCGCACGGCGATCTCGGAAATCGCGGGTTCGGAAAGCTTCATCCATATCGAATTCGAGGGCAGCCGCTGGGTCATGCTCTCGCCCGGTATCCACGACATCGAGCCGGAGGCGGTCATCACCGTCCATGTCGACACGCGCCATCTGATGGCCTTCGGCACGGACGGCAAGGCGATCGCGGAACCCGCGACCGCGGCGGCCTGAGGAGAGGACCATGGCACGCATCAATCTCGATCATATCCGCCACGCCTACGGCCAGAAGCCGAAGTCGGAAGCGGATTACTCTCTGAAGGAAGTCCATCACGAGTGGAACGACGGCGGCGCCTATGCGCTGCTCGGCCCCTCGGGTTGCGGCAAGACCACGCTGCTCAACATCATCTCGGGCCTGTTGCAGCCCTCCGAGGGCCGCATCCTGTTCGACGGCAGGGACGTCACGTATCTGTCGACGCAGGAGCGCAACATCGCGCAGGTCTTCCAGTTCCCGGTCATCTACGACACGATGACGGTGTACGACAATCTGGCCTTCCCGCTGCGCAACCGCGGCGTGGCCGAACCGGAAGTCGACCGCCGCGTGCGTGACATCCTCGAGATGATCGATCTTGCCGGCTGGGCGAAGAAGACGGCGCGGGGCCTGACCGCCGACCAGAAGCAGAAGATTTCGCTGGGCCGCGGCCTCGTGCGCAACGACGTCAACGCCATCCTCTTCGACGAGCCGCTGACCGTCATCGACCCGCATATGAAGTGGGTGCTGCGTTCGCAGCTCAAGAAGCTGCACCGCCAGTTCGGCTTCACCATGGTCTATGTCACGCACGACCAGACCGAGGCGCTGACTTTCGCCGACAAGGTCGTTGTCATGTATGACGGCCAGATCGTGCAGATCGGCACGCCGGCCGAGCTTTTCGAGAAGCCGCGCCACACCTTCGTCGGCTATTTCATCGGTTCGCCGGGCATGAACGTGCTGCCGGCCGCCATCGACGGCAGCAGCATCAAGGTCGGGGAAGAGACGCTCGACCTCGGCTACAAGCCGGATATCGCCGCCGGCGCCAGGACGGAACTCGGCATCCGCCCGGAATTCATTTCGCTGTCGCGCGACGGCATGCCGGTCTCGATCAGCAAGGTTGAGGATATCGGCCGCCAGAAGATCGTGCGGGCGGAATTCGCCGGCAAGCCGATCGCCATCGTCGTGCCGGAGGATGGCGAGATTCCCGCCGACCCGCGCGTGACCTTCGACCCCGCCGCCATCAACATCTACGCCGATAGCTGGCGTGTCGGCAGGGAGGGCTGACGATGAACAAGACCTGGAACAACAAGGCCTGGTTCATGGTCCTGCCCGTCCTGCTGCTCGTCGCCTTCTCGGCGGTGATCCCGCTGATGACGGTGGTGAACTATTCGGTGCAGGATACGTTCGGCAACAACCAGTTCTTCTGGAACGGCGTCGGCTGGTTTTCGGACGTGCTGGAATCCGACCGCTTCTGGCAGGCGCTCGGGCGTAACCTGCTCTTCTCCGGCATCATCCTCGCGATCCAGATTCCGCTCGGCATCCTGATCGCGCTGAACATGCCGAAGAAGGGCCTCGGCGTGCCGGTCTGCCTCGTGCTGATGGCGCTGCCACTGCTCATTCCGTGGAACGTCGTCGGCACGATCTGGCAGGTCTTCGGCCGCGTCGATATCGGCCTGCTCGGCCGCACGCTGGATGCGCTCGGCATCAGCTACAACTACGTCAACAACGTCTTCGACGCCTGGGTCACGCTGATCGTCATGGACGTCTGGCACTGGACGAGCCTCGTCGTGCTGCTCTGCTATGCCGGCCTCGTCTCGATCCCGGAGGCCTATTACCAGGCAGCCAAGATCGACGGCGCATCGCGCTGGGCCGTGTTCCGCTACATCCAGCTTCCGAAGATGAAGCGCGTCCTGCTCATCGCCTTCCTGCTGCGCTTCATGGACAGCTTCATGATCTATACCGAACCCTTCGTCGTCACCGGCGGCGGTCCGGGCAACTCGACCACGTTCCTTTCGATCGACCTCGTCAAGATGGCGATCGGCCAGTTCGACCTTGGCCCGGCCGCGGCCATGTCCATCATCTACTTCCTGATCATCCTGCTGCTGTCGTGGATATTCTACACGGTCATGACCAGCAGCGACGAACAGGCGTGAGGGAGGAAACCATGACCTCACAGGCAACCACCGCAACTACGCTTCCGACGGGCGCCGTCAGCAATGCCGGCGCCAGGGCGACCGGCAAGCGCGATCTTTCCTGGATCGTGCCGACGCTCTACATCGTCTTCCTGATGCTGCCGATCTACTGGCTCGTCAACATGAGCTTCAAGACGAACCAGGAGATCACCGGCACCTTCTCGCTTTGGCCGCAGCAGCCGACGCTCCGCAACTACGCCGTCATCTTCACCGATCCGGCCTGGTATTCGGGTTATATCAACTCGATCATCTATGTGGTGCTGAACACGCTCATCTCGATATCCGTGGCGCTGCCGGCAGCCTATGCCTTCTCGCGCTACCGGTTCCTCGGCGACAAGCACCTCTTCTTCTGGCTGCTGACCAACCGCATGGCGCCGCCGGCCGTCTTCGCGCTGCCCTTCTTCCAGCTCTACTCGGCCTTCGGCCTGATCGATACGCATATCGCCGTCGCCATCGCGCACTGCCTGTTCAACGTGCCGCTCGCCGTCTGGATCCTCGAGGGCTTCATGTCGGGCGTGCCGAAGGAGATCGACGAGACCGCCTATATCGACGGCTACTCGTTCCCGAAATTCTTCGCGAAGATCTTCGTGCCGTTGATCGCCTCCGGTATCGGTGTCGCCGCCTTCTTCTGCTTCATGTTCTCCTGGGTCGAACTCCTGATCGCCCGCACGCTGACGACGACGGACGCAAAGCCGATTGCTGCCACGATGACGCGCACGGTCTCGGCCTCGGGCATGGACTGGGGCGTGCTCGCCGCCGCCGGCGTGCTGACCATCATTCCCGGCGCGCTCGTGATCTACTTCGTCCGCAACTACATCGCCAAGGGCTTCGCCCTGGGGAGGGTCTGATGGCCACCGTCGCCAACCGCAACAACCGCTGGCCGGTCGCGCTCGCCGCCGTGCTCGTCATCTACGCCGTCATCGCCGGGCTTCTCGTCATGGCGCTTCCCGTCAAGGACGGCGCGCGCGACTGGTTCGCCTCGCTCATTCCGGGCGGCTGGATGGCCTGGTCGTTCCCGACGGCCATGTTCTTCCTGACGATCTTCCTGCTGATCGCGCTGATGGCGGTCTGGGAATATGCCCGGCCGGGCGGTTCGCCGCGCGTCGGCATCCTGCGCTTCGAGACGACCCGCGGCGACCGGCTCTTCGTGTCGCTGCTCGGCTCGGCGTTCATTCATCTCGCATGGCTGGGGCTTGTCGGCCCCAACCTGTGGTGGGCTCTTGCCTTGTCCGTGGTCTACGCCATCGGCGTTTTCCGCTTCGTGTAAGGCAAAGGAAATGGAGGTCCCGGGGGAAAGGGGCCTTCTCACTTGCAATCGCAAAACCCTAAGGGAGGATCAAAATGCGAAAGCAACTTCTGACGACGACGGCGGCCATGCTGCTGGCGTTTACCGGTTCCGCATTCGCGGACATGGATGCCGCCAAGAAGTTCCTGGATACGGAGATCGGCGACCTGTCCTCGCTGGATCGCGCCAGCCAGGAAAAGGAAATGCAGTGGTTCGTCGACGCCGCCAAGCCGTTCGCCGGCATGGAGATCAAGGTGGTCTCGGAAACGATCACCACGCATGAATACGAATCGAAGGTCCTTGCGCCGGCCTTCACCGCCATCACCGGCATCAAGATCACGCACGACCTGATCGGCGAGGGCGACGTCGTCGAAAAGCTCCAGACGCAGATGCAGTCGGGCGAGAACATCTATGACGGCTACATCAACGACTCGGACTTGATCGGCACCCACTGGCGCTACAACCAGGCCCGTCCGCTGAGCGACTTCATGGCCAATGAAGGCAAGGACGTTACCAACCCGAACCTCGACATCGACGACTTCATCGGCAAGTCCTTCACGACCGCGCCGGACGGCAAGCTCTACCAGCTTCCCGACCAGCAGTTCGCGAACCTCTACTGGTTCCGCTACGACTGGTTCAACGATGAGAAGAACAAGGCCGACTTCAAGGCGAAATACGGCTACGACCTCGGCGTTCCGGTCAACTGGTCCGCTTACGAGGACATCGCCGAGTTCTTCACCGGCCGCGAGATCGACGGCAAGAAGGTCTATGGCCACATGGACTACGGCAAGAAGGACCCGTCGCTCGGCTGGCGCTTCACCGACGCCTGGCTCTCGATGGCCGGTAACGGCGACCGCGGCATTCCGAACGGCCTGCCGGTCGACGAATGGGGCATCAAGGTCGACGAGAAGTCGCGTCCGGTCGGTTCGTGCGTTGCCCGCGGCGGCGACACCAACGGCCCGGCTGCCGTCTACTCGATCCAGAAGTACCTCGACTGGATGAAGGCCTACGCACCGGCAGCCGCCGGCGGCATGACCTTCTCGGAAGCGGGTCCCGTTCCCGCGCAGGGCGACATCGCGCAGCAGATCTTCACCTATACGGCGTTCACCGCCGACTTCGTGAAGCCCGGCCTGCCGGTCGTGAACGAGGACGGCACGCCGAAGTGGCGCTTCGCTCCCTCGCCGCATGGCGTCTACTGGAAGGACGGCATGAAGCTCGGCTATCAGGACGCCGGTTCCTGGACGCTCATGAAGTCCACCCCGGACGACCGCGCCAAGGCCGCCTGGCTCTATGCGCAGTTCGTGACCTCCAAGACCGTCGACGTGAAGAAGAGCCATGTCGGCCTCACCTTCATCCGTCAGTCCACGCTCGACCACAAGTCCTTCACGGACCGTGCGCCGAAGCTTGGCGGCCTGATCGAGTTCTACCGTTCGCCGGCCCGTCTGCAGTGGTCGCCGACCGGCACGAACATCCCGGACTATCCGAAGCTGGCCCAGCTCTGGTGGCAGGCGATCGGCGATGCCTCTTCCGGCGCCAAGACGTCGCAGGAAGCCATGGACTCGCTGTGCGCCGAACAGGAAAAGGTGCTGGAACGCCTGGAGCGCGCCGGCGTTCAGGGCGATATCGGCCCGAAGCTTGCCGAGGAGCACGACATCGAGTTCTGGAACAAGGATGCGGTCGCGAAGGGCAACCTCGCTCCGCAGCTCAAGATCGAGAACGAGAAGGAAAAGCCGCAGACGGTCAACTACGACGAACTCGTCAAGAGCTGGCAGAAGTAATCGGCAGGGTCGCGGGCGGATTTTTCGCCCGCGACCCATCGATATCCAATCCCTCTGGCCCGCGTGCCGAAAGGCGCGCGGGTCTTTTCATCCGATGAACCGTACCGATTGGTACACTTTCGGGACGCCATGCATTGCACAGCGCGGGGTCTTCCGCTAAGAGACCCCGCGGTTTCCCCCGCGCGCTCGCGCGAACATCGAAAATAGCGGTACACAGACATGGCACGCATCGTGATGAAATTCGGCGGAACGTCCGTCGCTGACCTCGACCGTATCCACAATGTTGCCCGTCATGTGAAACGCGAGGTCGATGCCGGCCACGAGGTCGCCGTCGTCGTTTCGGCCATGTCCGGCAAGACGAACGAACTGGTCGCCTGGGTGCAGAACATGCCGAAGGTGACGGGCGCCAGCTCGCCCTTCTACGATGCGCGCGAATATGACGCCATCGTCGCCTCGGGCGAACTCGTCACCGCCGGCCTGCTGGCCATCGCGCTTCAGTCGATGGGCGTCAACGCCCGCTCCTGGCAGGGCTGGCAGATTCCGATCCGCACCGACAACGCGCATGGCGCGGCCCGCATTCTCGACATCGACGGCGCGGAAATGGTCCGCCGCATGGGCGAAGGCCAGGTTGCCGTCGTCGCCGGCTTCCAGGGCCTTGGCCCGGACAACCGCGTCGCCACGCTTGGCCGCGGCGGCTCGGACACGTCCGCCGTCGCCATCGCCGCCGCCGTCAAGGCGGACCGCTGCGATATCTATACCGACGTCGACGGCGTCTACACGACCGACCCGCGCATCGAGCCGAAGGCTCGCCGCCTGAAGAAGATCGCCTTCGAGGAGATGCTCGAAATGGCCTCGCTCGGCGCTAAGGTCTTGCAGGTGCGCTCGGTCGAGCTTGCCATGGTGCATAAGGTGCGCACCTTCGTGCGCTCCTCTTTCGAGGACCCCGATGCGCCGGGCATGGGCGATCTTCTGAACCCGCCCGGTACGCTGATTTGTGATGAGGATGAGATCGTGGAACAGGAAGTCGTAACCGGCATCGCCTATGCCAAGGATGAAGCGCAGATCTCGCTCCGCCGCGTCGCCGACCGGCCGGGCGTTTCGGCCGCGATCTTCGGCCCGCTGGCCGAGGCCCATATCAATGTCGACATGATCGTCCAGAACATTTCCGAGGACGGCTCGAAGACCGACATGACCTTCACCATCCCCTCGGGCGACATGGAGAAGGCGATCAAGGTTCTCGAGGGCGCCAAGGAACAGGTCGGCTTCGACGTGATCCAGCACGAGACGGGCCTTGTGAAGGTCTCGGTCATCGGCATCGGCATGCGCAGCCATGCGGGCGTCGCCGCCTCGGCCTTCCGTGCGCTGGCCGAGAAGGGCATCAACATCAAGGCCATCACGACCTCCGAGATCAAGATCTCCATCCTGATCGACGGCCCCTATGCGGAACTCGCCGTTCGGACTTTGCATTCCGTCTACGGTCTCGATAAGAAGTAAGGACTGGCCGAGTCGGCGCCGATCCTGTGATCGCCGGCGCGTCTTTGCGCCGGTGGGGTAACGTCATTTTCGGGAGACGCCACGCGATGAGAGACCTCTCCGCGGGTCCGCGCGTTCTTCTCAAGCGGCTGCGCGAACTGATGGCGGAGCCGCTCGAGCCGCAGGAGCGCCTGGACCAGATCGTGCGCCAGATCGCGCAGAACATGGTCGCGGAAGTGTGTTCCGTCTATGTGCTCCGCTCGGACGGCATTCTCGAACTTTACGCCACCGAAGGCCTCAATCCCGGCGCCGTCCACCTTGCCCAGCTCAAGATGGGGCAGGGCCTCGTCGGCACCATCGCCGCCTCCGCGCGGCCGCTGAACCTTTCCGACGCCCAGTC
Source organism: Shinella zoogloeoides (assembly GCF_020883495.1). Lineage (NCBI taxonomy): Bacteria > Pseudomonadati > Pseudomonadota > Alphaproteobacteria > Hyphomicrobiales > Rhizobiaceae > Shinella > Shinella zoogloeoides. The sequence goes on along the minus strand of NZ_CP086610.1, from coordinate 3,064,939 downwards.
GCACCCCGCCTTCACCTATCTGCCGGAAACGGGCGAAGAGATTTATCACTCCTTCCTCGGTGTGCCGATCCTGCGCACGGGCCGGGCGCTCGGCGTTCTCGTCGTGCAGAACCGGGCGAGCCGCACCTACCGCGAAGACGAGGTCGAGGCGCTCGAGACGACGGCGATGGTGATTGCCGAGATGGTGGCGACGGGCGAGCTGAAGAAGCTCACCAAGCCCGGTCTCGAACTCGATCTTTCCCGTCCCGTCGCCATCGAAGGCTCCAGCTTCGGCGAAGGCATCGGCCTTGGCTATGTCGTGCTGCACGAGCCGCGCATCGTCGTCACGAACCTGCTCAACGAGGATTCCGAACACGAGCTTGGCCGGCTGGCCGAAGCGCTCGGGTCGCTGCGCATTTCCATCGACGACATGCTGTCGCGCCGTGAGGTGTCGATGGAGGGCGAGCATCGTGAGGTGCTGGAAACCTACCGCATGTTCGCGCATGACCGCGGCTGGGTGCGCAAGCTCGAAGAGGCGATCCGCAACGGCCTGACGGCGGAAGCGGCGGTCGAGCGGGTGCAGAGCGAGACCAAGGCGCGCATGATCCGCCTGACGGACCCGTATCTGCGCGAGCGCATGCACGATTTCGACGATCTGGCGAACCGCCTGCTGCGCCAGCTCACCGGCTACGGCGCGAAGCTTTCGGCCAGCAGTTTCCCGAACGACGCCATCGTCGTCGCGCGCGCCATGGGCGCGGCGGAACTGCTCGACTATCCGCGCGAGAATGTGCGCGGCCTCGTTCTGGAAGAGGGCGCGGTGACGAGCCATGTGGTGATCGTCGCACGCGCCATGGGCATTCCGGTGGTCGGACAGGCGGCCGGCGCGGTGGCTCTGGCGGAAAATGGCGATTCCATCATCATCGACGGGGACGATGGGCGGGTGCATCTGCGGCCGCTGCCCGATCTCCAGCGCTCCTATGAGGAGAAGGTGCGGTTCCGCGCCCGCCGGCAGGAACAGTACCGGGCGCTCAGGGCTGTCGATCCGGTGACGAAGGACGGCCGCGAGATCAATCTGCAGATGAATGCCGGCCTTCTGGTCGACCTGCCGCATCTCAACGAATCCGGCGCATCCGGCATCGGCCTCTTCCGCACCGAACTCCAGTTCATGATCGCCTCGACCATGCCGAAGGCGGAGGAGCAGGAAGCCTTTTACCGCAACGTGCTGAAGCATGCCGGCGGGCGTCCGGTGACCTTCCGCACGCTCGATATCGGCGGCGACAAGGTCGTGCCCTATTTCCGCGCGGCGGAGGAAGAGAACCCGGCGCTCGGCTGGCGCGCCATCCGCCTGTCGCTCGACCGGCCGGGCCTTCTGCGGACCCAGCTTCGCGCCATGCTGCGCGCGGCGGCGGGCAACGATCTGCGGCTGATGCTGCCGATGGTGACCGAGGTTTCCGAACTGAAGGAGGTCCGCGACCTTCTCCAGAAGGAAATCCAGCGCCAGTCGAAGCTCGGCGAGCAATTGCCGAAGAAATTGCAGTTCGGCGCGATGCTGGAAGTGCCGGCGCTGCTCTGGCAGCTCGACGAGCTGATGGCCGAAGTCGATTTCGTTTCGGTCGGCTCGAACGATCTCTTCCAGTTCGCCATGGCCGTTGACCGCGGCAATGCCCGCGTCTCCGACCGTTTCGACACGCTCGGCCGGCCGTTCCTGCGCATCCTGCGCGATATCGTGCGGGCCGGCGAGCGAAACGATACGTCCGTGACGCTGTGCGGCGAGATGGCGAGCAAGCCGATTTCGGCCATGGCGCTGCTCGGCATCGGCTTCCGCTCGGTCTCCATGTCGCCGGCGGCGATCGGGCCGGTGAAGTCCATGCTGCTCTCGCTCGATGCCGGCAAGCTGGAATCGCTGCTGATGCCGGCGCTCGACGATCTGAAGCCGACGGTTTCCATCCGCCGGATTCTCACCGACTTTGCAGCCGAAAACGGCATCCCGCTTTAAAGACCTGACTGGAGTTGAACGGTGGCGAAGCTTCCCGTTGAAAAGATGCGCGAACTCGAACGCCGTTTCGGCGAGATCGAGGCACGCATGTCCGCGGGGCCGGATTCGGAGACCTATGTGCGCCTCGCCTCGGAATATTCCGAGCTTCAGCCTGTCGTCGCGAAGGTGCGTGAATATGAGAAGGTCAATGGTGAGATTGCCGACCTAGAAGCGCTGCTTGCCGACAAGGCGACGGATCGCGAGATGCGCGACCTTGCGGAAATGGAACTGCCCGACCTGAAGGAGCGCCTCGAAGGCCTCGAAAAGGAAATGCAGATCCTGCTTCTGCCGAAGGACGCGGCCGATGAGAAGAGCGCGATCCTCGAAATCCGCGCCGGCACGGGCGGCTCCGAGGCGGCGCTGTTCGCCGGCGATCTCTTCCGCATGTACGAGCGTTATGCCGCGGCCCATGGCTGGAAGGTGGAAGTCATCTCCTCCAGCGAGGGGGAAGCGGGCGGCTTCAAGGAAATCATCGCGACGATCACCGGGCGCGGCGTTTTCGCCAAGCTGAAGTTCGAATCGGGCGTACACCGCGTCCAGCGCGTGCCGGAAACGGAAGCGAGCGGGCGCATCCATACGTCCGCCGCGACGGTCGCCGTGCTGCCGGAAGCCGAGGAAATCGACATCGAGATCCGGGCCGAGGATATCCGCATCGATACGATGCGCTCGTCCGGCGCGGGCGGCCAGCACGTCAACACGACGGACTCGGCCGTGCGCATCACGCATCTGCCGACGGGTCTCGTCGTGACGAGTTCGGAAAAGTCGCAGCATCAGAATCGCGCCAAGGCCATGCAGATCCTGCGCTCGCGGCTCTACGATATGGAGCGCCAGCGCGCCGATAGCGAGCGTTCGGCGGACCGCAAGAGCCAGGTCGGCTCCGGCGACCGTTCGGAGCGCATCCGCACCTACAATTTCCCGCAGGGCCGCGTTACCGATCACCGCATCAACCTGACGCTCTACAAGCTCGACCGGATGATGGTCGGCGAAATCGACGAAGTGGTCGACGCGCTGGTGGCGGATTATCAGGCCGGGCAACTGGCGCAGCTCGGCGAACAGGGCCGATGAGCGGCGCGACGCTCGCCGAGGCACTGGCCGCGGCGCGCCGCCGGCTTTCCGAGGCGGGCATCGCGGATGCCGCGCAGGATGCGCGACTGCTGATCGCCGGCCTCCTCAAGCTATCTTCCACCGCTTTCGTCATCGATGGCGCGCGTCCGCTCGACCCATCCCAGCAGGCGCTGATCGACGGCGCGCTGGCGCGGCGCGCGGTGCGCGAGCCGGTGCATCGCATCCTCGGCCGTCGGGCTTTTTCGCGGCTCGATCTTGTGCTTTCGCCTGAAACGCTGCAACCCCGGCCGGATACGGAAATCCTTGTCGATACGCTCGTGCCTTACGCGCAGAAGATGGTGGCGGGCGGCGGCTGCCGTATCCTCGATCTCGGCACGGGAACCGGGGCGATCTGCCTTGCCCTGCTCGATCTCGTTCCCGGCGCGACCGGCGTCGGCGCCGACTATTCGGCGGGCGCCCTTGAAACGGCCCGGCGCAATGCCGACATTAATGGGGTCGCGGATCGCTTCGAGGCGGTCGAAAGCGACTGGTTTGCAGCCGTGACCGGCGCATTCGACATCATCGTGTCAAATCCGCCCTATATCGTGCGCTCCGTGGTCGGAACGCTGGACGAGGACGTCCGGCTCTACGATCCGATCCTGGCGCTGGATGGCGGGGAAGACGGGCTGGATGCCTATCGCGCCATCGCGGCCGGGGCCGACGATCACCTTCGGGAAAACGGACTGGTGGCCTACGAGATCGGTTATGACCAGAAGGAGACCGTGACGGCGATCATGCGCGAAAACGGTTTTGCGCGCATCGAAGCGGTGCAGGACCTCGGCGGCAACGACCGCGTTCTCGTCTTTTCCAGAGAAACGTCTGTGTAGGATTTGCTGCACAAGCGCAGCAAATTACGCAGCCGCAAAGAAAAGGCTTGGAATTGTGAGGGAAGCGGGATAGTTTGCGGCCACGCACTGGGCAAGAGGTCATGCAAAAGGGATTCGCTCCCGCATGACCCGATCGCGAGGATTGCTCTCTCGAAGAGTTGCTAGGGTTGAAGACTGCCCTGTGCGGGTACCTGTTAATTTGACGTCTTACGGCGACAGGACCACCGACCGGCGTGGTTTGCCCGCAGGTAAGGATGCTTGATCTGGCGTGTCCCGATCAAGCCTGCAGACACATGAATCATCAAGACACGATACGTTAGGTGAGTGACATATGAGGCCAGGACAGCAAAACAAGCGCGGCCGCGGGCGTAATAACAATAATAACAACAACAATAATAACAATCACAACAACCACCGTAAGGGTGGCAATCCCCTGACGCGGACCTACGACAGCTCGGGTCCGGACGTGAAGATCAGGGGCACGGCCCAGCACATCGCCGAGAAATACTCTGCGCTTGCCCGCGACGCCCAGAGCGCCGGCGACCGGGTCATGGCGGAAAACTATCTGCAGCACGCCGAGCACTACAACCGCATCATTGCCGCCGCCCAGGCGCAGATGCAGGAGCGCTTCCCGCGTGACGACCGTTCCGACAATGCCGACCGGGGCGATTACAACGATCGTGACGGTTACGATCGCGACCAGGACGAAATCGATTCGACGCCCGTCGACGAGCCGGCACCCGTTGCCGTCGAGCAGCCCGTCGTCGACGGTTCCGGCCCGCAGCCGGTGATCGAAGGTACGCCGGCCGAAGTCGCACTCGACGAAGACGCCCCGGCCGCCGGCCGCGCGCCGCGCCGCCGCAATGCCGCCCGTCCGCGCCGTCCGCGCCGCGGCGAAGGCCAGGCTGCCGAGGGTGAGGGCGAGCAGCCCTCCGGCGGTGACGCCCCGGCGCTGGAAGCCGCTTCCGAATAAGCGGAAATCCTTTTGGGATATCGAAGAACCCGGCCTCGCGCCGGGTTCTTGCGTTTCGGCAAGTGGTTGGAAAAATGTGCCGCCGCGCGCTCCACGCTCCCTTTAATTCCGAAAATTCCTCCACCATATTCGCTTCAGGCGGTTGGCCGGTCGCAGGACCGGGCGCCCGCATGAATGAGGGCTTGCCTAGATGGGAGCCTTATCCTGAATCGTCGACCGGCGCCTGATGGGCCGGCCGAGTTATGGAGGCAGATGATGAATATCGAAAAATACTCCGAGCGCGTTCGCGGCTTCCTGCAATCCGCCCAGACCAAGGCGCTTGCCGACGGCAATCCGCAATTTGCGCCCGAACACGTTCTGAAAGTCCTGCTCGATGACGAGCAGGGCATGGCCGCCTCGCTGATCGAGCGGGCGGGTGGCAATGCGCGCGAAGCGCGGATCGCCAACGATGCCGCCCTTGCCAAGCTACCGAAGGTTTCCGGCGGCAACGGGCAGGTCTATCTCGCCCAGCCGCTCGCGAAGGTCTTCTCCACCGCGGAGGAGGCCGCCAAGAAGGCCGGTGACAGCTTCGTCACCGTCGAACGCCTGCTGCTGGCGCTTGCCATCGAGAAATCCGCCGCGACGTCCGACATTCTGGCCAAGGCCGGCGTGACGCCGACTTCGCTCAATCAGGTCATCAACGACATCCGCAAGGGCCGCACCGCCGATACGGCGAGCGCGGAACAGGGCTTCGATTCGCTGAAGAAATTCGCCCGCGACCTGACCGCCGATGCGCGCGAAGGCCGCCTCGACCCGGTGATCGGCCGTGACGACGAAATCCGCCGCACGATCCAGGTCCTGTCGCGCCGCACCAAGAACAATCCCGTCCTTATCGGCGAGCCCGGCGTCGGCAAGACCGCCATCGCCGAGGGCCTTGCGCTGCGCATCGTCAATGGCGACGTGCCGGAAAGCCTGAAGGACAAGAAGCTGATGGCGCTCGACATGGGCGCGCTGATTGCCGGTGCGAAATATCGCGGCGAGTTCGAGGAGCGCCTGAAGGCCGTTCTTGCCGAAGTGCAGGCGGAAGACGGCGAGATCATCCTGTTCATCGACGAGATGCACACGCTGGTCGGCGCCGGCAAGGCGGATGGGGCGATGGACGCCTCCAACCTCTTGAAGCCCGCGCTTGCCCGCGGCGAGCTGCACTGCGTCGGTGCGACCACGCTCGACGAATATCGCAAGCATGTCGAGAAGGACGCGGCCCTTGCCCGTAGGTTCCAGCCCGTCATGGTGGATGAGCCGACCGTCGAGGACACGATCTCGATCCTGCGCGGCCTCAAGGAAAAGTACGAGCAGCACCACAAGGTCCGTATCTCCGACTCGGCCCTTGTTGCCGCCGCGACGCTTTCCAACCGCTACATCACGGATCGCTTCCTGCCGGACAAGGCCATCGACCTGATGGACGAAGCCGCCTCGCGGCTGCGCATGCAGGTCGATTCCAAGCCGGAAGAACTGGACGAACTCGACCGCCGCATCATCCAGCTCAAGATCGAGCGCGAGGCCCTGAAGAAGGAAACCGACCGCTCGTCGCAGGATCGTCTCGAAAAGCTCGAGATCGACCTCGCCGCGCTGGAAGAGGAAGCCTCTGCGCTCACCGCGCGCTGGCAGGCGGAAAAGTCCAAGCTCGGCCGCGCCGCCGATCTCAAACGCCAGCTCGACGAGTTGCGCAACGAGCTTGCCATTGCCCAGCGCAAGGGTGAGTTCCAGCGCGCCGGCGAGCTTGCCTACGGCATCATCCCCAAGCTCGAAAAGGAGCTGGAGGAGGCCGAAGGCCGCGATGCCGGCGATGTCGATCCGATGGTGCAGGAGGTCGTGACCCCCGACAATATCGCCCATGTGGTCTCCCGCTGGACGGGCATTCCCGTGGACAAGATGCTGGAAGGCGAGCGCGACAAGCTGCTGCGCATGGAAGACGAACTCGGCAAGTGGGTCGTGGGGCAGGGCGATGCCGTTCAGGCGGTCTCCCGCGCCGTCCGCCGCGCCCGCGCCGGCCTGCAGGATCCGAACCGGCCGATCGGCTCGTTCATCTTCCTCGGGCCGACCGGCGTCGGCAAGACGGAGCTGACCAAGGCGCTCGCCCGCTTCCTCTTCGACGACGAGACGGCGATCCAGCGCATGGACATGTCGGAATATATGGAGAAGCACTCCGTTGCCCGGCTGATCGGCGCGCCTCCCGGCTATGTCGGCTATGAGGAAGGCGGTGCGCTCACCGAATCCGTCCGCCGCCGGCCCTATCAGGTCGTGCTGTTCGACGAGATCGAGAAGGCGCATCCGGATGTCTTCAACGTGCTGCTGCAGGTCCTCGACGACGGCCGCCTGACCGATGGTCAGGGCCGCACCGTGGACTTCCGCAACACGATGATCATCATGACCTCCAACCTCGGCGCCGAATACCTGACGGCGCTCGGCGAGAACGAGGACAGCGATTCGGTTCGCGACCAGGTGATGGATGTCGTGAAGATGGCGTTCCGGCCGGAGTTCCTGAACCGGATCGACGAGATCATCCTGTTCCATCGCCTGCGGCGGTCGGAAATGGGCGCGATCGTCGATATCCAGCTCGAGCGCCTGCGCAAGCTGCTGGTGGATCGTAAGATTGTCCTTGATCTCGACGAGGAGGCCGTGCACTGGCTGGCCGAGAAGGGATACGACCCGGTCTATGGCGCGCGTCCCCTGAAGCGGGCGATCCAGAAGCACCTTCAGGATCCGCTGGCGGAGAAGATTCTTGCCGGGGCGATCCCGGACGGATCGACCGTCAAGGTGACGGCCGGTTCTGACCGGCTGCTCTTCTCGCCGCGCAACGCGGCGGTGAGCAAGGCGGCCTGACACGGAACTGTCTGGGAAAAAACGAAGCGCGGGCCTTGGCCCGCGCTTTTTGCATTCAGGAATGCCGGGTGTCAGTGCGTTTCGGCGACCTGTGTCGCGTCGCCGCGACCGAGCAGATCGTCGATGCGCTGGCGCTCCACCTCGAACTGCGCGAGGGCCTTGCCCTCCAGCGACTTGCCGCCGGGAAGGCGGATCTTCAGCGCATCCACCTTGTTGCCGTTGACGATCAGTTCGTAATGCAGATGCGGGCCGGTCGAAAGGCCGGTCGTGCCGACAAAGCCGATCACCTGACCCTGCCGAACCTTCACGCCCGGCTTGATGCCCTTGGCGATGGCGCTCTGGTGATTGTAGGAGGAGACGTAACCGTTGGCGTGGCGGATCAGCGTCTGGTTGCCGTAACCGCCCGAATCCCAGCCCGCCTTTTCGACGACGCCGTTGCCGGCGGCGATGATCGGCGTGCCGCGCGGGGCGGCCCAGTCGACGCCGGTATGCATGCGCGAGAAGCCGAGGATCGGATGGCGTCGCATGCCGAAGCCGGAGCGGAAGGTGCCGTTCGGAACCGGATTGCGCAGCAGGAACTGCCGGATGCTCTTGCCCTCGCCGTCGTAATAATCGACGGAATCGTCTTCCGGGTTCTGGAAGCGATAGACGCGGGTCTCCGTGTCGCCGAACTTGGCGTCGAGGAAGAGGATTTCCGAATCCTCCGTCGCCGTGCCGTTCTCGTCGGTGACGGAGAAGAAGGCCTCCAGCGAATCCGTCGGCCGGAGCTGCGCCTGGAAATCGACATTGCTGGCAAGGATGCGGATGACCTCGGAGGTCATGTCCTGGCCCATGCCGTAGGAGAGAGCCGCCCGGTAGATGCCGTCATAGACGCGGGGCAGGTCGCGCCCGGCGATGATCGTCGGCCGGCCGTCGTCGTCGAAGGCGGTCGCCACGGCGTCCAGCTCCGGCGGTTCGGCGCCGTGTACGAAGCGGCCGCTGTCATCCAGCGCCGCGGTCACCACATGGCGGCCGCGCGAATAGACGCTGGCCCTGACGATGTTCGCTTCCTTGCCCTTCTGCGATATGCAGATGCGCATCACGTCGCCCTCGGCAAGCTTCCTGCTGCCGAGCTGGTCTTCGAGATAGGCGGAAAGGTCGTCGGCCTGCGCCTTGGTGTAGCCGGCAGCCGTCATGACGTCGTCGATATCGGCCGCGCGGCGCACCGGAATCACGTCGTCGGCATATTCGGTGTCGTCGGGCGTCAACGTGTCGAAGGTCGATACGCTCATGTTCTCCTCGACCACGCGGGCCGTCAGGCCCATGAGGTCGAGATCGGAACTGTCGGAGGCGAAGCGCTGGGGGTCGACATAATAGAGGGACGCGACCTGCGAGCTGCCGTCGGTCAGCACCGATCCGTTGGTGCGCACGTTCTCCTCGACTTCCTCGATCGACATCTGGTCGGCATAGTCGAGCGGCGAGCCGCCGGTCGGGAAGGCGTCCGTCTGGAGCGCGACCTCGGATTCGACGTCGGAACCATAGATCGTGCCCATGCGCGAGGCGGGGGCGGCGTCCTTGCCGTTCGTCGAGAAGATCGCCAGCGGATCGAAGCGCGGATAGTCCTCGCTCGTGGCGTGGTTGGCGGCCAGCGCCATCTTCACATGGGCGAAGGGCTGGCGGCGCACCACTTCCTTCTCGCCGTCATGGATCATGGTGGAAATTTCCATGATCTTCTTATCGGCCGGCTTGGCGACGACGGTCGGCTCCAGCACGCGTTCGCCGCGCTTGGCCGTCTCGCCGGTCTTGTTCGTCTGGGTAAGCGTGCCGAGCGCGGCGAAGGCCTCGGCCGGAATGGCGAGCTGCTGGCGCCCGTCGAGCGCGGCGAAAAGCGCGACCCCCATGAGAATGGAAGAGGTGATGCCGGTGAGGAAGGTGCCGGAGAGCCAGCGAAGGGAGATTTCCCGACGGTCGGGCGCCTTGCGCCCGTCGGCGAGGATCGGCGGTTCGTTGCCGAGGGATCGGATCATGTTCCGGTATGTGGTCATGCCGATCTGCTTCGCCCTGTATCGCTGCTTTGTATTCAGCGCGGGAAGATGCACGCAGGAGGGCCTGCGAGTCAAATCACGCTCGTTCTTCCTCTCCTCTAGAAGAGGGGATTGTGAAAATCTGAGGGCAATCGG